>CAYWAK010000009.1:0-10601 GCA_964455755.1 uncultured Ardenticatenales bacterium | reverse complement strand
TGGCCTGTGGCTGTGAACGCTGCGCGCCGGGCTGCTCCGCCGGCATTGTGTGCGTTGCGGAAGCCGGAACGACCACGGCCTGAACGGATTGTGGCTGCGCCGGCTTGCTTGCCGGTTGCGCGATGTCTCCCGCGGCCCGGCCGGGTTTCCCCGGTTGCGCGCCCTGGAGCGCCACAGCAACAGCGGCGACGCTTGCCGGCTCGGCAGCTTGCGCTACCACGCCTTGCATACCTGGACCGGCGGCGCTGCCCACGGGGCCCAAAGAGGCCGCCTGGGTAGGCGCGGGCTGTGCTACCGTCGGCAGTTCCATTGCTTCGTCAACCACCGCATCCGCAGCCGGGACGAGTTTCCCGTCCACCGCCACGGATTGTGTCTCGCTAGGCACCGCTAACGCGGCCGAGGCCGAAGATGGGTCCGCAACCGGCGGCACTGCAGAGGCCGAAACAGCCTCCACCGCACCGGTGGGTGTTGCCGCAGCCGCTGCGCTGGATGAGGTGCCTGAGGCAGGTACATTCACCACCTGTTGCAGGCCCATCAAGGCGAGCAAGGCGGCCGTATCCACCAAAAGTGGCTGGGGATCGGCGCCATGTTGTGCAGTGGCTGCGGCCCCGCCGGCAGCGGCAGGCGTGTCGCCCGCCGGGGTGTCCGTGGCCGGCGCGTCTGCGCTGACCACCGCCCCTGTTGCCGAAGAGGCGGCCAGTGTGGCGTCATCTACAACGGTCGAGCCGGTCAGTGCGGCGATGGCCGCGCCCAGCTCCGTCCCGCTTGCGCCGCTATCTCCGGACAACTGGGCCAGGAGCAAAGCGACGAACGCGTCCGGCGGTAGGTTCTCCGCAGACAACGACGACTGCGCGGATACCGGCAAACTTGCGGACGATGACACGAGGTCACCGACCAAAGTTGGCATCATAGTTAATGTTAATGCATTGATTTGTATCACCTCCTTTCCTGTTCTGGATTGGTACAATGGCCTTTCAAAGGCAGTTCTGCCGAGGGAAGATTCCTTCCCTCGCCCAATGATCTATTGCATCAAAAGCCTCACCTCCTCTCTCTCTTGCGCTCCGGTGGAAAAGCGAGTGTGCCGCCGACCAACTCCTCATACTTCGCAAAGAGCGTGTTTTCCTCACGCCGGATTCTCATGCGGAGCCGGGTAATGAGCGTGCCAAAGTCCGTGGCAAAGGTGATCCCTGCCCCACCATTTTCGTATCCATCAAAGAACTGAACAGCCGCTGCGGTGATTGCTGCCGTGTCTTTCGCAAAATAATCCAATGTGCCTTGCAAGTTTCTGTCCGTCTCGGCAATCTTCCGCAGAGGGGGATAGAACGTTTCATCTTCCTTCCTCAAGTGGGCCAACAAAGCATATCTTGCCGCCGATAAGCATTCTTTCCCTTCGGGCGTGTTTACGCCATATTTGCTCACCTTGGCAAGGGTAGCGATAATCGCCGCATGTTCGGCTTTTAACTCGCGTATCAGGTTGGTCATACTTTCCTTCCTTGCCCTTCTTGTCTGTCATGGCTGCTCCCCCACGGGGTCCGACGCCATGCGAAGCGAATGGCCCTTAACGCCGGGAACCGGTGATGACATTCTTAATCAAGCTGAGCTTCTTGCCCGTCAGCAGCGTCAACGCATTGTAGCGCAGCGTCGTTTCCGCCAATTGCGACATCTCCAGGTCAATGTCCACGCTGTTGCCGTCGTTGCGTACCGCTGTGTTGGAGCGGCGCACGGTCTGTGCGGCGAATTGTTCGGCAGGTGCGGCCAGATGGCCGGCATGAGTCTGGGCCAGTTGCAGATGATTGTCCGGCTGACCCTTCAATGCCTGCTGCAACTGCCCTTCGAACGAAACATCCACGGCCTTGTAGCCGGGCGTGTCCGCGTTGGTCACGTTGTGCGCGATCGCCTGTTGGCGAAGGCTCAAGCCATCCATTGCCGCGGTCAAGGCCCGCATGGCACGATCTACCACGATTGAATTTCCCATATCACACCCTCCTGGTTATGGCCCAAGAAGTTCAATTTCTCAGAGAAGTTGAACTTCTTGCTTCTGGACTACGCTTCCCACGTGCGGTACTGATCGCGCAGCGCCAGAACCCGCGAGACGTAGGTTTGCGTTTCCTGGTATGGGGGAATCCCCCGGTACTGATCCACTGCATGAGGGCCGGCGTTGTAGGCGGCCAGAGCCAGGTCTACCCGCCCGTAGCGTTCTAGCAACGAGCGCAGAAACCGCACCCCACCCTCGATGTTTTGCACAGGATCGAAAACGTTGTCCACGCCCAGCTTCTGCGCCGTGCCATCCATTAATTGCATCATGCCTTTGGCGCCGGCCGAGGAAACCGCCGCCGGATTGAAATTGGACTCTGCCTGGGCAACAGCCGTGACCAACGCCGGGTCTATGCCGTATCGTTTGGCCTCATTCTGGATCACCGTGGCAAACTGGCCCGGATCCCCCATTTTCGGAGCGGCGCGAATCACCGTCTGATTGCCGGCCAGCGTGGCCAGCGTCTTGGCCAACCTATCATAAATATTCTGCTGAAGTTGCGCGAATATGCTACCTTCCATCCGCTATTCCTTTCAAAGATTCCGCTTGACGTAACGTTTTCTGGCGACGATAATAGCGGGTCGTACCAATTTCGTCTGCCTCGTGCAGTTCTCGTTGCTTTTCATGCTCCAGTTGGGCAAGCTCTTCCTGTTCCCGCAGTTTGAGCAACGCCTCTTCATCTTGATGTGCGGACAAAAGCTCTTTGCGTTTCGCCGACACCCGCTCTTCGATCTCACCGAGGCGTATCTGCTGTGCCCGGATCTGGTTACGGAGGAGGTCCTGGCGTTCTTGCCACCAGCAGAGTTCCCCGATATCTAACTTCTGCGCTTCCTGGATGCGCCGCATCTCCGATTGCACGCGCTCTCTGGCCTCTTGCATACCCGCCAGGCGCTGTGCCTGAAGCTGCTGTTCGCGGAGAAGTTCGGCAAGCTCCAACTCCCGCATTTCCAGGATGCTGGTCCGGTAGTCCAAAACCGATTGCAGAGAAAATGGTTTTCGCACGATTATCGCTCACGAATTGGCCACGTCGTTGTGCACTTCCCCTCGCACTTATGCAATGGCGGCATCAGTCTGGACCGAATCATCCATTTGCTGCACCGTTTCATCGAAAGGCGTATACGCATCGGACGGCTGGCGCAGGAATGACAGAACCTTGGGCATCACAGCAATCGCGTGATCAATCTGCGTGCTGGACCCCGCCGCGTACGCGCCGATATTGATGATGTCGCGCGCCTTCCGGTATGTGGCCAGCACCTCGCGCATGCGCGCGGCAACCGCACGATGGGCATCGTCCGTGATTGCCGGCATCACCCGGCTTACGCTACCCAAAACATCAATCGCCGGGTAATGGTTTTCGGCAGCCAGATCGCGGGTCAGCACAATGTGCCCGTCCAAAATGCTGCGTACCGCGTCGGTGACCGGTTCCGTCAAGTCGTCCCCCTCTACCAACACGGTGTAGAAGCCCGTGATCGTCCCCTTGTCCGAGGTTCCGGTGCGCTCCAGCAACTTAGGCAAAATCGAAAAGACGGAAGGCGTATAGCCCTTGGTGGCGGGAGGCTCTCCCACGGCGAGTCCCACTTCTCGCTGGGCCATGGCAAACCGCGTGACGGAATCCATCAGGAAAGTTACGTCCAGTCCCTGATCACGGAAATACTCGGCGATTGTGGTGGCTACCCACGCCCCCTTCAAGCGAGTCAGCGCCGGCTGGTCGGACGTGGAGACGATGACCACGGACCGTTCCAGGCCCTCCTGCCCCAGGTCATGATTCACAAACTCTTGCACCTCGCGCCCCCGCTCGCCGATCAGGGCAATGACGTTGACATCAGAGCAGGCGCGTCGGGCGATCATGCCCATCAACGTGCTCTTCCCGACGCCGCTGCCGGCAAATATGCCCATGCGCTGTCCCTTGCCGGTGGTCAACAGGCCATCAATGGCCCGCACACCGGTGACCAACGGTTCTTTTATGGGAATCCGCTGCAAAGGGTGGGGAGCCGTATTGATCACCGATCTCCTGGCCTTGAGAACCAGTGGTCCTTTCTCGTCAATAGGGCGTCCAAGGCCGTCCAGAATGCGTCCCAGCAGACCGTCTCCCACCGGTACGGTGAACTCTCCGCCTGTGGTCGTCACCATCGTGCCGGGCTGTACCCCTTGCATATCGGCCAGCGGCATGAGCAATGTGCGGTCGTGGCGGAACCCGACGACCTCGGCGGCGACCGGTGGCCGTCCACTGTTCGGGTGAATGTGGCACAGTTCGGCCATCTGGGCATTGAGGCCCGCCGCTTCCACGGTGAGGCCAATCACCTGCTCCACTCTGCCCTGGCAGCGGATAGGGCGCAGGTCACGCAAAACATTCTGGTATTTTGTCAGATCCAAAGCCGTTTGCGTACTCATCTTGTCCGTTCCTTTTCCTGTTCCCTGCCCATCCAACCAGTCCTACGCTCTGTCTGCGCCATCACCCTGCAGAGCCTCGAAGGCGTTGCGGATACGGACCAGTTGCGTATCAATTTGCGCATCCACCTGGCCGGCTTCCGTATCTATGATACAGCCGCCTGCCCGCACGCGCCGGTCCGCCACGATTTGCCAATGGCGCTCGCCCGGGTTTTCTCCCAATGCATCGTTCCAATAATCCATCAGCGTTTCCACATCCTGCGGATTGACCCGAATCGTCAAGGGGTCGCCAGAGCGAACCTGGGCAATGGCTGTGGCCGCGACCTGCGTGACCACTTGCCGGTTGAGATTGATCTCTTCGCCGATTACTTTTTTCGCTACATCAATGACCAGGTTTACGATGTCCGATTCGCTGTTGGCAATGATTTTCTCTTTGCCCACGGCTGCGTCGTGCGCCAACTGGTAAACCAGATGGAGTTTATCCTTCAGCTCTGCTTCGCCCTCCTGCCGTCCCGCTGCGATTCCCTCCTGGCGCCCTTGTTGGTGCGCCTGCTTCTTAATCAGATCGGCCTGGGCCTGGGCATCGGCCAGCAGGGTCTGGGCTTGGGCCTTTGCCATTTCGATGATCCGTGCGGCGTCTTCTTCGGCTTGTCGCACAATGTCTTGTGGCAGCAGGGAGTCTTGCTTCTTTTGCGGTACATCTCTCTTCTGCGGCGAAGAGCCCAGTGGATGGATTGGAACGCCCGTGGTGCGGCGTGCCGGCGCAGGGAACTGACCTGCTCGGATGATCTTAGACAATGAGCTCATCATCTCCTCCTCGGGAGATTACGATTTCCTCCGCGGCCTCCAGGCGGCGAATGACGCCGACGATGCGTTGTTGGGCCTCTTCCACATTTCGTAAGCGGACGGGGCCGGAGAGGGAAACGTCCTCGCGCAACAGATCCGCCGCGCGGGTGGACATGTTGCGGAATATCAAATCCTTGGCCTGTTCGCTGGCGCCCTTCAGGGCGAGCACCAGATCCTTGGTATCTACCTCGCGCAACATCCGTTGTACAGAGCGGTCATCCAACATCACGATGTTCTCGAAGACGAACATCTTCTGTCTGATCTCTTCTGCCAGAGTCGGATTTGTCTCATCCAGCGCGTCAAGTATGGACTTCTCCGTACCCCGGTCCACTTGATTCAGCACGTTGACGACATACTCCACACCACCACTCAAGGAATAATCGTGTGTAACCAGTGAAGAGAGTTTTCTTTGCAGTCCCTGCTCCACCTCCGAAACCACTTCTGGGTCGGTGCTGTCCATGACAGCGATTCGCTCGGCTACTTCGGCTTGATAGTCCGGGCTCAAGCTGGAAAGCACACTGCCAGCTTGCGCCGGGGGCAAGTGGGAAAGTACCAAGGCAATGGTCTGCGGATGTTCATCCTGGAGAAAGCCGGCCAATTGCACAGCGTCCGCGTCACGCACAAAGTCAAAGGGATTCCCCTTCTGCATGTTTTGCACGCGAGCAATCAGGTCCTTCGCCCGTTTATCTCCGAGAGTTCGTGTCAGGAGCATTCGGGCATATTCGTAGCCACCTTGATCTACCGACTCATTGGTCAACGAGAGATGGTAGCTTTCCTCCAATACGTTCCGGCGCACACTTTGGGGCACGGCTTGCATATTGAAGATTTCCAGGGTCACCCGTTCCAGTTCCTCTTCCTGAAGGAAGGGCAACACTTGCGCAGATGCATCAGAGCCCAGGGTAATGAGCAGGACGGCAGCCTTCTGGGTGCCGGTCAAAGCAACGTCTGCAGCCACGTTAGTGCTCCTCTTCGTCAAGCCAGAACTTGATGACCCGGGCCAATGAATCCGGTTGGGCCTTGGCCATCACCTGAATATGTCTAAAGACCGCTTGCTCCGGTGTATCCTCTGGGAACTCGAGGTCTGGTAATGCAGCCCTCCGCGGCAAAGCGATCCCCTTTTCATCGACCTGTTGACCCGCCGGCGCATCGGCCGAAAGTGCGGCCATAGCCCCTGCGCCGGCACCCGTGCTGCCTTCGGCCAGAACCAACTCGCTTGTTTCGATAATCGGGCGATATCCCAAACCCTGGAAAGCGCCGCGCATAAACAGGAACATGACGATCAAACCAAGAGCGAGGGCTACCCAGCGGGCAATGCTGAAGTACAGGGCCATGCGCTCGGCATCCTTCATGGCTTTGTTCTGTTCCTCCAGGAATGTGCGATCGAACGAGACGCTTTGGACGACGAGTTCGTCCCCCCGCGTTGAATCGATTCCGGCCGCCGCGGACACGGCATCCCGAACAGTTTTCAGGTGTTGCGTGTCTGTGATCTGGTCTAGGAGCACCGACACCGAAAGTTTCTTGATTTGCCCGGGAGCCAGCACATGACGCGTAACGACCTTGGACACTTCATAATTGAGCGTAGAATCGGTTTTTTGGTAGGTTGTGGTACCGGTCACTCCGTTGGTGGTCTGATAGCTTGGTGCGGTGCCCGGCACATTGCTGGCCGTTCCGGGAATGCCGCCGGTCTGGTCCGCGTTCCCATTGTAAACTTCCTGCGACTGTTGGGCACTGCGCAGGACGCCGCTGCTGTTCGTCGGCGTAACGTATTCTTCGCTATCGATCTCCTTCTGGTCCCAGTTCATGACGGCGGCAACGCGCACCACCGCGTTGTTCGGCCCTTCCACCTGATTCAACATCTCCTGCACCTTACGCCGAATCTGCTCCTCCACCTGCTTCTGTTGCTCCATTTGCGAAGCGCTCAAATCCAGCGAAGTCCCCGCAGAATCGTTCCCCACGCTACTTCCACGCAAAACATTGCCGTGGGTATCTACAATGGTCAGGTTCTCGGGCTTGAGACCTTCGACGCTGCCAGAAACAAGATGGGTGATGCCGGCGATTTGGGCCTTATCCAGCGTACGTCCTGGTTTCAAGTCGAGGAGAACGGAAGCAGTGGCGGCGCTTTCCTCCTGGCTGTACAACGATGGTTGCGGGATAACGAGGTGTACACGCGACTTCTGCACAGCATCAATGCTGTCTATGGTTCGATCCAATTCCCCTTCCAGGGCCCGCTGGTAGTTTACCTTCTGCGTAAAGTCGGTCATCGCCAGGTTGGTCGTGTCGAACAATTCAAATCCAGTGTTCCCCCCTTTGGGCAACCCCTCCTTGGCCAGCGAGAGGCGCACTTCTGCCACACGGCTCGATGGCACCAGGACGACCGAAGACGTATCATCCAGTTTATAGGGAACGTTATTCTTTTTTAGACTATCCACGACAGCCGCCGCGTCCTGCTCCGAGAGGCCAGAGAGAAGCACGGCATAATCGGGAGTACGAACCCAGAGGGCAAAGAACCCCACCAAAACCACGCCTGCAGCCAAAAGGATGCCCGTTACAATACGCTGGGTGCGCGTGAGGTTGTTCCAGGTTTCAAGGATTCGTTCTTGCCAAACTTGGGTTATGTTTGAGTCCATCTTTCACCGCAATCGAGTCTGCCGAATGCGTTACACCTGCATTCGCATGATTTCTTGGTAGGCTTCCACAAGCTTGCCGCGCACTTCAGTGGTCAACTGCATGGTGAGGTCCGCTTTTTCCATGGCCAACATCACTTGATGGAGGTCTACAGGCTCACCGGCAGCCAGACGGGTGATCGCCGTGTCCGCTTCCTGTTGCGCACCATTGACCGTGTCCACAGCCTGCGACAGCAATTTGCCAAAGCTCTGTGCCGCCTGTTCCGCGCCCCCCGCATTGCCGGCGGCGCTGGGCCGGGCCGCGGACGAGCGAATGATTCCGGTCGTGACTCTGCCCAATGTGATGGGATCCATCTGTTAATCTCCTGTTGTGAAACCAGCAATCGGTAATCAGTGACCCGTAGTCAGATGGCCGATGGCCGGCGGGTTCCATCCTCTGGTGGCGCACCGCGTGTTCACGGACGCTGCGGGAGGAAGAATGGCGCGTCTCACTCTGCTAGAGCCGCCCAATGTCCAAGGCCCGCAAGGCCATCGACTTTATGGCGTTGATCACTGTGACATTTGCTTCATAGGATCGTGTTGCAGAAAGCATATCCGTCATTTCTGTAGCGATGTTTACGTTGGGATAGGTGACATACCCATCGGCATCCGCATCGGGGTTATCCGGCTGGTAAACGCGTTGGCCGGGTGTGTCATCCTGAACGATCTTCGACACCTGCACGCCGGACATTTGTGGTGTGACTTCAGAACCGCGTCTGGCGGCAACGAAAGCGGGTATGGGCAGGTGAAAGGGGGCTTGCTCCTCGCGAGGGCCAAACACCACAGATTCGCGCTTGTACGCCCCCCCCTCTTCCGTGCGCGTGGTGTTCGCGTTGGCGATATTGTTCGAGATCACATCCAGGCGCAAACGTTGCGAAGTCAAGCCAGATGCAGCGATACGCAGAGAATGAAAAATGTCCATCCGCTTCCTCTCCTAGGCCATCGTTTTCAAAGCATCAACCAGGGGGCTGGTGCCGTCCGGGCGGAACAAGGCGTAGTGACCGAACTCCGCATCTTTGCCTCCGCCGGCTTCATTGGCAATCAGCCAGTACGTATACGCAAAGTTGTACGGCTGGCGATGGCGCATATAATCGTAAGCGCCCGTTACCATTTGGGTTTGCTCCTTCTCCGAGACCTGGTCGGAAACGTGTGTGCCCCCCTCGGTGCCGATAACCGGCAAAGAGCGGCCCAACTCGTCCTGAACAATGCGGTCGTACTGCTCAAATCGCAAGAAACCATTGGGGTCGTCCAGCGCGCGCGGGCCGGTGTAGTTGTGTATGGCCAGCCAGGCGTGGTCCAACACCCCCACTTTGCCTCGCGCCTTGATGCCGCGCAACGCGTTGCGTAGGAAGTCGCGGTCATCGTATTCGCCCTGCGGACTCAGCGCACCGAACCCGGGGAGTCCCCCGGCCTTGGTCACCTCTTCTGCCGCCGGTAACCAGAGATCAAGGTAATGCTGTACGTCCGGCGGAGCGCCTCCGGTCTCCACACGCAAGTTTGGTTCGTTATAGAGTTGGAAGTAGCGTACGCCCAGAGATTTATAGTGCTGGACCATGGCCTGCAAATCGCCACCGATAGGCACAAGGCCCGGGGTATAGACGCGCAAGACCGGTTCGATTCCCGATTCGGTGAGTTTTTGCGCCAGGTAATCGTTTGCTCCAACGTTGGTCCCGTCATTAAGGAACACGCCCCATTTGATGTGCATGTCTTTCATTTCCTTCACGAAGCGGTCCACAACTTCGGGCGACGATCCCACGGTCGGTATCCAGTGCATGCCCCGGCCATTGTCTGCCGGCGGGTGCGGATATGCGTCAAGCGCCATCGGATTCGAGGCCGCTCCCCAGACCCCGTCCACGCCTGGCAGAGAAGCAGCGGCCGGCGTGACCCCCGTGGCAACCGCCGGTTGCGCCATCATCGGGCTGCTTTGAGCGGCCACGGCAGGAGCCGGTTGCAGCAAGGCGTTTGGCAAAGCGTGCTGCCCACGTTGCGCGGGTAACGTTCGCAGCCAGGAACGAAGCCGCGCAAAAGAATCAATGCCCGCTTGCACCTGCACCCTGGGAACGCGGCTGGTCTTCAGAAAATGGAGCGCTTGCCAATGATGGGAAGCCGCGGAGGAAAACCCGGCAGACGAATGCACGGCCTGTTGCAACACAGAGTCGAAAGTCGCCTCGCCGGCAAGCTGTTCGGTCTGGACGTGGGCACGGTCCGTGGAACGGGTATTGTTTGCCGGACTGCCGGAAGAAATCACAGGCTGCGCTGTGACGAATTGACCACCCATACGATCTTACACCTCGCTCGAATGTAGCACACCGTCAATCAGGAATTGCGTTTGTTGCGTTAGAGCAACGGGAATGCCGGAAAACTCCTTCCCATCATGATCACGGCACCATTTCTGATCGAATGTCCAAACCAGTGCCGTGCGCTGTTCCAATCTGAATACTGGAACTCTTTCAGCAACGTACCGTAGGCGTAAATACCGGAAGTTGTATGGTTCCTACTATAGCACGGAACCGCAGAGAGTTCAGTAAAGAAAATGTGAAACTGGCGTAAAGGTGCCGTAAAGAGTGCATCTACATGTGGGCTTCGGGGTGAAGGTGCTTACAAGAAAGAGATGACCGGTGTATAGTGACCGTGTACGAAATCTTGCCGAACTGTCACCTAGGGAGACAGCA
>CAYWAK010000008.1:16195-31372 GCA_964455755.1 uncultured Ardenticatenales bacterium | reverse complement strand
CCCGAACCCAGTTCCTACACCGATCAAATGAAACGCGCCAGTCTCCCCCGAACGGGCAACTTCTCTACATGCGCTTACTATACACCATCATCCAGGACGGGTTACAAACAGGCGGGGGTGTCAGATTTGGGGTTCAGTTCAATTACTTCGCGTATTTCGGCTACCCTACTCTGCCAACTATTTTGGGTGGCGATTTCCCGGCGCCTGTTGCGGAGATCATCAGCCAGAGGGTTCGTATCCTCTTCAAGCGCACGGGCTACACACACCTGGAAATCTTCGGCATTTGCAGCTACGTAACACACGTCCGCATAGCGGTTCACCTCCGGTAGGGCTGTGCTGACCACCGGCTTTCCGAGTGCAAAGTATTCATACATCTTTACAGGATTCACCCCCTCCGTCAGACGATTTCGCTTGAAGGGAATCAAGCAGACATCGAATGCCTGGACATAGGCAGCCATTTCTCGATAGCTCCTTTCCCCAAGCAAGTATAAATTCTTCCCATCTTGCAGGTCACTGACATCGGTGTGAATCGGGCCGACCAACACGACGGACCATTGAGGATTGCTGCCGGCTAGCTGGCGCAGCAGACTCAAGTCCACCCAATCACGTACCATGCCAACGTACCCCAGAATGGGACGAGGCAATTCTGCAAGATCGTCAGGCACATTGTGGACTCTCGCAGCAGCAAAGTGGTCTATCTCAACACCGTTTCGAACCAGGTGGACGTTGCTATGGTTTGACCGGCACTTGCGATACAGGTCGTCTGATGAAGCGAAAACAACGTCAGCCTTATCGAACAGGCTGCGCTCAAGCGCATCTACGAACGCGGCTTTTCGGCCTGTGAAAAAGAAGGGGTAATTGTCCATGCAGTCGTAGCAGACAAATCGTTCGTTCAAAAATCCGACAAGGTTTCCGACAAACGGATTGGCAATCCAGAGTAAGACTTCCTCAAACTGCAAACGAGCGATCACACCTTTCAGTATCCGGGCAGCAATCAGGACATTCGCGCGATTGATGGAATTCCACCTCGTGCTTCCAAGAAGCAGAGGCGGAAGCTGAACGGTCCAAAGTTGCTTGCGTACTCGCTCGATGTGCGTTCGAAAGGGGCGTTGCGACCGGTGGAGCAGGGAATCGCGAAGATACCCCGGTATGGAGTACAGAGGTGGGTCTACATGGAGTACGCGGTGCTGTTCAGCCAGGCCGGCCGCTATGTGTTGGCTCCGTTGCCGGATAGTATGCCAGTTGTTCGCTCCTACGTATACAATGTCCATTTTTCCCCGTTGTGAAAATAGCTAACCCCTTGCCCGTCGCCATGTTATTGCCGAGTCAGGAGCGGTCCGGCCGATTTGATGGGGCAAGTATATCATAGAACAAGGTGGGGGTCAATGTGATTTTGTGGAGCGCCAGCGCCAGAATCCCTCGTCCGGCGACAGATTCAGCGAATAGCGACGGGCCGGTCGAGGATTACGGCGTCGCCGACCGGACGGCCGGACGAATCGAAGGCCGGCAGGCGCGGCAGATCGGGCGCCCCGCCATCGTAGAATCCGATCTCCAGCCGGTAGGAACCGGCCGGAGCGCTTGCTTTGACCGGCACGGCAATTGTGTCGGTCAAGAATTCGCCGGCCAGCCAGGAGGTCGTGGGCCGCGCGCCATCCAGCGGGAGGCGGTCGCTTTGGCCCCACACTTTGCCCTGTGCGTCGAGCAGGTGCACGAAGAGGGTGTACGACCGGCTCATGGAGCCGGCCGCTTGCCAGTGCAGCGTCAGGTCCAGCGATTTGCCGGGGTGCGTGACGTCGGGCAGATCGGCGTAGCCGAGGAGGCGAATCCCCTCGCCAAATGTCGCCTGCTGCGCATGGGCAACCGCCGGCGGTACAAAGCTGTGCGGCACGGACTTAACTTGCACTACGCCCAGCACGACCCCTGAATCGAGGGGGCGCCCGGTCACGTCGTGCAGCGTTCCCAGCAAGGTGAGGCTGCCCGCCTCCGCTTCCCGCGGCACGATCAGCGCTTGTTGCGTGCGTACCACGTCGCCGGTTTGCCAGCGCGTGACCGGGAAATCGCCGGTGCCCAGCGGTGCAACCGTCTCCGGGCCGGCCGGGCCGCGCGCTCCCTGCCAGCGTAACCGCCACGTCGGCTCCGTCTCGAACGGCTGCCGCACCTGCCAGATGGTGGTCAGGGCCACAGTCGCCCCCGGCAGCAGCGGCCCGCCGGAAAGCTCGCTGCCCAGCAGGGTCAGATTGTCCCCAACCGGAAGATTTTGCGGATTGTGCAGGTCAAGCGTGGCCGGAGTGACGGGGTGTTCGGGTCGGGCCAGGGAAATGGGGCCCAAGCGGAACGTTTTGCCCCGGGCCGCCCCCGCCGCGTCCAGCACATCCAGCCCCTCCGGCTGCGCCGGCGCATAGACACCCACCTCCAGCCAGTATCGGCCGGGAGGCGTGCCGGGGAGCAAGGGGACACGATAGTGGCCGGGGACGGCCTGTCCGGCGGCCCAGCGGTCGGTGGGATAGAGATAATCGGCCGGCCGGCGGTCCAGTTTCCCCCACAAGAAACCGCCCGCGTCGCGGATGCGCAGCGCCAAGTGATAGTCTCCGGTCAGCGGGTGCAGCGCCTGCCAAAACAGGGTGATTTCCGCACCGCCGTCAACGGGCGAAGGTTGCGCCGGCAGGCGGTAGCCGAGGAGCTGCAAGGCCTGCCCGAAGTTGGCCTTGGCCTCGCGTTGAATGGGGGGAGCCGACGAGAAATGGGCCGTGTCCGCAAAGCGGAAGTGCCGTAGACCCACACCCCAAAACGTCGGATTGACCGGCGTCTCCTGCCCCTCTGTGGCCAACATCGTGGGTACGATGCCGTTCGGGTCCACGACCTGATCCTCCCACAACACCAGCCAGGCCCCGTGTTTGCCCGCCAGGATGCGGTTGAGATCCGTGGCCACGTCAAAGCCGAGCACGTGGCGTGTGGAGAGTGTTGGCTCGTTTGGCAAGGGGTACCAATCATCACCCTGATAATAGTAGGTGAAAACCGGAAACGTGTGTCCGGAAAGAAGGATGACGACTTCGTCCTCTTGCTTGTGCCGGCTGACGTAGCGGGCTACGCCTCGCCAGTCGTCCTTGGTGAAGCGCGCGTCCTGGTAGAGGTTCATATCGGCGTAGGTGGAAGTGGCGACAACGAGAAAGATGGCCAGGGCCGCCGCGCCTCGTGCCCACAAACGGTACGCCGGCCGGTTCGCAAAGCCTGTGCGCAGCAGGGTTGCGCCGCCGGCGAGGGCCAGGAGGAAGGGTGGGGATGCCAACATGAGATAGCGCGGGTGCCATTTGGGCCGGCCATAGGAGATGGCGAATAGCAGTAGCAGAGGGGTCAGGAAGTAGAGCGCGAGAAAGAGCGCCGCTCGTTTGCCCTCGTCGCTTTGGCTGTGGGCAACGACAAAGAGCGCTCCGGCGAATAGCAGCAGGCAGCCCCAGGCGATCGGCGTGGCGATGTTCGCAGGCACAGTTTGGCCGGTAGCAAACGAGGCCAACGTATCGCGTACCACCTGGACGAGCGGCAGCGTCCCCGGCCAGTAGCTGACATCGGCCCCAAGACGGGTTAGCGCGAAGCCGCTCCAGGGGGCGAAGGCGATCAGGACGAGCAATTGCGCCGAGCCGGTACGGAGGAGCGCGCGGCGTCGTTGTGCGGGCCGGTGCGAGGGCAGGTCGAGCAAGACGTACGCGATGTGGAACGCCAGCAGAAACAGGGCGTAGAAGTGCGCATAGATCGCCGCGGTGAGTGTCAACACGTATGCCCACCAGTACCGGTCGCGCGAGTAACCGGTCGTGGTCGTTAGGCGCAGCAAGAAATACGACGCCATCATGCCCAGCGCGGTGACCAGCGTGTACATGCGCGCGTCCCGCCCGTACCAAAGATAGAGCGGAGATATCGCGGTCAGTGCGGCGGCAATGAATGCGGCCCGGCGATTGAAAAGGCGTGTGCCCAGGACATAGGCCAGGGGCACGCAAAGAACGCCAAAGAATGCCGAAAGCAGACGGAGCGCGAATTCGGTGGTGCCGCTGCCCGCCTGCCAGGCGTGCAGCAGGTAATAGTAGAGCGGGGGGTGGATGTCTGCCGCCGTACGGGCCGTGATTTGCGATAGGGACTGGGCGGCCAGGTAGACGCTGAATCCCTCATCGTACCACAAGCTCTGTTGCCCGGCATGATATGTTTGCAAGGCAAAGGCAGCGAGCAACAGCACTCCAAAGGCTCCCCGGCGGCTTACGCGTTTATCGGTCATTGGTTTGTTCGGGATCACCTGTCAATCGTCCACAGGTATTTGTTTACCGCCCCTACGCCCTCCGCGTTCTCCGCGTCTCTGCGGTGTATCTGAGAGCGGCAAACAAGTACGTCCACAGTTTGTCAGATTGTACCACGGTTCGGTGGGGGAGACAAACGTCACTTGTCATTCAACCGGTTTTATGATACACTACCCACAATGAATTGATGGACGCGGAACGATGAATGATGAGCGGCGCGTGAAACGTACTGCGTTTCACGTTTTACGCAGTACGCAGTACGTGGCACCCGACACGTTATTTTCAAAGCAACAGGTTCACAAGGATGAATCTTACAGCCTCGAGGACTCCATGTATCGCACATCAGATTTAGAAAACGGGCCACACTTTATCGCCCATGGAAAACGTCTTTGCTATTTCGTCACGCTGCTGGCCATCTTGTGGTTGGGCCTGAGCGGCTGGCAACGGGGAGCGGTCTGGGCCGCACCGGCGGAACAGTCCGTGCGGGCGGAGATCACGTCGCCTCACAGCGGAGACACCGTGCGCGGACTCATTAGCATTCGCGGCACAGCCGTGCACCCCGATTTTTGGAAATACGAGCTATCCTGGGCGCCAACGAATCGGGTTGGGAATGCCTGGAATCTGATTGCCCTGCAGAACAATCAGGTGATCGACGGGCAATTGGCCGCGTGGAATACAGTATTGATTCCCGATGGCACGTATGATCTGCGGCTGCGTGTGGTGAGAAAAGATTCCAACTATGAAGAAGTATTCGTAACGTCTCTGGTAATTGCCAACGCGGGTCCTCCGGAAACCCTCACCCCTGAGGGAACGCTCACGCCTTTGCCCACGCTGACGCCACAGGCCACGTTGATCATTCCCACGACCCCTTCCGTGCAAATTTTCCACTCCACGCCGGTGCCGACCCCCAGTCCGGCACCCGTGCTGGTCCCTACAAAACCAAGCGGCCCCAAAGTACCGGTCGCTGTCCCAGGGTTGGGGTTGGATATTACGAAAATTTGGGGATCATTTCTCTACGGAGCAGGCATTACGCTCGGTGTGTTTCTCCTAATCGGAATTCTACAGTTGCTGCGCCGAATCTTGCCATGGATTCTCCGCTCTCGTTGATCTTCGGCAATAGAGCTGGCCCCGAAGAGCTTGCTACCCCCCTCTCGCTTGTCGTGGGGCTGGGCAATCCGGGGCCGGAGTACGCGAACAACCGTCACAACGTCGGCTTTCAGACCGTGGACTTGCTGGCCCAGAGACACGGGCTCCGTTTTGGCCAACGCCAACACCACGCCCGGCTGGTGCGGGGCGAAATTTGCGGAATGCCGGTCCTGCTGGCGAAGCCGCTGACCTACATGAATCTGAGTGGTCGCGCGGTCGGCGCGCTGGTCACGCAGCGGAACATTGACATCGAGCACCTCCTTGTCGTCCTTGACGATCTTGACCTGCCGGTGGGCGCGATCCGCTTACGGCCCGGCGGGGGCGATGGGGGACACAAGGGTCTGCGGTCCATTATTCAGATGTTAGGAAGTCGGGATTTCGCCCGTTTGCGCATGGGCATTGGGCGACCACCGGGACGCATGGATCCGGCAGCCTACGTCTTGCGAGACTTTGCTTCGGCGGAGAAAGCCGAGTGCGCGGTTATGCGGGAGCGTGCGGCGGATGCCATTGAACTCTGGCTGCGTCTGGGACTGGACGCAGCCATGAACCAGTATAACGGATGAGGGTCTATCTCTATGCCTGCACCAAAGCTGTTGAGTAGGCGCTACCGTCTGGGCAGCCTCCTGGGTACTGGCGGCATGGCCGAAGTCTTTCTGGGCGAAGACCTCCGCCTGGGGCGCAAGGTGGCCATTAAAGTGTTGCGGCCGCAGTACAGCAGCGACGATTCGTTCCTGGCCCGATTTCTCAAGGAAGCGCAGTCCGAGGCGGTATTGAGCCACCCCAACATCGTCGCGGTCTACGACGTGGGGCACGACTTGGGCACCTACTACATCGTCATGGAGTACGTGAACGGGCAAGATCTCAAGGCGGCCATCCGGGCCGACGCCCCGCTTCCCGTGCGCCGCGCACTGGACATCGTGCGCCAAATCTGCATGGGCGTGGGTCATGCCCACCAGAAAGGGATTGTCCACCGCGATTTGAAGCCCCAGAACGTTCTCTTGACCCCCAAGGATGTGGCCAAAGTGGCCGATTTTGGTATCGCCCGTGCCTTGGCGGATGCCGGCACGACGGAGCCAGGCGTGGTGTGGGGAACCAGCCAATATCTATCCCCCGAACAGGCCGGCGGACAGTCTGCGACACCGGCCTCTGACGTTTACAGCATCGGGGTCATCCTGTACGAAACACTGACCGGGCGCGTTCCTTTCGAGGGAGAGGACAACGTAGCCATCGCCTTGCAGCACATTCAAGCGCCCCTTCCGGCGATGCATCAATTCAATCCCCTTGTGCCACGCGGGGTTATCTTTCTTACGGAAAAAGCCCTGGAAAAGGACCCGGCCCGGCGTTACGCGGACGGGAACGCATTTGCCAGCGCATTGTCCGGTTACATGCGCCTGGGCCAGGAGGTCACGGCCCCGCAGAGGGCCGTGCAAGCCCCCGTTTCTCCGGCCCCCGCCCCACCACCGAGGGCTGCCCCGGCCAGGCCCCCCGCGCCGCGCCGGACGGTCTCCGCCCCTGCATCCCGGCGCGCACCTGCCGCTGCCCCCCTTCTTCCTGCGAAACAAATTTCGCCGGCCTTGCCTGTAAAACGAGCCAGGGCACTCCCGGAGCCGCAAGGGATTGACTGGTTGGCGATCATTCTCGGTCTGTTCGCTCTGATCGCCGTGCTGGGGCTGGTGCCGTTGTGGATGACGGTGTACGCGCACTACATGAACGTGTTGCCGGGGATGTGATCTGCGTCGCAACGACGGCCGCGAGCGGGAAGGATTTGGCGTTCCACACGCAAGACTTTAGCGAACACACTCCAGCGGCAATCTAGCTGCGACTCGCGGCCCACCACGTCGTTCCGAGCAACAGCAGAAACAGAGCGCCCAGCGCGGCCTCGATCAGCCGCCAATTATGCCGGCCGGCAGTTGGCGTTGGAGGTAGCGGCGGCACGCGCCCCCCTGAGCCGCCGGATGGTTCCGGTGTGCTCGTGACCGCTTGATTGGGCACTGCCGTAGCGGTGGGCGCGGTCTTCAGAGGTGGTGGAGGGGCTGCTTGTGCGCCTTCCGCGGGGGGTGTTTCCCGTGTGCCTGCGTTGGCCGCGCGGGTTGTCAATGGCGCCGCTTGAGGGGCCGATTCTTGCAGACTCTGGATGCTGCGCTTTTGCACGGGTGCGCTCGCAGGCAGCGCATTGCGGCCTGTGCCCCAATCGACGGCCAGGGTAACCACCAGCAGCAAGGCGGCGACAGCCGTCGCGCCGCGCAACATGGGGTAGGCCCAACGCAGTCGAGGCGTTTTGCGCGCGCGTTCCACGTCCGCCCGGCGAAGCACAAAGCTGCGTGGCAGCGGCTCGGCGGTGGTCTGGCCCAGCAGGCCGGTCGTCCAGCGCAGACTCTTCAGTTCATCCTGGCAGGTCTGGCAGGACGAAAGATGCTTTTCGACGAACGCTTTTTCCCGCTCCGACGTTTCGCCGTCCAGATACGGCGAAAGGAGTTGGCGCACTTTTTCGTGATCGGATCGATGCAAGCGATTCCATATAGCCATGTAGCTCTATCCTAGCCCGGGCAAAAGCCGGTACCAAATATGCTGGTACAGCTCTGCGCAAATACGGTAGGCGTTTTTCTCACCGCAGAGACGCCGAGCCCGCAGAGAAAACCGTGCATAGCTCGGCGTTCTCCGCGTCTCTGCGGTGAATTTCAACGAGCCCTATTGTCAATGAAGTTATGCCGACGTGTACTAAACCTTTCTTGTGAGACGATATTTGTCGGGCAGAAGTTCCTCTTGGCTGCGCAAGAAGTCGCGCAACTTCGCCCGTCCCCGACTCAAGCGCGATTTTACCGTCCCCGTGGAGACGTTCATGATGTCTGCGATCTCCTGGTATTTGAACCCCTGAATATCGGAGAGTACAACGGCCATTCGTTGATCCGGCGGCAGCGTACGCAGTCCGGCATGGATAACGTCCCGCAATTCCATACGCATGGCCTGTTCCGGTGGGTTGTCTTGGGCTCGCTCTGTGATGAAGGGGCCCGGGTCGTCGGGAGAAAGCAGCAGGGCATCGAGAGACGAGGTGGGCCGGCGTTTTTTTGCGCGAAGTTGGTCGTAACAGGCATTGGTAACGATGCGGAGCAGCCAGGCGCGGAACGAGCCCCCTCGAAACGTACCGATCGCGCGATAGGCCGAGAGGAGGGCATCTTGCGTGGCATCGGCCGCCGCATCTGCGTCCAGGAGCACGCGATACGCGGTATTGAAAACCAGTTGTTGGTACTGCTCCACAAGGCAGTTGAAAGCAGACAAATCACCTTTTTGAGCAGCCGTGACCAGCGATTTCTCGTTGTCCATAGTCCGTGTTCTGGCCCTGATGTTTTGTCAATCCTGTGTTGGCGACAGGTCATTCATCGCGCAAAACTTTGACGGACACCACCCTATCTGCAAGATTTGACGAATTGCCCTACATCGTTTATACTTATGAAAATGCCGAAGTGGCGGAATTGGCAGACGCGCGCGACTCAAACTCGCGTGAGGGTTCCCTCTTGTGGGTTCGACTCCCACCTTCGGCATTCTGCCCATAGCAATTATAACAGGTTTTTGCCCGAGACGAAAGTCTTAACTTGGTGGGCCGGCAAGTGGTAACTAAGGGGGATTATGTCTACATGGTAAGCGCATCGTATGCGCGAACCGGCGACTTGGCGTTGGCGCAAAAAGGGCTGCGATCTGTTGGGTACGGTCCGGGCGAAGTCGGGACGCTTGCAATGCAGGTCGCCGAACAAGGGGGAACGGCCCACAAAGTGCAGCGACTGACACAACTGACCAACGCCCTGGAACCAAACAAAAAGGGCATCAAACAATCACCGGAATCTGGATTTCAGCCAACCCCGCATTCTTGCCGGTGCATACAGACCTCTCTTCTCTCCTAATTCCCGACACATGACTTTCTAGGTCATGTGTTGTGGTGTCAGGAGATGGGAGAAGGCCCGCATCGTAGGTGGAGTTGGCAACGAACGGCTCGCATTGTTGGGGATGGGCATCAAGAGACCTTCTTTACCGGTTTGAAGGGTGCTGATCCCGGGTACACAGATTACGACGTACAGGGCAAGGGCACATATACTTTGGTAGTGGATGTGCCCGGGAGCGAGGCGGTCTCTGCTCTACGTGGGGATGAACTAACCGTGGTTTGTCCTGCACGTGCAAGCGGCCAGAACCCTTCGCACGGCTGGGAAATTGTTTTCCAGCGAAAAGAATGGACTGCCCGATAATCTTGAAAGACGAAGGAAAACCACTACCAGGAGGTGAACTGGACATTGAAGAAACGTTTTTTGGAGAATACACCCGTTTTCTCTGCCTTGGAAGAAGAGGAACGTCGTGCAATCAGTGAGCGAATGGAGATCAGGAAACTTGCCAGCGGGGCGGCTCTGTTTGAACAGGGCGAACCGAGTAAGGCGATGTTCCTGGTCAAGTCGGGCCTGGTTCAGTTGGTGGAATCTTCTCCGCGAGGCGAAGTTATCCTTGCCAACTTGGGACCAAGCACGCTGCTCGGCGAACTCGATCTGTTGTTGGAACGACCCCATACCATCGGGGCCAGGGCGGCCACCGACGTGGATGTCTGGATATTGCGCAAGGAGAGCTTCCATGAGTTGTTATCGGCCCGCCCGGCGATTAGCTTTAAGCTGAGTCTGGCCGTTGGCAAACGGATCGCCCACATAGATTCGTACTTGACGGAACATCGGCTCAAACCCCTTTCGCTCTTTGCCGACTTGGGGGACGAGGAACTTCTGGCGATAGCGCAGAAACTGCACTTGCGGTCCATTCACAAAGGAAGCCTGATCTATCGCGCAAACACGCCGCCGGAGGCCATGTATATCGTCGAATCAGGCAACGTCAGTTTGGTTTCTACGGAAGCCGATGCCCCTGATCCTTTCCGGTACGTCGGCCCCGGCGAAATCTTTGGGCAAGAGGCTTTGCTGTTAGAAAAGCCCTACGAAGAGGTAGCCCGTGCGACGGAGGATACCCAATTGTGGGCCCTCACCGAAACTGATTTTCAAGCTCTGACCTATCGCTATCCCGCTATTCGGACCGCTTTCAGTCGCGAAATGGCCCATTACTTGCGAAAGGCCGATCGCGACCAGGCGAGGAAACAGTTTCGGCAGGTGCCATTCCTGGCCTCGCTGCCGGAAAATGTTGTTGATGGAATTGTGGAGCGATTGGTTCTACGGCATGTCGCTGCCGGTGAGGTGATCTATCAGCTTGGCGATGCTGGCGATGCGATGTACCTGATTGATAGCGGGCAAATCAAGATCGTCGATGAAGATACGTCCATTGCCCGGCTTACCGAAGGGAAAGTTTTTGGCGAGATGGCGCTGCTCACAGGTAAGCCGCGATCGGTTACCGCGCGCGCGATTATGAATAGCAACCTGTGGGCACTTTACAAAAGCGATTTTGACGCGCTAGCCGTCCAATTTCCTGCGCTGGGGGCCGAGGTAAACCGGGCACTGGGCCAGCGGCTGGAGGAAGGAGTTTCGCGCGTTCCCGGCCACGCAGACCTGCGCCGCGTCGCGCTGCTGAATGTGCTGACTCCGGTCCAACTCGATGATCTGGCCGGACGATTGCGCCCGGTGAGCTATCGCGCCAACGAAACGATCTATGCAGAAGGGGCGCTCGGGCAGGAGATGTACCTCCTGTTCGCCGGTCAGGTGAAACTCTTCGCCAGGCTCGACAAGGAGTCTTTCGTCCTGGATATCGTCCGCGCCGGTGATTTCTTTGGGGAGATGTCGTTGCTGACGGGCAACCCGCGCCGCTCTACGGCGCAAGCGGTCACCGATGTCAAGGCCTGGGCCTTGAACAAAGATGATTTCGATGTGCTGATGGCCGGCTACCCCCATTTGGCCGTTGCGCTCAGCCGTGCCCTGGGAAAACGCCTGGAGCAAGCCAACGGACGTTGGGTGGCACACGCCGAGCAGAAAGCATCACCGGTCGTTGCGCCCGCTTTGCCGGTGACACCACCGGCGGCAGAAGAGGTAGCTGTTGCTGCACCCGCCCCGCCCGCTGCACCCGTTGCGGCAAGGTTGGCGCCGGCGACGACAGCCGTCCCGCCCCGCCCCAGTTACGTTGAACCTG
This sequence comes from uncultured Ardenticatenales bacterium, assembly GCA_964455755.1. Lineage (GTDB taxonomy): Bacteria > Chloroflexota > Anaerolineae > Ardenticatenales > JAADHH01 > JAADHH01. The sequence goes on along the minus strand of CAYWAK010000008.1, from coordinate 19,853 downwards.
CGGGCATGGGTCTGGGGGGGCGCATTCAGGAATTCTTTGGGTGGTATACCGAAGCCAGCGCAGGGGTCAAGGTTCGCTTCGCCTTGCTGGCGTTGGCGGTGATGTGGCTATGCGGGGTCTCGATTCCGGCAATGCTCGTCTCGGCCACAGGCGGTGGGGGATTGGTGGACAATGCCGTGAATGGAGCGATCGCCCTGGTGCACAGCCCGACCCCCACACCGACCGACACCCCGACGCCGACCGCTACACCGACCTGGACGCCGACGGCAACGCCGACGAACACGCCGCTGCCCACAGCGACCTTCACGGCCACACCCGTGCCGCCGACCGCGACGCCGGTACCGCCGACGGCCACACCCGTGCCGCCAACAGCGGTGCCGCCGACCGCAAAACCCAAGGTTGCCGTGGCCAGTCCGCCGACCGCAACGCCGGTGCCCGCAGCCGCCGCGATCCCGCCCCTGCAAGTCACAAAGCTCGATGGTCAGGCGGGCGACTATGGCTGGATTCAGTCGTACTACGGTTCGGAGATTCAGCGTGCCGAGCCAGGCCCTAATGGCCAGGTTTTCCGTGTCGTCAAGGTGATTGAACGCAAGGGGCCGGCCGTGGTGGTCATCCAGGTGTTGGACCAGAACGGTGCGCCGATGGATCATCAGGCGACCATTCGTTACTGGCCTGGCGCAGAGGAGCTGACGATTCCTTCGGCGTCTCGCTGGCGCAGCCAGGGGGATGTGGGGTACACCAACGGGGGCGGAGAAATGGGATTTGCGCTGGGGCGCGGCGATTACATTACCGCACCGGGGCAGGGTATCACAGCGTTATGGGTGGCCCATCCTACGATTCCCAGCGACATGGCCAACAAACTGGGCATGATCGCCGGCACCGAACACCAACGGCTTGACTTCGTGTTTCAACTGGTCGGCCCGTAAAAGCTTTTCGATTGCCCCCGCTCCCGCGCCGGAAGAAGGCTTGGGTGTGGGGGCAATTGCGTTGGTGTCTTCGTGGTAAAGGAAGATGCGACAAACAAGTGCCGCAAAGAATGACGGACACCCCATGCCGGGGAAGAGTTTGCCGAAACGGGTGATTTGTGGTACACTGTAGACAGTGAGCCCCCGTAGCTCAGAGGATAGAGCACCGGCCTCCGGAGCCGGGTGCAGGCGTTCGAGTCGCCTCGGGGGTATCTTACTGGAAACAGTATCTGCTCGAGAAATAGGGGTAAAAGCAACGCTATCCATGTCACCCTGAGCGGTAGCGAAGGGTCTTGTTCACCGAAAACGAAAGTTCCTTCGGCTACGATCAAGACAGGCTTTGCTTCGCTCAGAATGACAAACCACCACGATCCCGCAACTAACCAGTCGCGACTACAATCTTTCCCTTGCCGGCCTTCTTCGCCGCGTAAAGTGCCTCGTCGGTGGCCTGCATGAGGGAGGCGATAGTGCCGTAATCGGGGTAGCTGGCGATACCGACGCTTACGCTCATGCTTATTACGCTGTGCGTTTCCCCGTTGTATTCACAGTGAACCTTATGCTCACTGATGGCCGCGCAGAGGCGACCGGCGACAATCTCTGCCCCGAGAATCCCTGTTTCTGGCAAGACGATTGCGAATTCGTCTCCCCCATAACGCGCTACCCAGTCAACGTCACGCAACAGACCACGGATTTGAACTGTGAGTTCCTTCAACACCTTGTCACCACAAAGATGGCCATATTGATCGTTGATGTCTTTCAAGTTGTCGAGATCCAGCATCAGCAAAGAGACAGGCTTCATATATCTCTCGGCGCGCTTGACCTCTGTTTCCAGGCGACTGTCCAAATAGCGCCGGTTGTATACACCGGTTAGCCCATCGGTGACGGCGAGCATTTCCACTTTGCGGTGCAAGTGTCCGGTGTAGAGCGCCAACGCGGCCTCATGTGCCAGCAGAGAGAGCAATTCATAATCGAGAGGGGTCAGGGCTTCTTTTTCCGGTGAGAGGTGTTCCAGGATAAGGACGCCACGGGTTTCCTCTTCAATCATCAGAGGCACACAAGAGATGGGGGCCTGGGTTGGATCCGGAATCGTAGGTTGTGGCCCAGAGTTCGCCGGCTTTTCGCGGAAAAAGGGTTGTCCGGTATGCATCACTTGTCTGGCAATTTGCCAGGTTGCTTCAGGAATGTCTTCGTGGGACGAGGATTGTGAGTCTCCTTCCAAATGCGAACGATACACGAAGGGTTCGCCATCCGCATAGAAAATCGTGGAGAACTGGTCCGCGCCGATGAAGTTGGTGGCCAGGTCCTGAATCGTGGCATACGTATCGCGCAGATGAATGGACTGGTGCAGTTGGGCGCTGAAAAGGGTCAGCGTATTCAAGTGGAACATCTGCTGTTCAAGTGATTTGTGAAGCTGGTCCAGTTCCTTGCTGCGCAGGTCAAGCCGAGAGGTGTATATCCGTATTTTGCGATAGAGCCGTGCGCTATGCACTGCGACGGCCACCTGCGCGCTCAGCACCGTCAGCAATTCGAAATCGAGGCTGTTGCCATGATTTGAGGTGAATTTGTGTATCAGGATTAACCCTTCGACCTGCCGTTGGACGACAAGCGGGAGAGAGGCAGTCAAAGGCATTGTCACATCGGCGAAATGTACGGTCAATTCTTGTGAAGGTTCATCTTCCGGGGCTTGGTGAAAGAACGGTCCCCGTTCCAGCACATAACGGATGCTTTCCTGGTCTGTAGGCAGGGGAGTCTGCATCGGCACAGAGGCAGGCAGCCTACGATGCGCCGCCAGGGAGAACTCCTCCGTCTCATCATCCTTCACAAATATCGAGAAGCTCTCCGCCCCCACGATTTTTTGCAGGATGTCTTTCGTCACGCGGTAGACTTCCGACGGGTCCAGACTGTCACGTAGCTGGTTCGCAACGGCAAACAGCGTGGTCAAAAGATAGACTTTTTCTCGCAATGCCTGGTTGTCGTTGTGCAGACTCTGCTTCTGGGTATTCATGCGCAGGATCGTGCGAATGCGAGTGGTCACCTCTGTGCTATTCAGGGGGTCGGTAATGCAATCATCGGCGCCGGCCTCGATGGCGCGCTGATAGTCCAGGTTTCCGCCGGAGCCGGCAAGCATTACGATGGGGATGTTCATCGTTTCCGGGTGCGCTTTCAGCTCTGTGCAAATGTCGTAGCCGCGTCCATCACGCATGGCAACATCCAGGATCAACACGGCAGGGCGCTGCTCTGTTGTGGTCGCTTGGATACGGGCCTCTTTACTGATTTTGCTTACTTTATACCCCGCTTCGGTTAGCCGTTGGCCAATTTCACGGCCAAGGGCCTGGCGTTTTACGGCGAGCAAAATGGGGATGCCACTACTTTGCTGCATTCCTTTGTACGGCTCCTTAGATGATACCGGTCTGTCTGTTTCATATGCATTTGGGGTTTTTTCGTCCCCTCAATTATAGGGTACTTTGCAAAGATGTCAAATTGGGCAAAATGTGAAGGGTATAGCGTAAAGTTGTGGGGTACTTGTTTACCGCTCTCAGATACACCGCAGAGACGCGGAGGAAGTTTGAAAAAGGTAGGGGCGCAGAATGCTGCGCCCCTACTCTGCGCCCTCTGCGTCTCGGCGGTAAACAAATACGTTGTGGGGTTGTGTAACCATTTGATTTATCGAATGCTTGTGGTACAATTGCAGC
>CAYWAK010000008.1:0-16095 GCA_964455755.1 uncultured Ardenticatenales bacterium | reverse complement strand
GTTGTGGGGTTGTGTAACCATTTGATTTATCGAATGCTTGTGGTACAATTGCAGCGCGACACGTTGCCATGCCATTTGGAGAGGTTCAGGAAAGGGAAGCGGGGGCTGCATTATGCTCATCGGAGTTGACGCCAGTCGGGCCACGCGCACGCAGCGAACCGGCACGGAGACCTACAGCGCCGAGCTTGTGCGCCGCTTGCCCGATTTCCTGCGCGGCCATCGCATCCGATTCTATGCGCCCACACCACCGGATGACGATCTGACCTCGGCCACCGGTGCCGCTGAATGGCGTGTGATGCCCTTCCCACGCCTTTGGACGCATGCACGCCTGAGCCTGGAGATGGCTCGCAATGCGCCCGATGTCTTGTTTGTGCCGGCCCATGTGATTCCCCTGGTACATCCCAGGCGCTGTGTGGTCACCGTTCACGACCTGGGATACCTGGCCTATCCGCAAACGCACCCTGCATTCAGCCGGTGGTACTTAACGGTTTCCACGCGCTGGAACGTGCGGGTCGCTGCCCACGTGATCGCCGACTCGCAGGCCACGCGCCGCGACTTGCACGCGCACCTGCACGTGAATCCGGCCAAGGTGTCGGTCGTCTATCCCGGATATGACGCGCAGCGCTTCCAGCCGGTGCGCGACGAGCGCAGAATCGAGCAGGCGCGCGCGAAATATGGCATCGGCGAACGTTATGTGCTCTATCTGGGGACCGTGCAGCCGCGAAAGAACTTGGCGCGACTGGTGGAAGCGTTCGCCCGGCTCGACGCCCCGACGACAGAGTTGGTCATCGCCGGACGGCGTGGCTGGCTGACCGACGACCTCTACCGGCGTGCGGAAACGTTGGCCTTGGGCGCGCGGCTGCGCTTTCCCGGCTACATTGCGTCGGAGGATGTGCCGGCACTGTTAACAGGAGCAGTCGCGTTCGCTTTTCCCAGTCTGTACGAAGGGTTCGGACTGCCGGTGCTGGAGGCGATGGCCTGCGGGACGCCCGTGCTCTGTTCCAACGCCACCTCGCTGCCCGAAGTCGCCGGCGAGGCCGCCTTGCTCGTGAACCCGCACAACACGGACGCGCTCGGAAGCGCCCTGCAGCGTTTGTTGCGCGACGAAACGTTGCGGTGCGACCTCATCGCGCGCGGGTTCGAGCGGGTCAAGCGCTTCAGTTGGGACGCAAGCGTGCGCCAAATTGCTGAAATCATCGGCCAGTGTGCCGCCGGATGAGCCCCGTTCCCGCCAATGTGACAAAAGTGCGGATTGCGAGTATAATTTGATGGACTTGTTGGTCAGAATCTGTGCAATCTGTAGGTAGCCTTTTGGGTTCCGGCTTGTCCGGGGTAGGAAAGGGTGATGACATGACAACGATTACAGCCCTTGCAAATGTCTCCCAGTTCGAGGGGCAAGAGGTTACGATTAGGGGATGGCTGTACAACAGGACGGACAAGGGCCGCCTGCAATTCTTGCAGGTGCGCGACGGTACGGGCATGATTCAGGCCGTGGTGTTCAAGAAAGCAGTTCCGCCGGATGTCTTTGCCCTGGCCAAAAGCCTGACCCAGGAATCGTCGGTGATTGTCACCGGCACCGTACGCGCCGATTCGCGTGCCCCCGGCGGCTATGAACTTGCTGTGTCCGGCATGGAAGTCGTCCAGCAGGCCGCCGAATATCCCATCCAGCCCAAAGAGCATGGCGTGGATTTTCTCATGAACCATCGCCATTTGTGGCTCCGTTCGTCCCGCCAACATGCCATCCTGCGCGTGCGGGCCACGATCGTCAAAACCATCCGCAACTGGCTGGACGACCACGGGTTTGTCAACGTGGATACGCCGATTTTGACCCCCGCTGCTTGTGAGGGCACCACGACGCTCTTCGAGACCGATTATTTTGGCGAGCCGGCCTTCCTGACCCAGAGCGGGCAACTGTACAACGAGGCCACGGCAATGGCTTTTGGAAAAGTCTATTGTTTTGGGCCCACGTTTCGAGCGGAAAAGTCCAAGACCCGCCGGCACCTGACCGAATTCTGGATGGTGGAGCCGGAAATGGCCTATGCCACTTTGGAAGATGTGATGGACGTGGAAGAGCAGTTCGTGAGCGCAGTTGTGCAAACGGTCCTGGGGGAGCATGCGCGCGAGTTGGCCCTCCTGGAGCGGGATACGACGTTCCTGGAACGCATCGTGCCCCCCTTCCCACGCATTTCGTATGACGAAGCGGTGGATATCTTGCACCGCGAAGGCTTCCCCGATTTTCCGTGGGGCGAGGATTTTGGTGCGCCGCACGAAACGACCATCTCCGAGCAATTCGACCGGCCCGTCTTCGTGTATCATTATCCGGCGAAATGCAAAGCGTTTTACATGGAAGCGGTCTCCGGACACCCGGAGTTGTCTCGTTCGGTTGATTTGCTTGCGCCCGAAGGGTATGGGGAAATCGTCGGCGGGGGCCAACGCACGGCCAGCGCCGAGCTGTTGGAGCGGCGCATCGAGGAACACGACTTGCCGCGCGACGCATACGAGTGGTACATAGACTTGCGTCGCTATGGTTCCGTGCCCCACGCCGGCTTTGGGCTGGGCGTGGAACGCACGGTTGCCTGGATTTGCGGCCTGCCTCACGTGCGCGAAACGATCCCCTTCCCCAGGATGCTGGAAAAAATGTACCCGTGATTGCGTACTGCGCGAGGCGTTGCACAACGCACCCGCACGGCAACCGGCGACTCGAAAGGAGTTCACACAAAAATGCCCTCATCATCCACCGCCTTCCAGGCTTTGTCTGAAGAAATTCTGAAAGCATTCCACGATTTTCATCCCACCATGGCCGTTGCGTTGGGGTTCCACCAGTATGACGGCAAGCTGCCCGATTGGCGCCCCGCAGCGATTGCCGGCTGGGTGGACACGGTGCACCAGTTTCAGCATCAGCTCACGGAAATAGACACGTCCGCGCTCGATGCGGAGCAGCACTTGGACCACATCGTATTGTCCCTCGCGCTGCAAGAAGAGGTTTTCGGCTGGGAGGAGTTGCGCGATTGGCAGCGAAACCCGATGGTCTACAGCAATTATTGCGACGTAAGCGGCTACCTGAAGCGCGATTACGCGCCGTTTGAGGATCGCTTTCGTGGCCTGATCCGCCATCTTCGCGCTGTGCCGGCCTTTCTGGAAACCGGCTGGTCCAATATCGCACGCCCCGTCCCGGAGACGTTTGTGGCGACGGCGATGGAGATGTTCAAGGGCCACATCCGCTTCCTAAGCGAGACGTTGCCGGCGCAATGGGACGCCCTCGCGGATGAGGATTTGCGTGCCGAGGGGCAACAGGCCCGGGATCTGGCCCACACAGCCATCACCCGGATGCTCGACCGCCTGAAAAATGAACTCCTGCCTGAAGCTACGCAAGATTTTGCCATCGGAACCGATCACTACAGCAAGATGTTGCGTTTCGGTGAAATGGTAGACATGCCGCTGGAGCAACTTGTGCGCCTGGGGGAACAGGACCTGGCCCGCAACGAGCAGGCTTTCGTGGCGGTAGCTGCCCAGATCGAGCCGGACAAGCCCCCCCGTGAAGTGTTGGCCACCCTCGCCGGCCATCACCCGACCGCGCAGAGCCTGATAAGTGACACGCGAGCTACGCTCGATGAGCTTGCCCAATTTATCCGCGCGCACGAGATTGTCACCATTCCGTCGGACACCCCTTGCATTGTGGCGGAGACCCCGCCGTTCTTGCGCTGGGCCTTTGCGATGCTGGACTCGCCGGGCGCTTTTGAAGAGAAAGCCACAGAGGCCTTCTATTACGTGACGCCGGTGGAGGATGATTGGACAGCCCAACAGAAAGAGGAGTGGCTGCGCAAGTTTGATTATTACACGTTACGCGACGTATCGGCGCACGAGGCCTATCCCGGACACTACGTTCATTACCTGCACTACCGCCAAACGCCATCCGATGTGCGCAAGACTTTCGGCGCCTACTCGTTCTGGGAAGGGTGGGCCCATTACATCGAAGAGATGATGCTGGAAGAGGGGTACGGCGATGGCGACCCCCGCTTGCATCTGGCGCAACTTTCCGAGGCGCTGGTCCGCAATTGCCGCTATCTGGTTTCCATTCGCCTGCACACGGCAGGGATGACGGTGGACGAAGCCACCCAGTTCTTCGTGAAACATGCGTACATGGATGAATTGCCTGCTCGCAAGGAGGCCGAACGAGGCACCTTTGACCCGGGCTATCTGAATTACACGTTGGGCAAGCTCATTTTGCGCAAGCTGCGCGCCGATTACACGCAAAAGCAGGAACAATCGGGAAAAACATTCTCGTTGGGTGCGTTTCACGATCAATTCCTTTCCTACGGAGCGCCTCCCATACCGCTGGTGCGCCAGCAAATGCTTGACGACCATGCGCTTTTCCCGACCGGGTGACGGCTTGGCTCATCACAAAGTTACCAAGACACAGAGCGTACAAACGTGGAAACGTTCCAACAAGGAGGATTGAACCGATGGAACCGAAAGTATTTGACATCGAAGGTGTGGAGCAAGATTGGGAATGGGTAACGCAGGTCTATGGTTCCCTGCACACGCGCGCTGAGGTGTCTCCCGGTGAAAAGGTGTATCGCCTGGTGGAGGTCATCGAGCGAGAGGGGGCATCCACCGAAATCGTGACGGTCTTGGATGAAGCGAAAGACCCTCTCATCGGCGTTGCCGTTGCCCGTTACTGGCCCGGAGCCCCAGAGCTGACCCACAAGCCCGCGTCCCCCTGGAAGGGCAAGGCGGTGATCGGAAAGACGAACGACCGCGGCGATGTGGGCTTTGGCATGGGGCGTGGAGATTACATCACGAAGGCCGGCGCCGGTGTCTCCGCCGTTTGGGTAGCCGACCCGGATATCCGCAGTGACCTGGCCGACAAACTGGGAATGATTGCCGGCACGAACCACAGGCGGCTCGATTTTGTTTTCCAGCTCACCGAAGAACCGGGTGGGGACCCTTCTCCGCCTGCACCGGGCGGTGACCTCACGAAACGAGTGGCGAATCTGGAAGCGAACCTGGCCCAACTCGCCGACAATCTTCCTGCGGAAGAAACCATCCAGGCCCTTCAGGACAGCCTGGACTCACTTCATACGCAGCTCACCAAGATTGAGACGGCGCTGGACACTGTTCGGCAGGCCCTGAGCAACATCAGCGAATAGCCCCCTTCCGGCCGCGTGTAACCTGATGCTCCTGCGCTGGCGCTTTGTGCGGGTCACAACCTTTTTTGCGTACACCCTGCTCAGTATGTGGTGGTGGGAGGTCTTCCTTCCCCATACGTTGCGGATTGGGCTTGCTCGCCGGGGCAGTGCCAACCGCCGCCGGAAATTGTCGCGCCGCTTCCGCGTCTTGGCTGTGGAGCTGGGAGGCGTTTTGATCAAACTGGGGCAATTCCTCAGCGCGCGCGTAGATGTCCTTCCTCCGGAAGTAACCGATGAACTGAGTGGCTTGCAGGACGAAGTGCCTCCCGTGCCCTTCAACCAGGTCAAGCAAGTGATCGAGGGCGAATTGGGAGATGCCTTGGATCAGCTCTTCGTCCAGTTTGAACCCCAGCCTACCGCATCCGCTTCGTTGGGCCAGGTCCATCACGCCTATCTGTCCGATGGCGAGCTGGTCGCGGTGAAAGTTCAACGGCCGGGCATCGAAGCTATCGTGGAGACAGATCTGGCCGCCTTGCGCTGGGCCGGCGGATGGTTAAATCGTTATGGGCCCTTGCGCCGGCGCGTGAACTTTATCGCCCTCCTGGATGAGTTCAGCCGCAGCCTCTACGAAGAGCTCGACTATGTCACCGAGGCGCACAACGCCGAGGCCTTTGCGCGCAACTTCGCGGAAGACCCCGAGGTCATGGTGCCTCTCCCGTACTGGGAAAAAGTAACCGGTCGCGTGTTAACGCTGCAGTGGATGTCCGGAATCAAGATCAATAACATGGAAGCGTTGGCCGCGGCCGGCATAGACAAGCGGGAGGTGGCCGACCGCCTCTTCAACGTGTATCTGCAGCAGGTCTTCGAAGACGGCTTTTTCCACGCTGACCCCCATCCGGGCAATCTCTTTATTTTGCCTCAGAGCTCGCCCCTCCCTGCCGGCCAGGTTGGGAGACCCTTCATCCTTGTCTTCGTGGACTTTGGCATGGTGGGCCACCTGCCGATCCAGACCACGGAGATTTTGCGGCGCACGCTGGTGGAAATGCTCACCCGCAACTACTTTGGCATGGTCCATTCCTGGCAAGAGCTTGGCTTCTTCCTGCCCGATGCCGATTTGCGTCCCATTGTGCGGGCCATGTCCGCGATCATTGACCGTTACTACGGCATGAGTATGGCCGAGCTTCGGGCCATAGATTATGACGAGATTAGCCGGCTGACCACAGAGTTTCGGGATGTGCTTTTCGAGTTCCCCTTCCAGGTTCCGCAAGATTTCATTTTGTTGGGCCGTTGTCTGGGAATCCTGTCGGGACAGGCTTCTACCCTCGACCCCGATTTTAGCCCGATGGAAGCGGCGGAACCGTATGCGCGGAAGATTATGGGGCAAGACGGTACGGCGGCCGATACGTTGGACCAGATGCTCACCGAATTGCGCAAGCAGGGGCAAGCGCTCTGGGGCCTGCCGCAACGGGTCACAGATGCGTTGGATCAGGTAATCAACGACGAAGTCGTCATCCACTCTCCGGAAGCGGCCGTGCTGGACCAGGCGGTGCGTCGCATGGAGGGTGCGGTAAATCGTCTGACCGACACGCTGGTCCTGCTGTTCTTGATTGTGGTCGGGGCTTTCTCACAGTCGTTTGGCAATGTCTGGCTTGGTTGGGCCTGTTGGGCAGGCGCACTGCTCGTCTTCCTGCGCATGATCGTTCGCCGGTGAGGGGGCGCGGGCGGGGGATGGCATACGAGGTGGTTTGGGCTTGTCCGCAAGCCTTAATTTGCAAAACTGAGCCAGATATGATAGAATTAAAACACGGGGCGTAGCGCAGTCAGGTAGCGCACTTGAATGGGGTTCAAGTGGTCGGAGGTTCAAATCCTCTCGCCCCGACTTTTTTCCCTAGACCTCTTTTTTCTTCCAATGCCCGCGATAAAACCAATAGGCCATGAAAAGTCCGTTCGCAATGTTGCCGATGGCGATACCCACCCATATCCCATCGGCGCCGAGGAATGACTTTGAAAGCACGTAGGCGATGGGGACTTGGACAACCCACAGGGAGAGCAGGTTGATGCTCATGGCCGGCATCGTATTCCCGGCGCCATCTAACCCCCGGGCCAACACGACACCCATCGCCGAGAAAATATAGCTGATGCCGACGATACGCAGCCCGGTAGCCCCGTAGTTCACCACGGCTGAGGTGTGATCGAAAAAAGCGATCAATCCTGGCGCCGCAAGAAACGCGAAAACCGCGAAAACGGCCATGAGCCCGATGTTGTATGCGGCGATCAGCCAGGCACTGCGTGCGGCACGTTCCGGCTGCCGGGCACCCAAGTTTTGCCCCACCAGGGTGGCAGCTGCGTTGCCCATGCCGAATCCGGGAATGAAGGCGATCAGCAAGATGCGGTTGGCCACGCCATAACCGGCCAAGGAGAGCGTACCGAACAGGCCGACGAGACCCAGCAGCGCGATCCGTGACGATGCGCGCAGCAGCATTTGCACTGTGCTGGGGGTGCCAATATCCAGGATGCGACGCATGATGGGCCAATCGGGAACCAGGTCCTTCCGGTGTAGACGGATACGCGCGCGACCGCTGGCCAGGATGCCCACTTGCAGCAGCAATCCGGCCGCCTGGGCAATCACCGTGGAAAGGGCCGCGCCACCTACTCCAAGACGGGGCATGCCCCACCACCCCAGAACCAGGAAAGGCTCAATCACAATGTTCAGGACATTGGCAAAGGCCAGTACACCCAGCGCGATTCGGGCATCGCCGGCGCCGCGGTAAAGGGAATTCACGATGGGAACCATGACGATGGCCCACATCCCCAGGTAGGTTACGCGCAAGAAATCTACGCCGAGAGGCAGCACGTCCGGGCCGGCGCCCAGCACCCGCAGCATAGGCCGCATTGTGGCCAGGCCCAGCGCGGCGAGGAACAGGGAAAGCACGAACGATATCAGAATCGCTTGCGCCACGGCATGATTCGCTTTCCCGTGCTCTTGTGCGCCGATGCGGCGGGCGACAACGGCCAATCCCCCTACACCAAGTCCCATGGAGAGGCTGTTCAGAACCCAACGCACGGTTATGGCGATTGCTACAGCAGCCAGCGCGGCAGAACCCAAGCGCCCCACCCAATACAAGTCTGCCACCTGGTAAAGGCTGATCATCGCCATTTCCAGGGTCATCGGCACACCCAGGGCAAAGATGGCGCTGTTGATGCTCCCTTTTGTGTAGTCTCTACGTTTTGGTATAGCCGGAACTGCCGCTTCGAGAACTATTTCGCCATCACTCACGGTTCACTTCACCCACAATAGGCCAACCCTGCTGCGTAGACCAGTCGGCCAGGGCAGGATTGGGATAGACAGCCACCGCATTGCCGACTGCTGTCAAGACAGGCAGGTCTGTGATGCTATCGGCATAAGAAAAAGATGCGCCCAAATCTATGTCGCGGCCTTCTTCGGCCAGGTACAAACGCAGGCGATCCAACTTGCCCTCCTCTTGCGGAATCGGTGGAAGCGCGTGTCCGGTATAGCGGTGATTGCGAAGCTCCAGACGCATGCCCAGGGCTACATCGGCATGGAGTCGCCGGGCAATCGTCGCGACCAGCGGTTCAAACGTGCCCGAAAGGAGCACGATGCGATGGGCCTGACTTTGATGCTGTTGAAGCAGCGCGAAGATGTCCGGACGTAGGCGAGGCATGGCGTATTGGTCGGCAATCCAATCGAATACCCGGTTCCCTTGCTCTTCGGACAATCCCCGGAGGGTCCACCCCATGTGTCTGGCCCAGATTTGCCGCGCGCGCGCCTCGCTGATGAAGCCCCGCTTGTGCAGAAACCATAGCGGAAGATGGATGCCCAGGTAGAGATAGAGCCAGTGCCGGTTGACGCGCTCTGTCCGGTGATGCTGGGCAATGGCCCGCCACGTGTGGCCGGTGAAGAGTGTGCCGTCAAAATCGAAAATTGCCGCAATCGTCATTGTTTGCTCCTTGAAGGGAGTTTTTGTAACCCTCATAGAGAAGAAAGCGGGGGATAGAATAAGACGCGACAATTGCTTGGCAATGTCGTTGGTAGCCTTCCCACCATGTGGCGCATAATTATAGCAGATGTCAGTTGGAACGTCAAAGTCAAAGCCCCGAATGAATTCGCAGCCCGTTGGTTGAATGTTTGACGGGAAACGAAGTCCGTGTTATACTGGATTGCACGGCAGCGCTAACATGGCGGCCGGGGTTGAGGCGTGCTTGAACATTTCACGTAACCGTAAGATGGCCGGCGCGGTACGGTAAGGTTATGGAAAAGCGGAAACTATGACCAACGATAGTCTTACTCCGAAGTCTGTCAACTGGCCCTCCAAGGCCTTGCCCTGGAAAGGCCTGACTCCTTTCGACAAAGCCGATAGTGCCGCCTTGCACTTGGTTGACATCCTACATTCCCCGAACATTGTCAGACGTTACCGCCAGGCCCTTTCCCGACTCTACCGGGGCGATCTCCAAACCGCCGTAGCGGAGATTGCCGCGCTGTCCAAAGATGTTGGTGACCGGGATGTCATCCTGGCGAACAGGTTGGCCAGTCTATATGTCGAATACGGACATATTCACCCGGCGCTGGACGTGTTTCATGCCATTGACGAGGGCGACCGGAACCAAACGGCTTGGCATTGCAACGTATTGGCCTCGGCATACATGGCTGCCGGCCACACGGAAGACTCGCGTAGAGTCTATTCCCACATGCTGGCTCTGAAAATTGGGGATAGGCTGGAGACTTTCCTGGCCCTCGCACAAACGTATGAATTGGAAGATGCCCTGCAAGAAGCGTGTCACGTTTATGAGCTAACCTGGTCAGAATTCCCGGATGATGGCTATGTAGGTATCAAGTTGGCTTGCCTTTGGCATATCCTGGGCCATCCGGAGAAGACAGAAGTCGTTTTGTTAAAAATACTGGGCGAATCGGATACGGACGAAAGTTCCCTCTATAAGGGTATGGCCCACTTGGCGTTGGGTAATGCCGAAAAGGCTATCCCCTTTCTTTCTCACGCAAGAAAAGTGTACGCGGTCGATTCGCTTCCCCCTTTCTATCTGGCCCTTTGCCATATCGTGCAGGGAAACATGGACCTGGCCACAAGCTCGCTCTCCGAATCGTTTGAAAAAGACGTGACCCTTTGGGATACAGACGTAGAAATGTTTACTACTGTCATGTTTAAACCGGCCCAGATGGATGCGTTGTTCGAGATATGGCCGGTGGAGTAGCCGGCTGGAGCGCGTGTTCGACGAAATGGGCTTTGGCTCGAAGGTAGTTTCTGCGCCACCCCACGGTCCTCGTCTGGCCGACGTGCCTGCCCCCTCTTTGGAATTGCCGCCTGCCGCAGGGACGTACGTCCTTCACATCCTGCTGACCGAATCGCAGGAAATCACCGTGGGGCGGCTGGGGCGGTTCTATTTCCCGGCCGGACTATACCTTTATTGCGGCAGCGCACGGGGAAGTGGCGGAATTCGCGCGCGGGTAGGGCGACACTTGCGCTGGAGCAAAGCGCTGCATTGGCATGTAGACTACCTGTTGCAACAAGGTGCCCCTACGCGCGTCTGGTACGTGGTGTCGGCGGAGCGGCTGGAATGCGCATGGGCCCGCGCAATGCTGCATCTCCCCGGAGCGCTGGCTCCTGTGGCGGGCTTTGGCTCCTCCGATTGCGCATGCTCGACCCACTTGGCTTATCTGCCACACGGTCACCCCCCGGCAATGGTCAGGGATGGCTTGCCGGCCGGCTGCAACCCACGCCAACTGAAAGTCTCCCGACCGGTGTGAGAAAAAACTGGCCGGGAGACTCTTGGCTGCTTTTGCACAGCGCACGTACGGTTACGCCGCGCGGCGCGCGCCAGCAGGCTGTCGGGAACACAGATTTTCAGACCAAATTATCGGAAAATCTGTGCCCCATTATTCTTTCTCCGACAAGCTGCTAGCTACTCTTCGCGGTTTTGCGCATCCATGACGGCGACGGCGGTCATGCGCACAATGTCCCGCACCTCATCACCGGTCTGCAACACATGTACCGGCCTGCCCACACCCAGCAGGATCGGGCCAATCGTCTCCGCTCCACCCAGGCGATGCACCAGCTTGTAGGCGATGTTGGCCGACTCCAGATTGGGGAAGACCAACACATTGGCATCTTTCACCTGGCTGAAGGGATAGTCCACCGTGTCGGGTGAAACGGCCGTGTCTGCCTGCATTTCTCCATCTATCAAAAGGTCCGGGCGACGCTGTCGGACTATTTCCACCGCCTCCTTCACTTTCAAAGTCAGGGGATGGCGCACACTCCCGAAGTTGGAGAACGAAAGCATAGCAATACGCGGTCGAACGTTGAACTCGCGGGCAAAGTCCGCCGCCAGCGTGGCAATCTCAGCCAGCTCGTTGGGGGTCGGATCTATGTTTACGGTAGTGTCGGTGAAGAAATAGACGCGGTCGTTGGCGATTATGATGTAGACGCCGGCGACTTTTGAAACACCTTTGCGTGTATGGACCACCTGCAATGCCGGACGCAGTACATCGGGATAGTTGTAGGTCAGCCCGGAAACGAACGCATCCGCGTCGCCCTGATACACCATCAACGGCCCAAAATAGTTCGGGTTGCGGACCAGGTCGCGCGCTCTGGCATAGGTCATGCCGCGGCGTTGTCGCAAACGATAGAGGGTTTCGGTGTAACCGTCGCGCAGGTCAGACTGGCGCGGGTTTACGATCCGCGGTGCAAAATCGAGGCCGAGTGCGGCGATGTTGGCCTGCACCTGCTCCGGTCGGCCAAGTAGGATGGGCTCGCCGATGCCTTCGTCGGTGATTTCTGCCGCAGCGCGGATGATCTTCAGTTCTTCACCTTCGGCGAATACAACACGCTTGGGCGCAGACTTGGCTTTGTTGATGATCGTTCGCGTGATTCGCCACCCTTTGCCCAGACGGCTTTCCAATTGCATGCTGTAGGCTTCCATGTCCAGCTTCTTTTGCGCCACGCCACTGTCTATGGCTGCCTGCGCTACCGCCGGGGCCACACGAACCAGCGCCCGCGGATCGAGTGGGGAGGGAATAATATAGTCTGGGCCGAACCGCAGGGACTGCAGGCCGTACGCTTTGAGTACGGAATCGGGCACATCATCGCGGGCCAGCTTTGCCAAAGCATGGGCTGCGGCAACCTTCATCTCGTCGTTGATGCTGCGGGCATGGGTGTCCAGTGCACCCCGGAAGATAAAGGGAAAGCCCAACACGTTGTTGACCTGGTTCGGGTAATCGGATCGCCCGGTAGCAACGATCGCTTCCGGGTTGGCTTCCTTCGCCACCTCGTAGCGGATTTCGGGGTCCGGGTTCGCCAGGGCAAAGATGATCGGCCTGTCGGCCATGGAGACGACCATTTCTGGGGTAACGATGTCTGCTACGGAGACTCCTACGAACACATCGGCCCCGACAAGGGCTTCGGCCAGGGTACGTTTGTCGGTTTCAAGGGCAAAGCGCTCTTTGTAGGGGTTCATGCCGGCTGCGCGCCCTTTGTAGATCACGCCTCGCGAGTCGAGCATGGTGATATTCGCGCGTTGGACACCGAGCCGCACATAAAACTCCGCACAAGCAATCCCCGCGGCCCCGGCGCCATTCATCACTATGGTTATGTCCTCAAGCTTCTTTCCTATGATGTCCAGAGCGTTGAGCAATCCGGCGCCGGAGATAATGGCCGTACCGTGCTGGTCGTCATGAAACACGGGAATGTCCAGAATCTCTTTGAGTTTTTCCTCAACATAGAAACATTCCGGAGCTTTGATATCTTCCAGATTGATGCCTCCAAATGTGGGGGCCAAGGCCTTCACAATGGAGACAATCTCATCGGGGTCTTCCGTTGCAATTTCAATATCAAAGACATCTATGTCTGCAAATCGCTTAAATAGCACCCCCTTCCCTTCCATCACCGGCTTGGCAGCCAGCGGCCCTCGATCGCCGAGTCCCAAGATCGCCGTGCCGTTGCTCACCACGCCAACCAGGTTCCCCTTGGCGGTGTATTGGTAGGCAAGGGCTGGATTCTTATCTATTTCTTCGACAGGAATAGCCACTCCAGGGGTGTAAGCAAGAGATAGGTGTCGTTGAGTGACCGTTGGCTTTGTCGGCACGACTTGAATCTTGCCGGGCCGACCTTCAGAATGGTATCGTAATGCTTCTTCACGCAACTGACTGGACATGATACTCCTCCTTAAACTATCGGACATGCCTCATTGCACATCCGGATGTCTGCGACGAATGGCGCGGATGTCACATGCTCCACAGGCGTTGCTTGCGCGTACCGCCGTCGCAATCGCGCCATTCGCCTCGAATAAGGACCGCCTGATAAGTATATCACAAAGTCGTACGTTTGGAAAATTTGGAGGCGTTCCAGCAGCCTTCTTCACTTGACGATTTCCCGCTAATTTGCTATGATGGTGAGCATGGAAGAGACTTTGGTGCGAAGGTTGCTGGCCATGAATCGCCATCTTTATACGACGTTGGCCGGGCCTTTCGCAGCCACACGCTTTCGGGAGCAGCCCGGCTATCACCGGTTGCTGGCTTTTGTTCCTCGTCGCAGCGTGATGCTGGACCTTGGGTGCGGCAACGGTCGCTGGGCCACTTTCCTCGATAGTCAGGGCCGGCAGGTGTGCTATGTGGGCATGGACTTCAGCGCCGAATTGATCACGCTGGCACGAATGCGAGCGGAGGCGTACGATTCGGTCGAAGCCCAGTTCGTCGTGGCCGACATTGCTGATCCCTCTTGGACGAAAGCGCTGCCGCGGTCGTCATTTGACACGATCAGCGCGCTGGCTGTGCTGCACCATCTGCCCGGCGCGGAACATCGTACGGCCCTGGTGCGGCAGATCCGTGATTTGCTTGCGCCAGGGGGGCTGTTCATCTTCAGCACGTGGCAGTTCACGACCACAGAGCGCATGCGCCGAAAGATTGTGCCTTGGCGTGAAATCGGCGTGGATGAAAGTGCCGTTGAGCCACACGACTACCTGCTGAACTGGCACGCCGGCGGCCATGCGCTGCGCTATTGTCACCTGATGGATGAACAGGAGGCGGCCGCGCTGGCTGCGGATACCAGATTCACGCTTTTGAAATCGTTTCGATCAGATGGGCGGGAAGGAAACTTGAGCTTGTACGTGGTGCTGCGCAAGTAGACCGCTGTACACAATACAGACTACGTCTTGGCGGAGAAGATACCGATGAAACATCTGCGATTGGCCCTGCTACTCATCTTGATCATCAGCCTGGCCGGTTTTCTTGCCGGATGTGCGGACAACAGCGCGCCACCCGCTTCGGGCAGCAAGCTGTCCCTGTTTATTGAGCCGCAAGCCGGCAAGGAGCCTGTTCTACAGGCCATGAATGGCGCGAAGAAAACCCTCCGCGTGGTTATGTACCAGATTACCGACCCCGCTTTCATCCAGGCTATGAAGGAGGCCGCCGGCCGCGGCGTGGATGTCCGCCTGATTCTGGAGCTGAACCCGTATGGCGGCAGCTCCGGGAACGTGGACGTTGGGACCGACCTGCAAAACGGCGGTGTCCAACTAAAGTGGGATCCGCGCACGATCAATTATCTGCACGAGAAGGCGATTGTGGTGGACGATGAATATGTCGTGCTCACCACAGGCAACCTTACCGCCTCGGCGTACAGCGCCAATCGCGAATACGGCTTGGTCATCCACGACCCCGACGTTGTGCAGGAGGTCGTACGTGTCTTCCAGGCGGATTGGGAGCGCACCCGTCCGCAGGTCAGCCACCCAGACCTGGCCTGGTCGCCGATCAACGCGCGCTCCTTCTTGCTGGAACTGATTGATGGCGCACAAGAATCGATTGACATGGAACAACAGAACATGCAGGACGCGGAGATCGAGACGCACTTGATCCAGGCGATACAACGGGGGGTGCGGGTGAGGTTGGTTACGTCGCCTCACTATCCCATCGAAAGCGACAACGATGAGCCGGGTCGTGAGAAGTTGCGTCAGGCAGGCGGTCAAGTCCGCTATCTGCAAGACCCCTACGTCCATGCCAAGGTGTTCATCATTGATGACCGGCTGGGCTTCGTCGGCTCTGAGAACTTGACCACGAACTCGCTCGATTTCAATCGCGAGCTGGGGATGCGCTTCGACGATTCGGCGGCCGTCGGCAAGATGCGCGACCAATTTGCGGCCGACTGGGAAATCGGCACAATCGAGGCCTACCCCAAGAGCAGCCAGGCCGTGCCGGCCAGCGGCTACATTGACCATAAGGATGCCAAGAAGTTCCTTTACCGGGAGGTTACCGTTCAATTGACGGTCCGGGAGTTTTATGACAGTGGCCGGGTGATCTGGCTGATGCCCGACGCAGACCGCGACAACAACTTCAAGGTTGTGATCTTCCCCAGTGTATGGGACAAGTGGCCGCAAACACCGGATGTCTATTACCAGGACAAGACCATTCGTGTTACCGGCCTGATCAAGCTCTATCGTGGCTGGCCGGAGATGATTGTCAACGACCCGAGCCAGGTTGAGATTGTGCAGTGAGCGCGGGTCACGCGCCGCGGCGTGGGGACGTGTGCAAACAGGGGAGCGATGATGGAATACGAAACGTTGGTCGGAATCTTGCGTGAGCAGGGCTGGGATGTGGTTGCGTATGACACGGTTGAAGGACAGCGGGAGCCGGCAGCCGGCACCGGCGTCTGGACGATTGCCGTTGACCACGGCGGCCAGGTGCTGTTTCGGGCCACGTGGCCGGCCGTCGTGCCACAGGGCGAGCGATTCGAGCGCGGCGGGCGTCGCTACCGCCTGTTGCAAGAAAGCACCCAAACGCTCAGCGTCGCCACGGACATTGCCTCGCCCCAGGAATTGCCGGCCGTGCTGGATGAGTGCGCAAGGTTGGCGCTATTGGCCCAAGACTGACACAGCTACGCCCCCCCCAATTTCTAACTGGACATTGGCGTTTTCTGCTTTAGCCACAGAATAACACAGATTTTCACGG
>CAYWAK010000007.1:0-31916 GCA_964455755.1 uncultured Ardenticatenales bacterium | reverse complement strand
TTTATCCGTGTCATCTGTGTCCTATTTACAAGGGAGTGCGGTCTATGATGATCTTTCCGATTGACACATTGATGAGTGATCATCACCGGAGGCTTGGCTGCACCTCGGCCCCGCGCCCGACCCGCCGAACACGCACGAGTTCCAAGAGGGTGCCCTCCGGCCGGCCCGCCGCCTCGCCGGTCGCAGCCACGATCTGCGCCGGTAGCCGGCTTTCCACGTCCCAGGGGTTGTCGCCGCGCGTCACGACCAGGGCGACGCCAAATTGCCGGTGCCGGTACAATTCCCAATGCAAGGTGTCCAGCCGTATGGTCTCGCCGGTGGGCCAGTGCCGTGTCGGATACCAGATGGCCGCCGGAATCTCGTATTCGCTGCCGGGCAGCGGCTTCCCCTCTTCGCCGGTGAGGAAGGTGAAGATGCGCAAGTCGTCGGGAAGCGGCCGGCGCACCTGTGCATACAGGCGCAGGTACACGCGCGGCGCAGACGGGCGGGTCTCCAGCACGTCGAACCCGGTCAGGGCGAAGGAGTCGCCGAACATCACGTTGGCGGGGTATTGCGGCGTGGCCCCTCCCGCCTGGGCGAAGCGATAGAACGAAGGGGGGATCGTCCGGTTCGTCTCACCCTTGCGCAGCAGTAAGATGCCGTCCCGGCCGTCCACGACGCCGAATCCCTCTTCGCGGATCAGCCGCTGCACAAAGTCGTACTCGTCGCGGGAGATGAGCGGCACGTTCGTCGGCGTCATGTCATAGAGAACCGTGCCGGCGTCTTCCAGGCGCGGGAAAACGTACAGCGTGTTTCGCCCGCTCACGTGCGGGTTCAAGCGGTCGCTGGCACTGAGGGCCTCGTTCGGCAACACCTGCGCGAAGAGGGCCTGGGCCGCCTGCCGGTGGGGCGTGATCTCCGGCCAGCGGAAACCGGCGGCCAGCGGCGTCTCCCCCCCTTGCCGGTGGGCCAAAAGTGTGGCGCTCAGCACGACCAGGGTGAGGAGATAGACGACCCGTTCACGGGGCCATGCCCGCGATGCCGCGCGGTCGGCCAGCCAGGCCATGCCGTCCAGGCTGGCGATGAAAAGGACCGGAATCAAAGGAGCGGCGTAGTGCAAAAGCAAGTCGGGGTCGTGCATCAGGCCGGTTGCACTCAACAGGTTCACGGCCAGGATCGGCAGCGACAGCAGCAACGCCGGCAGCCCGGCCAACGGCGTGAGGGCCCACGGAGCCAGCAGGGTCCAAAGGTAGGCCGGCTTCGGCGCAGCGCTCAGCGATTTCCAGAGCGCTCCGGGCTTGGTCAGCAAGGTCCGCGCCATCTCGAAGGGCGTGTTGCCCCATTGCCCGTAGTGCAACGCGAAATACTGGGATTGTCCGCGCACGTTGAAGTGGGGGATGATCAAGAAGAGACCGGCGTAGAGCCAGAGCAGGGAAAGGCCGGCGGTCACCAAGCCCAGCCGGCGTTCCCGCTCGAAAAGGAACACATAGACGCCCAGCAGCAACCCGACAAGGGGCAGCACTTCCTTGCAACCGATGGTGAGTATGACGAAAAGGAGGAAGAGCCGCCGCCGCCGTGTGCGCAGAAAGTAGAAGGCGTAGAGCAGGAAGCTGGCCGCCAGGGTCATCGGGTGAAAATCAAAGAGATTGGCCTGCTCCAGGGCCGGTGACAAAAGGTAAACGGCAGCGAAAACCAGTCCTACGACTTCCGGACGGGTGACCCTGGGCCGGGCCATGCGGGTCGCCAGCGCGTATGCAGGCAGTGCCCCCAGGGCCAGGATGGCCGTCTGGCTCACGAGCAGGGTTGCCGGCCCGGCATGGATCAGGTAGAAGATGACGAAGAGCAGCAACGTCGGTTGAAAATGGTCGGCCAGGAGCATGTTGAAGCCCGGTTCGTTCGTGGAGCGGAGGAAGGCTCCGTGGGCCGTATTCCACAAGGCCTGGTTGTAGATACCCAAATCGAAGGCCGTACTTTGGAACGCCTCATGCCGCTGCACGGTAAGCGTGGCGAAGAACAGGAAATAGCTCCCCACCATGAGCGCCAGGAAGAGGGCGGGGAGCGTCTGCGATGGGCGGCGGGTGGCGGTGGGGCGCTTCATTTTGCCGCGCGGCTCCTGATCGTGATTTGGCCCAGCCGCACGTGATCGGTGCCATCGGGTCGTTGTAGGCGTTGGCCGGTGGCCGGGTCGTACAGGCCGGCGACCAGTTCGTAGTCGCCCGGCGGCAGGTCGGCCGGCAGGGGGATGCCGTGCGCGTCGGCGACCCGTTCGTGCGGCTGCCAGGACGTTGTCGGCCAACGGCCCGCAGCAGGCGCACTGTCGTGTTGGGCCAGCAGACGGCCATCCGGCCCCAGCAGGTGTACGAAGACCTGCTCGTTCGCCGTCACAGGCCGGTCTGTTTCCCAGGTAAGGCGCAAGCGGAAGATGTCGCCGGCGTACAACGGGCCTTCGTCATGCGCCCAAGCGTCCAGGCGGATTCCGGCGGAGAAGGGCGCGTCCAACATCCGGTCCGGCCCCACGTCTCCCAGGCCGTACAGGTCTGCGCGCAAGGTGTCGAACCACTGCCCGCCGGCAGGGAAGGCATTTTGGTTGAGCCAGTCGCGCAGGGGGGCGGCTTCCGGTGAGCCGCTGTCGAGCAGCCAGAGGCGGCCGGTCTGCCGGGCCAGCCAGGGGAAACCGGCTTCACGTCCCTGGACGCTGGTCATCAGCCTGGCTTGCTGGCCATTTGCCAGGTACGGATAGAAGCGGTGATACAAGTCGCGGTCGGCGAACAAGAAGGTCGCGGTCGGCCCGGCGGTGAGGCTGCTGATGGCCTGGCGATAGGGATCGGCCTGCAAACGGGCGGCGCGGTAGGCGGCAAAAGCGGAGGGCGCGGCTATCGTGCTGCCGGCGACGGCCAGCAGGGTCAGCAGCACGGGCAGCGGTTTTAGCCAGCGATGAACCCGATTGCGTGGAAAGAGGATCGCGCCATATTCGACGGCAAGCGCGATCAGCAGCAGCGTGCGGAAGACGATCACGGCGGCGAAAAGCGTTTTCTCGTCAGGAAGCATCAATTGGGCGACCGGCCATTCAGCCACGTTGGCCAGGCCGAGCAAGACGGCGTAGATGCCTCCGCGCAGGTTGGGCAGCAGGAGGGCCACGAACGGCAGGAGGTAGATGATGAATTGGGGGCTGTACCCCTTGCTCCAAAGCATGAAGAGGCTCACGGTCAGACCGGCGAAGGCGACGACCGTGCGCGGCGCTTTCCAATCGAGTGGCCGGAGATAGAGCCAGAGTCCGGCCAGGCCGAAGGCCAACGTGATCAGCGGCCAGGGCAGATGGGACGGGTGGAGCGTGATGGCGGCGGTGGCCGGATCGAACCGGTCGGCCAGGGGGGTGACCACGCCGCCGGAAAAGTAGCCGTCAAGCAAGGCCCAGACGGTTTCCCAGGAACCTCGTCGTAGCGGGCTGATGAATGAAGCGGCCAGGAGATCCGCGCGGATCCACAGGAAGGGGGCGGCAACGGCAAGGGTCGCGGCCACGGCTGCGATGGTTGCGCGCAAGGCCTCCCGGCGGCTGGACGCCGTTCGCCAGACGATGGGCAGAATCAGCGCGGGAAGCAACTTGGTCATGAAGCCCAGTCCGATGGCGATGCCGGCACGGACAATCCGTTGCGTCAGGGCCAAGTAGAGTGCCAGCAGCAAGAAGAAGAGGGGCATCGGGTCGAACCAGCCCAGCCAGGTGAAGAGCGGGGCGAACAGGAGGGAGTAGAACCAGCTTGATCGCAATGCTCCCGCCGCATCCTGCCAAAGGTTGGCCAGGCGGTAGATCAGAACCAGGTTGCCGATCTCAAAAGGAAGAAGAGCCAGTCCCATACCGAGTTGAAACCAGAGCCGGGCATCGTTCCAGGGGGGGAGCAACAGGCTCAGGCGGTAAACTGCTACGGCCAGCCAAGGGAAGAGGGGCGGGTACTCCATCCAATAGTGGATGAACGGGTATGCGCCCTGGTCGGAGAGGGCCACAAAACTGACGTTGGGCAGGTAATAGCCATACCACTCCAGGATGTATCCTCCAGGCCGGTAGAGGAGCAAGGCCATCAACCGAAAGGATGCAAACAGGAGCAGAAGCAGGGCAAATTCGCGTTGCCGGCGGTCGAACAACTGGCGTGAGAACATTGCGGCCACATTCTAACACGTTTTTCGCCAGAGAGCAAAGCAGCCCCGAATGAATTCGCGGTCTGCCACCCAAAACGCGCCCAGGCGCGTTGCCGGACGATCAACCTGCTTCCTTCCAGCAGGTTTGTGATAAGGGCTTGCGCAGCGATTCGCCGCAGGCCCCGAAATGTGGGGAGAGAGGAAGGCGAGGGGACACCCCTCGTGCTCCCCGGACATTCGCTGCGCAAGCCCACCGTTCACCTCCCGCCCGCACAAATGATTTGCTCGAGCGGAGCCGCCGGATGGCAATCAGGCGAGGATGTTCATGATGGTTGCCAGCAGGTTCGAGGCGTTTTCCACCGAAGTTCGCCGCTGGTTCGGTTTCGTTTCTGAGGAGGAAGGTGGCGGAGGTTCCGTATCGGGAGATGGTAGAATCACTTTCACTTTGGTGATCCGTTGTCCTTCGATGTCCAGAACTGTGGCTTCCACGCCTTCTACGGTAATCGTGTCGCCGACTTCCGGTATGCGGCCGAGTCGACTGTAGATAAGCCCGCCCAGGCTGTCGCTTTCTTCCGTAGGGAGGGAGAGGGAGAACTGGCGGTTGAGATCGTCCAAGTCAATTCGGGCATTACAAATGACTTCAAATGGGGTAATGACTTCTATGAGAGGCTCCTCGGCCATGTCGTATTCATCGCGAATTTCGCCGACAATCTCTTCGAGCAAGTCCTCGATGGTCACCAGGCCGGCGACGCCGCCATACTCGTCCACGACGATGGCGATGTGCGTGCGGAGTTGCTGAAGCTCTTGCAACAGCGTGTCGGCCGCTTTCGATTCTGGAACGAAATAGGCGTCGCGAATGGTTTTGCTGAGAGAAACAGCCGTGTTTCCATCGCGCAGGTAGCTGAGCAGGTCTTTGGCATACAAGATGCCGATAATATTGTCGATGTTGCCCTGGTAGACGGGGATACGGGAGTGGCCGGCCCGTATCACCGTGGACAATGCTTCGAGCATGGGCGTATCGGCATCCACGGCCACGATGTCGGGCCGGGGAACCATGACCTCACGGGCCAGCGCGTTTCCCAACTGGAAGACGCCGGCGATCATGTCTCGCTCTTCTTTTTCTATGGTGCCGTTGTCGGCGCCGGCGACGTGGGCCAGAGCGCGCAGATCCTCGTCGGTTAGCTTTCCGTGTGTGTGGCCCATTTCGCTGGTCGTCAGGCCGCCGGCCTGGGAGATTTTCATGGCCAGCCAGAGCAAGGGGTATAGAATCAGCGACAATCCCCGTACGATTCCGTTCACGGTGGGCGCCAGGCGCGCAGAATGTTTCTTTCCAAGCCCAAGGGGAAGCGCATATCCCAGCATGCCGGCAATCAAGACCCAGACGGCGATTGATGCGCCGGCCGCATAGATTCCCAACCCTTGCGTGGCAGCCCATCCTTGGATGATCACGGCGCCGGCGATGAGACCGGTCGCGTTCAGCAACCAGCGGAGTACCGTCTCGCGTTGCGCAAGCCAATAATCAACTTCGCGCATATTGATCCAGGCAGCCAGTCTGTGCAGTTCTTCGTGAAGGGCGATTCCCTTTGCGAGCGCGCTGATCCACAAGGGCACCATTGCAGCGGCAAGACCGGCGACGACTAACCAATTGACCAAGTCCAACATCTTTAATACACCTTTTCCCGTTATCGCCTCAATGTTTTGTGGGATGCGAAGTACAAATCAGTCTACAAAATCGAATTTCGCCAGACGGTGGTTTCCTATCGGATGTGCGCAAAAGGGCCAATCTTTGAGTTCTCCTCGATGCGCACAGCGGAAACTACGGAGGCTATGATCTGACAGTTGTTCTCCACGGTCGCGTTTCGCAGCAGGGTGTTCGGGCCGATTACGCATTGCTCACCAATCGTGGTGTTCCCACGCAGGAACGTGTTAGGCTCGATCACCGTATCGCGCCCCACCCGGGCGCCCATCTCGAAGTAGACCGTGTTTGGGTCACGGAGGGTTACGCCGGCGAGCATCAATTCGCGGCCAATACGCAACTGCACTTCGGCCTCGGCGGCGGCGAGATGGCGGCGGTCGTTGATGCCCATCACTTCGGTGGCGTCCTCGGCAACCAGGCTGCCGATGGGCTCTTCTTCGCCGGCTGCGAGGGCTACCAAATCAGTCAGATAGTATTCGCCACCGGGGCTGGGGACCAACCGGTCAAGATGCGGCCACAGCCAGCTTGCCCGAAAGCACAAGATACCACTGTTTGCTTCTTGAATGGCCAGTTGCTCTGGCGTGGCATCCTTTTGTTCCACGATTCCCCGAACATTGCCTGAGTCGTCTCGTAGGATGCGGCCATAACCGGTCACATTCTGCGGAAGAAATGTCAGCAACGAGACGGCAGCGTCGCGCCGGGTGTGCACGTCGAGCATACGTTGCAGGGTTTCGGCTCTGACCAGTGGTGTGTCGCCATAAAGGACCAGGACGGTTTGGCTTTTTCCACGCAGGGTGTCCCGCGTTTGCAGGACGGCGTGACCGGTGCCTTGCTGCGGACTCTGGGTTATGCAGGTCACAGTTGGCGGCAGTGCCTGTTGCACCCTCTCTCTGTCGTGGCCCAGGACAACAAGCGTGTGCGCCGGCTGTAATTGTTGCGCGGTGGTCAGGACATGTTTCACGATGGGCCACCCGGCCAGGGGGTGCAAGACTTTGGGCAGGTTTGATTTCATGCGTGTGCCTCGGCCGGCGGCCAGCACAATGATGGAAAGGGTCATCGTTTGGGCTTCTCCAGAGAAGTGTGCAAATAGCCGGCAACACAACACCAGCCGTCATCGAACCCGTGTGCGTGAGGCAGAAGCGCGGACGTGCTGCTCGCCATTAACGGGAACCGCACAAGAATGGCGCGTTGGCATCTCGAAAGGGCATTACACGAGAGTCCATGCGCTGGTGGGAGGATCCGTACCATGATAGAGCAACGGACCAAAATCGTTCTCGCGAAGTTATGTGAGATTCTGATTGTTCAGGAGGGTCTTCATCCATGATTGCTAGAGTTTACAGGAAATTCGTTCGTCTGTCAAATTGCGTGCCTTGGCCGGGTGTCCGTCATTTTTTTTGCGCAAAGTCATTCAAGAAAAAGAGCGCACGGCCATGTGCTGTGCGCTCTGTCTCCCGCCCGGCCACGTGTTAGCTTGACGGCACGTTCCCCGCGAACTCAATCATCGTCATGACCGTGGCCGTGATCATCATCGCCATGGTGATCGTCGTTTCCGGGAACCCAGCCTTTCAATCGAATGGGCTTTCCGCTACGCCCCTTGGCCTCCCAGGTCTGCGATCCGTTGCTTATGATGACGTCCACCTGATAACGCTGCCCCGCGATGGTCTTTGGCGTGACAACAACAACCTCAAATGGTATTCTTTTGGCGTCCTCTTTCACTTTGCCCCGGTGTGCGATCCTAACGCTCGCTCCTTGGGAATCCACTACCTTTGTGTCCACTTTTTTGGGCACGACCACGAGTACCTTATCCGAATCGTGGGCGGCGCTACCGGCCGGAAGGTTCTTTCCAATGTCAATGTTAACCGTGGTACCGGCAATATTGACGACTGGGTCGCGGAAGTACCAGCCGGCATAAGCCACCCCTGCCGTCATGAACAACATCATGGCCAGAAAACCAATCAGCAATTTCTTCCTAAGCATTCTTGCACCTCCTGAACGAATGATTGTTACGCACCTTCATCATACCACATTGCCTTAGAAAAACAAGGGCCAAAAGAAACAGCCTCGTGGGGACAAGGGTCATAATCACGTTGGGGAAAAAGTCCTTGTCGCAAGGGCGTGGAAACACCGGCGTATCCGAGCTATGATGTTCGCACCTTCCGCTTTGGATGTAGATACGTGCCAGAAGAGGAAAGGTTACGGGTGGTATTGTGCCGATTTCGCGCGCCTTTACGCCAAATTTACGGGAGTTTCACGCGGGTTTTACTGACAATTTTGCCAAAATGTTCTATATTTAGGGCAGTCTACAAGAGCGTTTGCACGCCACCGATGAAAATATGTGGAGCGTGGAGCGTAAGGCGCGCCAACGTGATACCTGACACCTGACACTTTATTTTCGTAACAGTTGTGTGTGCTACGTGTGTTCGCTATGATATGTGTGTGGTAACGAACCTATGATTGAGGTAACGCGCCTTAACGGAACAAACCTCTACGTGAATGCCGAGATGATCGAATTTGTAGAGGCGACACCGGATACGGTAATATCGTTGACAGACGGAAAGAAGCTTGTCGTTTCGGATTCTGTGGACGACATTGCCGAGGCCATCATTCGATACAGGCGGCAAATTCACCAACCCTGGACGATGTCAGACGCATACGAAAGCCCGGGGGATGCGTAGCAAACAGTTGGCCGTCAAAGTGAAATGGCGACATTTCAGAAACTGCGGAAGTCTGTCACCCGAACGATTAAGAAGGTGCTCCGCAAGAGGATAAACAGAGGTAAGAGCTTATGGAACTATCAACACCAATCGGTTTGGTTTTGGGGTTCGGGGCCTTGCTCGGAGCGTTTATGATGGAGGGCGGAAGCCCGGTCATGTTGCTCAGCCCGTCAGCGGCCATCATCGTATTGGGCGGTACCATAGCGGCTATCCTGATTGCTTTTCCGCTTAAGAGCGTTCTTGTTTTGCCCAAGCTGGTTATGCAAACCTTCTTTTCGGCTCCTGGGGACCCCGAGGAGGTTGTGAATGCTTTTGTGGAGTTGGCAGACAAGGCACGACGTGAAGGCCTCCTCGCTCTGGAAGAGGACAGCAAGAACATTGAAGATCCGTTCATGCGCAAAGGGGTAATGTTGGTAGTGGATGGCGTAGACCCCGAAGTGGTCCGTGACATCATGGAGACCGATGCCTCTCTCGTCGCCGAACGTCACTCGACGGGACAAGGCATGCTGGCCGCCATGGGCGGCTTTGCCCCGACGATGGGGATTATCGGCACGGTTATGGGCCTGGTCAACGTGCTCAGCAACCTGGCAGACCCGGAGCATCTCGGGGAATCGATTGCCGTCGCTTTCATCGCTACCCTCTATGGCGTGGTCACGGCCAACATCTTATGGCTTCCTCTGGGAAACAAGTTGAAGAAAAAGAGTGAAATGGAACTTCACGTTCGCTATCTGATGGTGGAGGGCGTGCTTGCTGTGCAAGCAGGTGAGAATCCGCGCATCGTGCGGGAGAAACTGGATGCTTTCCTGCCTCCCTCAGAAAGAGGTTCTGGGGAAGAAGCGTAAGGGTATTCTTCCATGGCCGGCAAACGCAGAGGAAAACAGGGCGGGGGGCATGAAGAGGGCGGCGACGAGCGCTGGCTGCTTACCTACGCCGATATGATCACCTTGCTCATGATCTTCTTCATTATTCTTTACTCCATGGCCAACACCGACTTGAAAAAGTTCGCTCAGGTGTCTGCTTCAATAAAGAAGGGGTTCAATGTATCTACCGACAAACTCGATGTTTTTGGCGCCGGTTCGGGAAGTTTGTTGGATCAAGGGGGCTTGAGCGTGGGAGAGCCTTCGCCTATCTTGATCCAATCGCTGCCGCAACAGCAACAGGATTACATCAAGCTCAGCCAGAAATTGTCGAAGTTTACGCAAGAAGAAGGCTTGTCCGAAAAGATCAGCGTGAATACGTCACCACAGGGCATCGTCATCACTCTGCCGGCCGCGCTCTTATTTGAGCCGGGAAGCGCATCGCTGCAGCAGAGCGCGACCAAAGTGATAGATCAAATAGCAAAGATTCTCAAGCCGCTTCCTAATGCCATGCGCGTAGAAGGTCATACCGACAACATGCCGACCAACAGTCCGTTGTTTCCATCGAACTGGGAGTTATCCACGGCCCGCGCAGTGTCGGTGGTGCGCTATCTCATCGATGATGACCACATTGCCCCGAGGCGATTGCAAGCGGCCGGTATGGGGGAGTTTCACCCTCTGCTTCCGAACGATACGAGGTCCCACCGGGCCATGAATCGACGAGCCGATATTGTCGTGCTATATCCGGGATCGGATCACGGAGAATCACTGTCTAGCCTGAACCTTGTTGACGTGTTGGGGCAACCGGAGATATCCACTGTGCCGGCCACGCCCGCGTCCGCACCGGTGCCGCAGTAGAAAGCGAGTGACGAAATGAAAGAAAAACTGGGAGGCCTTACGGGCATTTTTAGCAAACGTCTCATCATCATTGTGGGGGCAGTGTTGTATCTGGCATTTATGACCTACATCCTGATTCCATCCAACCTGCCGAAGCCATTCTTCATCGAGGTGAGCTGGGATGGTTCCTCGGCTGCAGCAGCAGCGGCGGAGGAGACCGGGCCTACCCCCACCCCAACTGTAGAGTCGTTGTCGCCCTCCGAAACGCTGCCAAGCGAGTATTCGACACTTCTGCAGGGCCAGGGCGTAATGTTCCCCATCGGGCCCAAGATCTACAACTTGGCCGATACAGAAGCACGTCGTTACGTGAAGATATCCCTGGTGTTAGAAATCTTGCCGCACGACATGGCCTTTTACACCCTTCCTCAAGCAGAACGTGCTGTTGCCGAAGAAAAGTATACAACAGAAATGAGAACGAAAGAACCGCTTATCGAAGATGCGCTCACCACGGCGATTACCAGCAAGACGTATGAAGAAGTCTTTACCGTCATGGGCAAGGAGAACTTGAAGAAAGAAATCATGGAAGCCATTAATCCCTTGATGGGTGCGGAAGAAGTATCCTACATATACTTCACAGAATTCTTGATCCAGTAAACCAGTTTTGCAAACGATTGGGTACGCGACAATGAACACAGACGAAGATAAAATACTTAGCCAAAAAGAAATAGATGCCTTGCTCTCTATCTTGCCGGAGGACGGGGGATCGTTATCGTCTGCAGAGGCGATTCCATCTGTGGCCAACGTGCCCGCAAATGTGAAGCTCTACGACTTTCGGTCGCCAAACAAGTTTTCCAAGGAGCAAATACGGACACTGAAGATGATGCATGAGAGCTTTGCCAGACGTCTGGCGTCCAGCCTCTCCGCGTATCTTCGATCCACAGTGCAGGCAACTTTTGTCTATGTCGAGCAGGGTACTTACGTACAATTGGCAAACCATGTGCCGGACTCTTCGATCATTTATGTGGTGAAGATGTCTCCCCTGCCAGGACGAATCTTCATCACCATTGACGCAAGTATTGCCTCAGTTTTTGTGGACCGCTTGTTGGGAGGGATTGGCCGAAGCGTCCCCGAAACGCACACAATCACCGACATCGAGATCGGACTGGTCCAGAACGTGGCCAAACGTGCACTTGACGCCTTGACCGATGCCTGGAGCAACGTGGTGGAGTTACATCCGGTCGTGGAGGAAAGCGCGCAAAACGTGCAGTTTGTGCAGATCGCCCTTTCCAGCGATGCGGCGGTGTTCATTGCGCTGGAAGTCCGGGTACAGGATGCGACAGGAACGATGAGCTTGTGTATCCCTTTCCAGGTGATCAAGCCAATCATGTTCAAATTGAGTCCTCACGCCTGGGTGGCCGGTCAAGAAAAGGCCGAACCCGAAACGAACTTCCAGGAAATCCGGAAGCAAGTTAGCCACATTCCGGTGAACGTGGTCGCACAACTGGGTACCATCGACTTGACGGTCCGCGACTTGATGGGCTTGCGCACCGGAGACGTGATTCCGCTGAATTCTCATATCGACTCGGAATTGCCGTTACTTACTGAAGGTGAAAAAATGGGCTCGTGCAGGCCGGGGACGCTGGGCAGGCAATTGGCCGTGGTCATCACCGACGCCCTTGCTTCTCCTGCCTCGCTCGCCACTGGCGCGATAGACCACGCAAATTGAACCTATACCGGCATCCCGATGATCTGGAGGCATGAAAGAAATCATGGAAAACGATAACGAGATCGAGATAAGCGCCGACGAACTGGCACGGCTAACATCTGAAATTGGGCTCACTTCACCAATCGCCGAGACCTCCGCTGCTCCGGTAGCGAGCAATTTGGGGACGGGGACTGTCGCGCCCCCGCCGCCTTCGCCCGCCGCTGCCCCGGCCGTTGCGCCTGGACAAATGTCTGGCACACCACAAAACACGACGGTCAGCCCGGCCGCCTTCATGCCACTGCAATCAACGGGTGCTACTGCGCCGGACCCCGGCGACGGAAAGAACATTGATCTGCTTCTGGACATCAACATGAGAGTCTCAGTGGAGCTGGGACGAACACGAATGACTGTGCACGATGTCCTCGGCTTGTCAAGCGGCTCGGTCGTTGAACTGGACAGACAGGCCGGCGAACCGGTAGACATCTTGATCAATGATCGTCTGGTGGCGCGCGGTGAGGTAGTGGTCATTGACGACAGGTTTGGCGTGCGTGTGACCGATATTGAGACGCCTTCCCAGCGCGTGCGCTCCCTGCGTTAGCGCACCCGCACCGCATCTCTCGTGCGAGCGTGTTGCGGCTCCCCGTTTCCGCCGCAAATACCGTGAACTGAAACGAACACTCCCACGGTGAACGCGAAACGCCTGTGCTTTTTTGATAAGAAAAGGATTGAGCAATTGCAAATTGGCAAGCAAAGAATCGGCTTTGTTCGGGGAATGTCGCGGCCTTCGTTGGTCGTGATCAGCCTGTTGGTCATGGGCGCGTTTGCTGTTGCCTGGCCTCTGGCTATTCGCCCATCGATCCAGGTGTCCCCGCCCGATACCCCTGTGGAGCAGACAGCACCGCCGCCGGCGGCCGCCCCCCCCTCTGGCGATAGCTATCTATTGCCCACGTATGACCCGGCTCCGGCCTGGGCCGATGCACAGCCAAGCGAGGCGGATTTCAATCTGGGCACCCTCTTCAGCCTGGTGTTCAAGCTGGGGCTGGTGCTGGCGTTGATCTATGGCACGGCATGGGGCTTGAAACGCTTCCGTTTTTGGACTCAGGCTGCTCCGTCGAAGGGACAGCAAATCAATATCGTGGAGACAACCCAAATGGCTCCCCACCAGATGCTCCACCTGGTCGAAGTGCAAGGCCAGACCTTTCTGATCGGGGCGACCGAGCAGCGCATTTCCTTGATATCTTCGCTTTCGGAGTCGACAGCACCGGCTATTCCTGCGCCGGCCCCGGTCGCGTACGTACCGGAACAGATGCCCGAATTCGTGCGATCAGCCAACGAAGCAGGGGAGACCCCGGCCGCCACGTTTTCGGACGGAGCCTTACGCGAACCTGAGCCGGTTGCGGCTGACGGCGACCGGGCCGCTACGTTCG
This sequence comes from uncultured Ardenticatenales bacterium, assembly GCA_964455755.1. Classification (GTDB taxonomy): domain Bacteria; phylum Chloroflexota; class Anaerolineae; order Ardenticatenales; family JAADHH01; genus JAADHH01. The sequence continues at coordinate 18,570 of CAYWAK010000007.1, read as the reverse complement.
AAGACCTCCTTGCGCAAACCGAGACTCATGTGGATCGCCTGCGCGAACAGATTGCGCAACGCTACCGGGAGGGCGCAGCGTCGCACCCAAAGATCTATCGCCCCCTGCGACGTGGGCGTGCACGCGCGGAAACCACCACCTGGGATGTGTGAGATGTTGTCCCTTCTCGCGCGCAAATGGCACGATGGTTCTGTGGCAAAGCTGACTCGGCGGCTGCTCCCGTTCGTGCTGCTCGGCGGTACGCTGTTCCTGGCCGGCTGTGCGCCCGATTCGCAACTCGCAGTTCCGAAAATGAACCTGGGGGTTGAGCCTTCAAGCAATCCCCAGGACATTTCGTCAGCCCTGCAAATCCTGATCGGCCTGACGATCCTCACCCTGGCCCCGGCCCTGTTGATTCTGGTCACCTCTTTCACGCGCATCGTCATCGTGCTCTCCTTTGTCCGTACTGCCGTGGGCGTGCCGCAAACGCCACCCACCCAGGTGATTGTTGGGCTATCCTTGTTCCTGACCCTTTTCGTGATGTCGCCAACCTGGACCCAAATCAATGACCAGGCTCTGCAACCCTATTTGCAAGGAAATATCTCCCAGAAAGAGGCCTATCAACAAGGAATTGAGCCGTTACGAGACTTCATGTTTCGCCAAACCCGAGAGCGCGACCTGGCGCTCTTTGTCAGCCTGGGAAAGATTGCGCGACCCCAAACGCGGGAAGATGTGCCCACCTACGTGCTGATTCCGGCATTCGTAATCAGTGAACTGAAAACGGCGTTCCAAATGGGGTTCCTGCTCTTTGTTCCGTTCCTGATTATAGACATGGTCGTCTCCAGCACGCTGATGTCCATGGGCATGATGATGCTGCCACCTTCCTTGATTTCCTTGCCATTCAAGTTGTTGCTGTTTGTGATGGTCGACGGCTGGCATTTGATTGTCCGTTCATTGGTAATGAGCTTCAAGTAAAGGAGTTGCCAATTGACTGTATCCATGCTGGCCACGATTGCCCGAGATACGCTTCTGGTGACAATTGAACTGTCAATGCCCATCCTTGCTGTTGGCCTGATCGTTGGTGTTGCGATTAGTCTGTTCCAGGCCGTGACCCAGATAAGTGAATTGACCCTGACTTTTGTTCCCAAACTTCTATCTACCATCATTGTCATTGTTATCTTGGGACCCTGGATGCTCCAGACGATTCTTCGCTTCACCTCCAATCTGTTCTCCTCCCTTCCCCTCATGGTGCGGTGACCCGCAGGCAAGCTCTTTACGGTAGCTTTACGGCGGTTTCACGTCAATTTTACTGAACCTTGCGGAAAGTTGTGTTATAGTACAAGCGTGGTCGTTCGATCATGGAAACGAAAGGAACCTGTTTGTGCCCCTTTCTCCGCAATATGCTTTGAACTTTTTGTTAATGTTCGTACGGATAACCACCATTTTCGTCGTGGTTCCTGTTTTCAATACGCAGGATGTTCCGCCGATGGTCAAGATTGGTTTCAGCGCATTGTTGACCTTCATGCTGGTCCCTGCGGAAGCACACGCCTTGCCACACGTGCCGGAAGCGACCTGGCCCTTCCTGCTCATGGCCGGCCAGGAGGTGTTCGCCGGCGTCGTGATCGGGTTGGCCGCCGTCCTGATCTTTTCTGCCATCCAGATAGCGGCCGGACTGGCCGGTCTGCAAATTGGCTTTCGGGCGGCCAACCTGGTGGACCCCTTTATGCCGGGCATGGGATCGGCCCTGGACCAGTTCTATGGCTGGCTGGCCGTGGTGATCTTTTTTGTGTTTGATGGTCATCACAATTTGATCGTGGCCATGGCCAAAACGTTCGAGGTGGTGCCTGTCGGGACTTTGCAGATTGACTCGCTGGTATTCGGCCGCATGTTGGCTTTGTTGACCACTAGCTTTCAGTCGGCAGTGCAAGTGTCCATTCCCCTGATCGGCAGCCTGCTATTGGCAGACGTGGCGTTGGGATTGGTAGCGCGAACCGTGCCGCAGGTCAATGTCTTTTTTGTCGGGTTACCGATAAAGATGGGGGTGGGCATCGGTATGCTCATCTTCACCACGCCCATTACCATCGGCTGGATCGAACGGCTACTAACACAGATGGGCCAGAATTCGTTGCTGGTCTTTGTGCGCTAGAGCGCTTAGGTTAGGAAACCAGTATGTCTGAACGGACCGAGGCCCCCACTCCAAGGAGACGCGCAGAAGCGCGTAAAAAGGGCCAAATTGCAAAAAGCCCCGAGGTGAACACGGCATTTATCCTGCTCATCGGGTTTTTCGTGTTGCAGAAATCCGGCCCGCGCCTCTTCATGTCCATCAGTTCGCTGATGCAGGCGGTGTTGGGGGGGCTAGACCGTCCGGACCTGACCACCACGGCATTGATGCACGACGGGCTGGGCGTAGTCTGGCTGGTTGCCCGCAGCGTGTCTCCTGTGATTCTGGGATTGCTGTTTGCTGGTATCCTGGCCAATGTCGTGCAAGTGGGCTTCTTCTTTTCGTGGCAGCCACTGGTTCCCGACGTCCAACGCATAAACCCGATTTCTGGGTTTCAACGAACCTTCTCGAAGCGGGGCCTTGAAGAGCTGGTCAAATCGGGTGCAAAAGTGGGTATCGTCGGCTTCATCGCTTTTCGGGCCGTGTGGGGGCAGATCGGCACAGTCTCCTCGTTGTCGCAGATGCCCTTGTTGGCGGGCTTGCAGGCTGTGGCGCATATTGGTTTGGGCGTAGGGCTGCGCGCCGGCGCGGCCATCCTGGTGTTGGCGGCAGCCGATTTCCTGTTCCAACGGTATGAAATGGAACAGAACATGCGCATGAGCAAGCAGGAAATCATGGAGGAGATGCGCAGTATGCAAGGCAGTCCGCAGATGAAAGCCCGTATGCGAGCCCAACAGCGTCAAATGGCCATGCAGAGCATGATGCAAGACGTTCCTAAGGCGGACGTCGTGATCACGAACCCGACGCATTTTGCGGTGGCTCTGCGCTACGACAATAAGACCATGAGCGCACCCACGGTGCTGGCCAAAGGGCAACGGCTGGTCGCCCAACGTATGCGCGAGATCGCGCGCAAGAATGATGTTCTGATGATAGAAAACAAACCGTTGGCTCGCTCTCTCTTTCGATTGGGGGAAATAGGCCAGGAAGTGCCTGTTTCCCTTTACCAGGCCGTGGCCGAGGTGCTGGCCTTTGTATACGCTTTGAAGGGAAAACGTTAGATGGCTGCCGATTCTTCTGCACTCCCGATGACGAATCTTCGTCGCCTGCTGCAAAGCTCGGATATCGTGCTGGCTGTTGCCGTGGTCATGATCGTCAGTTTGATGATCATCCCGCTCCCTGTATGGATGCTCGACATCCTTTTGGCGACAAACATAGCCCTTGCCGTGACCATCCTGCTGGTTTCCCTATACACCTCCGAACCGCTCGATTTTTCGGTATTCCCTTCCCTCTTGTTGATCGTGACCCTGTATCGGTTGGCTCTGGAAATCTCGGCCACCCGCCTGATCCTCCTGGAAGCGGACGGAGGGAAGGTGATTCGCGCTTTTGGGAAATTCGTTGTGGGAGGCAATTACGTAGTCGGTATCGTCGTATTCCTGATCTTGATGGTCATCCAGTTTGTCGTCATTACCAATGGCGCCGGCCGCGTGGCCGAAGTGGCTGCACGCTTCACCCTGGACGCGATGCCCGGCAAGCAGATGAGCATTGACGCGGACCTCAACGCCGGCCTGCTGACGGAAGATGAAGCGCGCAAACGTCGCCGGAAAGTGGAGACGGAGGCCGATTTCTACGGCGCGATGGACGGTGCCAGCAAGTTCGTAAAAGGTGATGCCATTGCGGCCATCGTGATTGTCCTGGTGAATATCTTCGGCGGATTTGTCATCGGTATATGGCAACTTGGCATGCCCCTTGCACAGGCCCTGCAAACCTATACGCTCCTCACCGTGGGAGAAGGTCTGGTGGCGCAGGTGCCGGCGCTGCTCATCTCCACGGCCACCGGTATCATCGTCACGCGCGCAGCCAGCGAATCGGACATGGGGCACGATGTCTTTGCCCAGTTGGGGAGCAATCCACGCTCGTTAGGCGTGGTTTCTGGCTTACTCCTCCTCTTTGCGCTTGTGCCGGGCCTGCCCAAGATTCCCTTCCTGGTGATGGGCACTGCGCTGGGTGCCATTGCCTGGTTCACGTATCGCAACCAGACCGCTGCCCCAGCAGAAGAAGGTGTCGAACAGGCTGCGGTGCCCCCCGCAGAAGATGTGATGAGCCTGTTGCAACTCGATCCTCTCGAACTGGAAATTGGCTACGGCCTGGTGCCGCTGGTGGATGTGCAGCAGGGTGGAAACCTGCTGGACCGCATCACCATGATCCGCCGGCAGGTGGCCATGGACATGGGCATCGTCCTGCCCAAGATTCGCATCCGCGACAACCTGCGCCTGTTGCCAAACCAGTACATGATAAAGCTGCGCGGCGAGGCAATTGCAGAGGGTGAACTGATGATGAACCAGCTCTTGGCCATGCCTTCCGGCAAAACCGAACAAGAGATTGAGGGGATTGCCACGCACGAACCTGCCTTTGGCCTGCCGGCGCAATGGATCAGCCCCGGCCAATCGGAGCGCGCGGAGATGCTTGGCTATACGGTGGTAGACCCTTTGTCCGTGCTGACTACCCATTTGTCGGAGGAAGTCAAACGTCACGCTCCGGAGATTCTGGGCCGCCAAGAAGTGAAAGGGCTGCTGGATAATCTGCGTGAGCGATACCCTGCCGTATTGGAAGGGTTGATTCCGGATCTCGTTTCGATCAGTGATATTCAGGCTGTGCTACAAAACCTGCTGCATGAACAGGTGCCGATCCGTGACCTCGTCACCATCCTGGAAACGGTGGCCAATTTCGCGCGAGACACGCGAGACGCGGATTTTCTCAGCGAGCGGGTCCGTCACGCGCTCAGCCGTGTCCTGACAAACCAGTACAAGTCTGACGATGGCAGCCTGCACGTCCTGACGCTTAGCCCGCAGACCGATCAGTGGTTCCAACACGGGCTGGAAATTGGAGGAGGAGGGGTCGGCAGTCTCCCGCAGATGAGTCCCGACGATCTCCAGCGCTTATTGCAGAGAATCGGCAAGGCCATGGAGAAGCTGGCACAGGAGGGGCATCAGCCCGTGTTGCTCGGTTCTGCAGCAATTCGGCTTTCGCTCCGGCGGGTCACAGAGCGCTCCCTGCCGAATCTGGCCGTCCTCTCCTACAACGAGGTGACGCCGGACGTCGAAATCTACGTGGCCGACATGATTGACATTGCGGAGGAGACCCCGGAAGGTGGTAAATCATGAAAGTGAAACGCTATTTGGTGGAAGACATGTCCAAAGTTATGGCGCATATTCGGGCGGACTTGGGGTCCGACGCAGTGATCCTGAGCTCCCGGCAAGTACGGCGCGATGGAATTCTGGGGCGGCTGCGCCCTCCCGTCTGGGAAGTGTTGGCTGCCGCCGACAGTGCCCAGCCGAACCAAACGTTGCTGAAATCACTCCTTTCTTCGGAGCAACCAGGGGCCACACAAGCAGATCGCCCGGCGAATGAAAGTGTGGCGCCCCCCCAGAAGGATTCTGCCTACGCGGAGGAACTTCGTGCCTTGCGAGGGGAGATACGCAATTTACAAGCCGCCGTGACCCAGTTGGCTCGTCGTTCTGCCATTACGCCGGTCTTGCAACTGCCGCCTCTCTTGCAGGAGATGCACCAGTCCCTCCTGGACCAACGTTTTCTGCCGGAGATGGCTACCGACATTACCTTGAAGGTGGCCCAAACACTCAGCCCACAGGCCCTGTCGGATCGCCGAGCGATTCAGGGCCAAATGGCGTTGTACCTGGCCAACCTTTTGACCGTGAAAGAGCTTTCGCATTTGCGCGATGAGCATCCCCCGATCCTGTTTGTTGTCGGGCCGACGGGAGTGGGAAAGACAACCACCATTGCCAAACTGGCAGCCGATTACGCTCTGCGGAAAAACATTCCCGTGACGCTGGCCACCACCGATACCTACAGGGTCGCCGCGATCCAGCAACTGGAGACGTATGGCGAGATACTCGGTTTGCCGGTGAACGTACTCTATTCACCCGACGAACTGCGCGATCTGGCCGAAAAGCAGACAGGCGAAGGCATAATTCTGGTGGATACGCCCGGTCGCAGTCCCTTCAATGCAACAGAGCTCGATTCGCTTTGCTCCTTCCTGGGGCCGGTGCCGAACAAGGAGGTATACCTGGCCTTGAGCGCTTGCACAAAAGGGGCCGACTTGGAACAGGCCGTGAGCCGGTTCGGGCAAATGATGCCGGATGGGCTTTTGTTTACCAAGCTGGATGAGACAGACGCAGTGGGGCCTTTGTTCAACACTGCTTTCCGGACAGGGTTGCCATTGACCTATTTGACTACCGGCCAACAAGTCCCCGACGATATCGAAATCGCGCGTCCGGGTCGAGTGGCGCGTTGGGCCCTGAAACAAGAGCAAGTCGTGGATAATCTTGCGGCCTAGCAGCTTGTCGGAGAAAGAATGATGGGACACAGATTTTCCGATAATTTGGTCTGAACATCTGTGTTCCATAAGGAAAGAACAGGCCTCTCCGACAGCCTGCTAGCCGCGCAGAAGGCAAGGGTAAGTTGATGAACGTACAAGGATATGCTTCAACGGATCAGGCGAGCAATTTACGTGCCCTCGTGCAGTCTTCGGCGCCGACCGGTGCTGTCGCCGCTTCAACGTCGGGCGGAACACGAATCATCGCCATCGCCAGTGGAAAGGGTGGCGTGGGCAAAACAAATCTGTCTGTGAATCTTGGTCTCACGTTTGCCCAGGCGGGCAAGCGGGTCTGGCTGCTGGACGGCGACATGGGCCTGGCCAACGTGAACGTGGTCATGGGATTGCGTCCGCGCTATACGCTGGGCCATGTCTTGGCCGGGCAGAAGGCCCTGTCCGAGATCATGATCACCGGGCCATGTGGCCTACAGATCATTCCGGGGGCTTCTGGCCTGACGGACCTGGCGAATCTTCCATCAACTGTGCCAGAGCGCTTGTTGCGGGAACTGACCACCATTGAAGAGCAAGCCGATGTACTCATCATTGATTCCGCAGCGGGAATCGGGGCAAACGTCCTTCCTTTCCTGCGCGCGGCGCAGGAAGCGCTTATCATCACCACCCCGGAACCGACCGCGATCACCGATGCCTACGCGTTGATCAAGGCACTGAGCTGTGCGCGTCCGATTCCCCAGGTAAAGCTGGTGGTGAACTGGGTACGCAATGAGAAAGACGCAAACCTGACAGCGCGGAAGATGGCCGGGCTGATCCACAAGTTCCTGGATTTGGAAATCACGCTCCTCGGCTCTTTGCCAGAGGACAAACATCTCATGTACGCCGTTCGCAAACAAGTGCCGGCTCTCTTGGCCTATCCAGGCAGCCCATACGCAAACAGGGTACGCGATTTGGGCTGGAAACTCGACGGCAGCGCGCCGCCTAAGAGCGCGCGTTTCTCGGTGGAACACTTTGTCCGAATTCTTGGGGGACTGGCAGGCCGGCGAACATACGCTGTATCATAAGATGGGGAGAAACTTTCATGGCTTTAGACATCTGGTTCAAAGAAGACATTGAGAACGCCGTGAGGGCGGCAAATGAGGCAACCTCTTCTACTTTGGCCATGTTCGAACATATGACAGACAACCATGAGCTTCTGTCTGCATATCAGCAAGGCTATCGTCTGGCCCTGATTACGATGGCCACTACGTTTGGTATTGATCTGGAAAAGAGTGAATTGGGCAAAGCATTGGTGGTTTCGGGCAAAGACCACACATTGCTCTCCAATACACCAGCCGTTGATCGTGTAATGGACGAAGAAACATGAACCTTTCTGTTTCCCCCTGGAAAATCAACCAGCTTGTGGAGATTGAAACAGTCACCGATGGCGTGATCCGCAATTATGCCAGCCGGATTGAGGGCATTCAGTTTGGCGATCTTGGCTTGGCTATGCCTATGGAGCGGGGCAAGTACGTTCGTTTCTTGGAAAACCAGCCGGTCACTGTTTACAGTACTGTGCGCGGTCTCTACTACTTCTTTCACTCCAACGTTACGGCCACCGATGAGGAACCTGTTCCCGTCATCTGGGTGGCGCAGCCGCATCAAGCAGAGCGTCTGGAACGCCGGCGTTTCGTGCGCATCGCCGTAGACATCCAGCCCCAAGAGTTCCACGTGATGGGCTCGGAAGATTCGGAATGGCAGCCCCTCAAGGGAAAGATTCTGGATATCAGCGCCGGCGGAATCTGTTTTACGTGCGATACGACGCTGCAGAAGAAGGGAAGGGTCAAAGCGAGTTTTCGTCTGCCCGACAATTCGACGCAAGTGCTAACCGAGGGAGAAGTGGTGCGCTTGGAAGGGGATCCGTACGGTTTAAGCCAGCGGCGTCTGGCGGGAGCGACCTTTCGCCGGCTTAGCTATCGAGAGCAAGAAGCGATTATCAAGTTTGTGCTGCGCAAGCAGTCAGAAATGATTCGTAGGGGGCAGGTGTAGGGGAGAGACATCTGTCCTCATCGCTGGCGGCACGTTTTGCGATGAGGCCGGCCGGCGAGATTTGTCATTCTGTGGCCCGCAGGGGCGAAGAATCTCGTTTTCAGGAAGAGAGATTTTTCGCGCTACGCGTCCAGAATGATCTGGCTTCAGAAAGTGTAGAGCAGCATGAAGCAAATACTGTCCGACTTATGTCTAACCCTTTATGATTGGAGGAGGTGGAAATGACCGCGAAAAATGTTCCGATGGCTAGTCTGTACCTGATCACAGCACTCTCGATCTCGTTGGCGGCTATTGCCATGCTGTCTGGCGTATCGCCAGTCTCTGCAATCGTCCGTTCGGCGATGGCCTTCGTGTTGTTTTCGCTGCTGGGCTGGGTAGCGTTCTTTGCATTGCGCGCGCCCGAAGAGACAGCCGGGTTTGACACAGAATCGGAAGAGGCCGATATGGGGACACATGTGGATGTTTCCGTCGGCGCTGGAAATGAGGAGCTCGTGGCTTCGCCGGTCAAGGTGGAAGCAGCCGCGCAGGGCCAGGCGTGACACGATTTTCAAGAACAGGTTGTTAGATGGGCAAGGATGACGAACTGTGGCGTTGCTACCTCGACGAGGGTGATGGTGACGCACGCCAACAATTGATTCTCATGTACCTGCCACTGGTTCACTACGTCCTTGGCCGGATGTCGGTCTATTTGCCTTCCAGCCTGGAGCGCGACGACCTGGTGAGTCACGGCATTGTTGGACTCATTCAGGCGATTGACCATTATGACGTGGGGCGCGGCACCAAATTCAAGACGTACGCAACCATCCGCATCCGCGGCCATATCTTGGACGTGTTGCGCGCGATGGATCTGTTGCCGAGGGGGGTGCGAGAAAGGTCCAGTCGGATCGGAAAGTCCTTGACCAAGCTGACGAAAGAGTTGGGGCGTTCTCCTACCGACCGTGAGGTTGCCGACGATCTGAACATCTCTGTGCGGGAGCTGCGGAAATCGTTGCGCGATGCCAGTGTGTCTTTTATCTCCCTGGATGCTCCGGCGGACGGCGGATACAGCCAGGGCGACTCGCTCTTGGTCGAAGAGGTGATCTCCAAAGCGACGATCCCCCTCCCCGCTGAACAGCTCGACAGGAATGAAATGCGTCGCGGTTTGGCCGAAGCGCTGAGCAAACTGTCGGAACGAGAGCAATTGCTAACCTCACTGTACTACTTTGAGCAACTGACGATGAAGGAAATTGGTGTTGTACTTGAGATTTCAGAATCGCGCGTCTGTCAGATTCACAGCAAGGTGCTGCTGACTTTGCGGGGGTGTTTGCAGCAATATGCCACAAACGCCGACTCCGATCTCGTGACAGAAACGCGCCCACTGATTGCGGCGACGGGAGGCAGGCGTGTCCAGTACGCTTCTATTGCTGGCTGAGGCCGCAGTGTTCTTGCTCTGTCTATTTGTATATCTGCGTGTACGGCAGGGCTTGCAAGAGATTCGTCACGAACGGATTGTCTGGGAAGACGTTGAGAAAGGGTTGACCGAGGTCTCCTCTTTGCTGGACGATCTGAAACAAACGTCTGCCTTTTTGGCCCAAAACGAAGTGGAGGAACGGTTGGCACACCTGGAAGCACTCTTGCAGGGGGAAGAGCCCCTTGAACTGGCATTCGTCCTGCCCCATGAAGCAGAGCAGGAAGCCCCTGTCCCCCACTCTGTCCTCACCGGTGAGCCAGAGGAAGATGACGTTGATTTGGACGTTCCCTCTGAGGAAGCACACCTTCAGGACGCGGTGGCCCAGAGGATCGCCTTCACGCCTGAAATCCCAATTACGTTTCCGAATACGCGGAAGTACGAAACGGTCTTGCAGCTTTATGAGTCGGGTTGGGATTCTGCGGACATTGCCAAACATATTCGCCTGGGGCAGGAAGAGGTACAACTGATACTGAGCTTCTGGCAGAGAGGTCGAGGTAATTGACCATTGGACGAAAGTGTGGAATGGGTGTATCATAGTACGAACCAGATTCTCAACCCGTTCAATGCAATTCACACTCGTCGGAGGCAAAACACCATGCAGAGATGTAAGATTGTCGCAGCACTTTTGGTTGTTGGAATGCTCCTTTTGCTGCTCGCAACAGCCGTTGCCGCAAACGGCGTGCCGGTCACATTATATCTGACCTGGTTGCCGGGAGTCACAAACTGGGAAAACGCTCAGGCGGCTTCCGGCTCGGCCATTGTCAGCGTCAGCCTGGGAGAGCTGAAGTTAGAAGCGGAATCGCTTCCCCACCTGAGCAACGGCCAATATGAGGCCTGGCTGGTGACCGAAGACATGCAGCAAATGGTCAGCATGGGACGTTTCAACAGTGACATGGTGGGACACGCCCGTTTCGAGAACGTGCGCGAAGACTTGCCCTCACGCGAGTACCGCTTCTTGCTGGTGAGCGTGGAACCGGAGCCCGATACGGACAAAGCCAGCTCCGGGAAGTGGGCAATCGGCGGCGTCTTTCCGGACACTTCTTTGCTGGTCGTGACCGCCACGCCGGCCGGTGCCGGGCGTGCGTCCGGCGAGGCCACGCCGGCGGAGAATGCGACGCCCGTCACGCCGACTCCGCCGCCGCCGCAAGCCTTGCCCGTGACCGGGGGAGCGCCGGCCGCCGGCCTGCAGGGGGGCATCGTCGTCTTGGCTGCCCTTCTGCTGAGTGGCGCAGTCATCTGGAGGAGAAGGAGGCATTTGCTATGATCCGTGGAATCTATTCGGCAGCTTCTGGCATGGTGACCGGTCTTTTGCGCCAGGAAACCATCAGCCACAACCTCAGCAACATGGAAACCGTCGGTTATAAGCAGCGGGTGGCCATCGTGCGGGACTTTCCGTCGCTGTTGCTGGCCCGGCTTTCCGGTGGCGGCTCGGCTGCCGGGCCGGGTGGGCCGAATGTCGGCGCGCTAGGCACCGGTGTGAACGTCGAGGATGTCGTGACTGATTGGTCGGTGGGGCCGCTGCAACAGACAGACCACCTGATGGATTTGGCGCTGGGCAGCGATGGTTTCTTCCGGGTGCAGACGCCCGACGGAGTGCGCTACACGCGGGATGGCCGCTTCCGCCGCGATTCGTCGTCGCGCATTGTCAGCTCGGACGGCTATCCGCTCCTCGGTGCTGACGGACCGATTACGCTGCCCGATGGCGACCCCTTCATTGCCGAGGACGGCACGGTGACGGTGGGCGACACGGTTGTGGGCAAGATTGACGTGGCCTCTTTTGCACAGCCCGACCTTTTGGAGCGGGTTGGAGAGAACTTGTTCTCCGCTCCCGCTGGTGTGGAAAGTGCGCCGGCGCCGGCACGCATAATGCAAGGATATTTGGAACAATCGAACGTTGATCCTACGACGGCAATGTTGGAAATGATGAATGTCGCCCGTGCCTACGAAGCCAGCCAGCGCATGGTGCAAACACAGAGCAGCGTGCTGCAAAAAGCGGTCACGGAAGTAGGCCGGGTATAGGGTAGCGAGGTAGGGAAAGGAGGGTTGTATGCCTGGATCAGCATCACTGATGCAAGTAGCCGCTTCGGGAATGTTGGCAGAGCAATTTCACATGGAATTGCTTAGCGAGAACATCGCCAACATCAGCACGAAGGGTTTCAAACGCACGCGAGTGACATTTCAAGAGGTCTTGCAGGCTCTGCCACAACCGCCGGCGGGGACGGCACAGGAAGAACTGGGCAGATTTGGCGGCGTGATACCGGCCGGTACACAGCGACTGTTCACGCAAGGCGCACTGCAATCGTCGTCGAACCCGTGGGACCTGGCCATAGATGGAAATGGCTTATTTGCGGTCGCCCTCCCGGATGGCGGCACCGCCTACACGCGGGATGGCTCCTTCCGGATCGACGCCGAAAGGCAACTGGTGACGGCCGATGGACACCTGTTGCAGCCGCCCATCGTCGTGCCCGACGATGCGGAGACGGTCCATGTGAATCCAGACGGTTCGGTGATGGTCCAGCGAACGGGCAGCGCCGAGACCGAGACAATCGGCACGATTACGTTGACCCGTTTTGCCAACCCCGCAGGCCTGGAGGACATCGGGCACAATTTATACCAGCCCACAGATGCTTCCGGGATGCCAACAGAGGGTCAGGCCGGCGCAGACGGCTTTGGTGAAATTGTGGGGCAGGCTCGTGAGGAATCGAATGTTGATTTGAGTGAAGAGATGACGGAAATGATTGTTGCGCAGCGGGCTTACTCGTTAGCGATGCGGGCTGTGCAAACATCGGATCAGATGCTGGCTCTGGCAAATGAGCTTCGACCATAGATTGCCAATGCCTTTGCGATTTGGTGATGAACACCGAATCCAAAGCGTTTCTGGGACTACCGGCCATCGCTTTTTTGAGCGACGACCGATTTCGGCAAGGGAAATAGCGACCCCTAAAGTTTCTTCTTTTTCTGCCGATATAGGTAGTGTAGGTGTAGCTCCAGAGACGTTTTTTGTAAGGCGAAAGTAAGGGAACATGGTCAAAGAAATCAGCGAAATCAGCGCCCATGAAGTTGCCAGAGCCTATTCCCAGCGAATAGACTCGCAAGAGGTTCAGCAGACGAGATCTGCTCCTTCTGCGGGGTCTCGGCCACAACACGATCAGTTGACTATCTCCGAGCGTGCCCGAGAACTGTACATGGCACGTGAAGCCATGAAAGATGTTCCCGATGTGCGACAAGAGATGGTACAGTCCCTGCACGAAGAGATTAAAGCCGGGACTTACAAGATTCCCCAAGAAAAACTGATCGAACGGCTACTTACCTTGCTGGGAGCGTAATAGCAAGGCAGACAAATGGAGTTACAACTGGATAGACAAGGTGTCTCTGGGGGGGATGTACCGGATGTGCCGGTTGGGGAAGATGAGCTTGGACAGCTGCTTGATCGAGAGGTGGCCGTCCTCCGTGAACTTGTTGATGCTTCGCTGGCCGAGCGAGCGGCTTTGATGACCAATGATGTCAAACAGTTGGTGGACATTAGCCGGCAGAAAGAAGAGTTGGCCGGACAAATGGAAGCGTTAGAGCGACATCGCCACGACTGGGTGGAGCGTGAAAAAGAATCGGGTGACACCTATCACAAAGCGTCGCTCGATTCTTGGCTGCAACGTGGGCCGCGAGAGAGAAAGATGCGATTGGCCGCGGCCCGCGCCGAAATGGCCCATCTCGTCCGCCAGCTCATGGAGATCAAGGAAGGCAACCGCTTGCTGTTGGAAACATCATTGGAGCAAGTGGAGGTTACGGTTCGCTTTCTCTTGGATGTAACGGAATCTTCTCATGGTTATGCACACAACGGATTACCGGAGAGCAAAAAACCCTATACCTACACCCTGGTTAATTGTCAGGTGTGAAATCGTGTCCACCGGTTTGGTTTTCGAAAGGTCTGGTTATCATGACGGGCGCTGAAAACCTGGCTGTGGCGCTCGTATAGAGGAAGGGCGTTTATGCCTTCAACTTTTTCTGGCATTAACATTGCCTTGCGTGCCGTCTTGACGAATCAAAGGGCAATGGATGTGATCAGTCACAATGTGGCGAATACAAACACTCCAGGCTATACGCGCCAGGAGGCGACGTTAGTCACTGCCGAGCCTTGGACGGAGCCAGGGCTTGTGCATGGGAGTATCCCCGGCCAGCTCGGAACGGGCGTGCAAATCAGCCAGATACGCCGCTATGCGACCAGCTTTTTCGACCGACGCATCCGGGGGGAAAGTCAGACGTTGGGACGCTGGCAGGTCACCCGTGACGCGCTCGAGCAAATATCCGTCATGTTCACCGAACCGTCGGAGACGGGGTTGGCTGCGGCCATGGACCAGTTCTGGTCTTCGTGGCAAGACCTGGCCAGCAACCCCGAAAGTATGGCCGCGCGAGAAACGGTGATTCAGGATTCAAAAAACATGACCACCTTGTTTAACACGTTCCATTCGCAACTGGCGAATCAGCAAAAGGACATAGACCATCAGTTGGATGGCTATGCACAAAAAGTGAACGAATCGGCGTCTGAATTGGCCCGCCTTAACACTACGATTGCCAAAGTGGAATCTATTGGCGACCATCCAAACGATTTGCTGGACAGACGAGACGTGGTGCTGGATCGTTTGGCAGAAATTGCGGATATCCAGTTTGCCATCGGCGAGAACGACGCGACCACCGTGGCCATTGGTGGACACTCGCTGGTCATGGGAAGCCAAAGCGTTGCGTTGCAAGTCAGCCCGGATCCGGCCAACTACAACTTGCGCAAGTTGACCTGGGCGGATGATGGCTCGCCGGTCGCCATCTCCGACGGGGAAATGGCCGGCGTGCTCCATGTGCGCGATTCGGTCATTCCCGACTTGCAGAGCAAACTGGACACGCTGGCGCAGTCCCTGATTTCGTCGGTGAATACGCTGCACAAAGCGGGCTATGCCCTGGACGGAACGACCACCGGCCTCGATTTCCTGCAGGGGACGGGGGCCAGAGATATCGCCGTCGCCTTCGACGATCCGGCACTGGTTAGTGCCGCCGTGAATGCTTCTGCGATAGGGGACGGGAATCAGGCCTTGGCCATATCTGCGCTGCAAGATCAAACCATCGTCGGTGGACAGGCAACAGCCGCCGATTCGTTTCGCACCTTGATTACATCGCTGGGGCTGGATGCCCAACATGCCCAGACGATGACCCAAAATCGCTCTCTCCTTGTGGATCATCTCAAGCAGAGCAAGGAATCACAAGCGGGCGTTTCTCTGGATGAAGAGGCCGTGAACCTGATTCGCTTCCAGCGCGGGTTTCAGGCCGCAGCAAGAGCCATGAATGTAATTGACGAGATGTTGAATCAAGTCGTAAACACCCTGGGTATGGTGGGACGATAGCCCACAGGTACGAGGAGTAGAGCACCATGCGTATCACCACCAAAATGATGCTATCGGACGCAACAAGCCAGATCAACAAGAATCTGGAACGGTTGAAAAAGTTGCAGACAGAGGCTGCTTCCGGGAAGAAATTGCAGCAGATTAGCGACAATCCCTTTGCCACGGAGCAGGCGCTTAGTTTCCGTTCGGCGATTAAGCTCAACCAGGGCAATCTGCGCAATGTTGACCTGAGCAAGAACTGGATGGAATCTACGGATGCTGCCCTCAGCCAGCTATCCGATCTGGTGGCTAATGCCAATACCATTGCCCAGCAGGGCGCCAACGACACGCTCTCCGATAGCGAGCGGGAGGGTCTGGCGCAAACTACCGATCAACTGATCAACCAGGCGCTGGAATTGGCCAACAGCCGGCATCGCGGGCAATATATTTTCAGCGGTTTCCAAACGGACAAAGCTCCGTTCACCTTGAACGCCGGCCCGCCCCCCTCGGCCACGTACCAGGGGGATAGTGGGGAGATCCAGCGTCAGGTCGCGCCCGGGTATCAGATGACCGTCAACGTGACCGGAGGAGGGCCATTTCCGGAGGTGTTTCAGATGCTCTCCAATGTGGTCACCGACCTCCGTGACACCACGCCGGGTGCCGGGCAGCGCATTTCTAGCCGGCTAACGGAAATCGAAGGCGCGCTGAACAGTGTGTCGGCCAGCCGGGCCTCGGTTGGCGCCAAACTGTCGCGACTGGAAGACACGCGGAGCCGTCAGGAGCAGGTGCAGGTGGGTCTGGAAAGCCTGCTCTCGAAAAACGAAGATGCGGACATGGCAGAAACGATCATGAAGCTATCCCAACAGGAATTGGCTTATCGCACAGCACTACAGGTCAACGGACGCATCCTTCAGCCATCATTGCTCGATTTTCTGACCTGATAATCTCAGGACTGGTGCAACGCACCTAAGCCAGAAAATGCTTGCACCCACACAGTCTCTTTCTAAGGAGCGAGTTTCTATGCACACGAATACTCAGGGTGTGTCACAAGATGCGGGCGTTGGGCCTTACGTCTTCGAAGCAACGACCCACGAAAACGACATTGTCATACCAGAGGAAGCGATTATCACGTTTCCGGAAGGACTGGTGGGATGCACGTCGTGGCGTCAATTTATCTTGCTGGAGACAAATGTATCGGGGCCGTTCAAATTGTTGCAGTCATTGGACGATCCGCAAGTCTCTTTTATCGTGGCAGACCCCTATCTGCTGCTTTCCGGTTATTCTTTCACGTTATCTGAAGTGGATGCCAGCACGATTGAGCTGGATGATCCGATAAAAGCGATGGTTCTCTGCATCTTACTGGTCAAGCAAAATCCTACCCTCTCGATAACGGCGAACCTTCTGGGGCCAATCGTCATCAATGTCGCCCGTCGCCTGGGGACTCAACTGGTTTTGGCAGAGTCGGGCTATTCGGCACACTTTCCGGTGATGGGTCCGGATAACGGAAACGGCCAATGAGGGACTTGCAGCCCCGGAAGGATAACCCAGGATGTTGATTCTATCCCGAAAAGAGGATGAGAGCATTCGGATCCAACGGAACATCGTGGTCACCGTGTTGGGCATTGAAGGCGATCGCGTAAAACTGGGGATCAATGCCCCTCGCGACGTGCTTATTCTGCGCCAGGAATTGTGCGACGAGGTGAAGGCCGGCAACATTGAAGCGGCCAATCCTCCTGCCCGGCAAATCGAGCAATTCCTGCCTTCGCTGCAAGAATGGCTGGCAGAAAGAGAACGTTCGTGATCCTGCCCACGTCAGTCGAGGAATTGTCTCTATGAGCCGAATTATCGCTATGAACGAGTTCCCGCATTAAGCACAATATAGGCAGAAGCGGACACACCATGTCTGTTCTGTTCCTTTTCCTTGATGGGGTGGGCTTGGGCAATGATGACCCAGCCACCAACCCCTTTTCTCGTGCGACCCTGCCCCACCTTCGTGACCTGTTGGGGGGGCGGGGTCTCTTCTTGGAAACGGGCATCGTTCACGCAGAAAAGGCGACACTGGTGCCCACCGATGCGACGCTGGGCGTGGAAGGTCTTCCCCAAAGTGCCACGGGACAGGCTGCTCTGCTCACCGGGGTCAATGTGGTGGAGCGGCTCGGTCACCATGCCGGCCCCTGGCCCGCCGAAACGTTGCGTGCGTGGCTTCGTGCCGACAACCTCTTCCTGCAGGTGATCAAACATGGTGGCGTGCCCTACTTTGCGAATGCCTACCCCCGCCAATACTTCGAGGCCCTGGACACCGGCCGCCGGCGCATGTCGGCGATCCCTTACGCGGTCCGGGCTAGCGGACTGGAATTGCTCGGCTACGAAGCGTTGCGGGCCGGCAAGGCCTTCTCTGTCGACTTCACCGGCCAGGCCTGGCGTGACCAACTGGGCTATGCGGATATTCCGGAACGCACACCGGATCAAGCGGGAGCGCAAATGGCCCGCTTGGCCCAACGGCACACCTTGACCCTGTACGACTTCTGGATACCCGACTACATCGGCCATGACCGGAAAATGGATGAGGCTATCCGTTTGTTGGAATCGTTTGATCAATTTCTGGGCGGCCTCCTTCGCGTTTGGGATCATGGACGCGACCTGCTGGTCATCACCAGCGACCACGGCAACATCGAAGACCTGGGCCGCAAGACCCACACATACAACCCGGTCCCCACACTTCTTGCCGGTGCCGGCCACCGTCAGGTGGCAGCCAAAATCCATGACCTGACCGACGTCGCGCCCGCCTTGATAGACAACCTGCATTGGCCGGTTTGACATTCGGGAGAATCGGTGCTACCATGATGGGCAGAGTTTTCCGTGTCCTTCTCGGAGAGGCGGCGTATGACCAACCGAAATGTTTGGATTGTCAGTTTGGTGCTCGGGTTAGCCAGCGGGGGTGAACTGTACTACTGGATCACACAGGAAGATCCCTCCGCACCCTATCGCTTGCCCATTTTCTTCCTGCTCTTGTTTCTGATGTGCGCATCGTTTGGGACAACGGCCGCCCACTACCTCGCCATACGCTTCGGCGACGGGGCCGACCCGATCCGATCCGTTCGACAGGGCCTTGGCTTCGGATTTTTCGTTTCCCTGTGCGCGTGGTTACAGATGGTGCGGTTGTTGAGCATGATTGTGGTTGTGGTTATCGCCGGCGCATTGATCGCCGCCGAATTGATTTGGGAGGGCTGGCGCTCGTCGGGCC
>CAYWAK010000006.1:7760-34202 GCA_964455755.1 uncultured Ardenticatenales bacterium | reverse complement strand
CGCGCCGTCTCCCTCTCTCGAGAGCACGGATTTCACGGATGACACAGATTTTTTAAGTGTCTACAGTGCTATATTATACCTCACCTCTCAACAACATTCAAAAGGAGGACTACCTCATACCAGAAATCGCTGAAAAACTTCGTTGCCCAACAACCGGCCGCGTCTGGTAAGCCGGATTCGCTTTGCAGCACATTCCAAAAGACCTGTATCCAACAGGCCAGGAATCACATCGCCGTATCGCCCCCACAACGATTGGCCGAAACGCAGATTGAATTGCGCATCGTTCACGCCTTCTTCGACCAGGCGAAGACCCAAAATAACCGTTTCATCCATTTCCATTTCTTTGGAAATATGCTCAATCGTGTCTAACTGTACAGCAGGCGATGGGGAAAGCGGTCGCGCGGCTTCGGTGGAGGCCCCAGACGCGAGCAATCGGATATACTCCGATGGGTGGCGCACGTTGGCAAAGCGAGTTTTCAAGGCCCAACTGTGTGCACCCGCGCCCAGACCCAAATATGGCTCGTTGTGCCAGTACGTCAGGTTATGCCGGCTCACGAATCGCGATTCGCGAGCCCAGTTGGAGATTTCATAGTGCCGGTAACCGTTTTGGCCCAGCATATCCTCGGCAAGCTCGTACATGTCGGCGGCCATGTCGGGGTCGGGCGCCGGGATGCGGCCGGCGGCGACATCACGATGCATGGGCGTTCCCGGCTCCAATCCCAGAGCGTAGAGGGAGAAGTGCTCCGGGTGCAGCGCCAAGGCGGCCTGCAGCGTGGCTTGCCATCTCTGCAGACGCTGGCCGGGCAGCCCGTAGATGAGGTCGAGGTTTATGTTCCCAAATCCGGCCTGCCGGGCCAGCGAAAAAGCCCGTCGCGCGGTTGCGGCATTGTGGATCCGCCCCAACAAGGCCAGTTCATCATCGTCAAAACTCTGCACGCCGAGGCTGAGACGGTTTACGCCACCATCGCGAAGTCCGATTAAGAACGGGGGCGTCAATGTAGCCGGATTCGCTTCAAGGGTGATTTCGGCGTCTTCGGCGAGGGCAAAGGACGTCGTGCAAGCACGCAGCAGGCTGCCAATTTGCGATGCGCTGAGAGTGGAGGGCGTGCCTCCCCCCAGGAAGATCGAATGCGCCAGGGGCATCTTCCCGTTATGCGCGAACTTTCGGCCCTGCCGGGCGATTTCCTCGCGCAACGCACTCACGTAGCCGGCTCGCAAGTCTTCCAGGCCGGCGTAGGTATTGAAATCACAATACGCGCAACGCTTTTCGCAGAAAGGGATATGCAAATAAAGAGCGAAGTCTATCATCGGCTCACGGGAATTTGAGAATCGTTTTTCCTCCGTGCTTGCTTTAATCGCCAAGGCACCGAAGACACAAAGAAAAACAAAGTATATCACGGACAACAGCTTTGGGCAAACGCATACCTGCGCTCGCTTGGGTGTCCGGCGAAGTCTTACATTTGGAATGCAAATCATGCCCGCTCGCGGCGGATTGTCGTCCGCTCTGAGCAAGTGAGGCAGCCCAAGATGCAAGAAAACGACGGACACCACACTTACCTGAACCAGTTGCCGAATCGGCCAAAGAAAGCTATAATTCAATCTACGGGCGTTGCACCTTACAGCCGGGTAGTCTGACAACGGGACATTTGTCTGAAAGCTCGCAGCCCCCGGCCCCGTGGGCGTATCTGCCGGTCAGGGATCGCCTTAAGACGCCCCCGTGGGCGGGGGACTGAGCACTGATCATGTTGATTTGTTTTTGTCACCGTAGGTAGCACAGTTTTACGATCGGGAGGGATTGCGTTGAAGACGCAACCTGTCAAGAAGTCATCGTTCTCTCCTCAAACGGGAAAGCTGACGACGGGCACAGTTGTCGGCAAGAGATATCGAATTGACCACGTGCTGGGCGTTGGCGGCATGGGCACCGTGTACGTGGCCCGCGACCTACGCTTCTCCAGTATGGAGAGGCTCTGCGCTGTGAAAGAAATGCTCGCTCTGCACCGTGATGCAGAATTTTTGGCACAAATTCAAGATTCCTTTGACCGTGAAGCGAACATCCTGGCCAGCTTGAGTCACCCGGCCATTCCAAAGGTCTACGATTACTTTCACGAAGATGACCACTACTTCCTGGTGCTGGAATTGATTGACGGCAAAGACCTGGAGACGATTCTGGATGAAGCGGCCAAACCCCTGGCCGTGGACCAAGTGGTGGAGTGGGCCATTCAAACGTGCGAGGTGCTCACGTACCTGCACGGCCACAAACCCAAGCCCATCATCTTTCGCGACATGAAACCTTCCAACATCATGCTGTGTAGCGATGGCCGCATCATGCTGGTGGACTTCGGCATTGCGAAGCAGCTTCAGCCTGCGGTACGTGGCACCATGATCGGCACAGAAGGCTACGCCCCACCCGAACAATACAAAGGCGTAGCAGACCCTCGCGTGGACATCTATGCGTTGGGAGCCACCATGCACCATCTACTCACCAACCAAGACCCACGACTCGAACCGCCCTTTAGCTTTCACCAGCGCCCCGTGACCGCGGCCAATCCCGATGTTCCGCCTGAATTGAGTGCTATCATTGAGCAATCTCTGGCATACGAACCGCATATTCGCTTCCGATCCGCTGCCCTGTTGCGCGAGGCCTTGGTCGAATTCCAGAAGGGGACCAAGAGCACGCCGCGAGTCGCCGGCGCGGCCACCAAAAGCCTGGATCCATACGCTCGATTTGTGCAACCTGCGCAGACGAAACCTGCCCCCCCTCGGGGCCAACCCGTCTCGGTTCCTGCGTTCGCACCCGTGCCGGCGCAACCCTCGGCAATCACGCCGCTGTGGACGTTTGCGTGTGAGGAAGAAGTACGCTCCACCCCGACAGTTTCGGCCGGAACCCTGTACATTGGCTGCTATGACAACAATCTCTACGCCTTGGATGCCCAAACCGGGAAGTTCCGGTGGAAGTATGCCACAGAAGGAGGCATTGCCGCCACCCCGTGTGTGGAGGAAGACCTGGTGATTGTGGGCTCTGAAGATCGCATTATTTATGCCGTCTACGCGAAGACAGGGCAGATCGCTTGGACATTTCCCACAAAGGGGTGTATCCGCTCCTCTCCGCGCGCGCTTGGCGGGCACGTCTTCTTCGGTTCAGACGACCACACAATCTACGCACTCAACGCCCGCAAGGGCCATCTTCGCTGGAGCTTTGATACCCACAAGCCCGTACGCTCGTCTGCCGGCTTCTTGGAACACTTCGTCATCATGGGGGGGGAGGACGGGTTCTTGTATGCCCTGGACTTCTCAACGGGCAAGGTACAATGGAAGGTTCGGCCCGGCGGCCCCATCGTCTCCTCTGTGGCCATCGGCGAGAAGATGCTTTACGTGGGATCTATGGACTGGATGATATATGCCTTGGATTCCCGGTCGGGGTGGCCCGTCTGGCAATATCGTACCGGCGACAGAATCATCTCATCGCCGGCTCTATCTGGCGAGCGCGTTTACATCGGTTCTGTGGATGGCTCTTTGTACTGCATCGATGCGCGCTGGGGGAAACTGGTTTGGCGAACGGAGCTTGGCGGCCAAGTAACATCATCACCGGCCGTGGTCAACGATCAAGTGTACGTTGGTTCTACGAATGGCAGCGTGTTTTGCCTCGACAGCAAGAACGGCAAGATCGTGTGGAGTTTTGCAACACAAGGCCCCATCCCATCCTCACCCGCTGTAGTAGATGGCGTGGTGTACATCGGCTCCATTGACCACCATGTGTACGCGCTCCCTGCATAACTTACCCGGTTAGATCCATACAATGAAACGATTCTCATCTGACTATTACCACCGCCTGGGCCTGCACGACAACGCAGATGAAATGCAGATCCGCGCTGCCTATCGCCTGCTCGTCAGGCGCTTTCACCCAGATGCGGCCCAGAGCAACATAACCGCCGCGGACACAGATCGGTTTCTGGCCATCCAGGAAGCGTATGAAACCCTGAGCAACGCGGACAAACACGCCGAGTATGACCAGTGGCTTGCCTCCCTGCCTCCGGATAAACGGCTCGCCGTCCAAATCCGCCAAACTCTCGGGCCCATATCGCTTGCCACGTTGCGTGAGCCGCAAGCGGCCACGCTCCTCCTCGACATGCGCGTAGACTCTGCCCTGCGCCCCAAACATCTACCGTTGAACCTGTGCCTCGTTATCGATCGCAGCAGTTCCATGCGCGGGCCTCGCCTCAGCCAGGTGCGCAGAGCAACAAAAGACATCGTGGACCAACTCGAGACTGACGATGTATTCTCTCTCATTACGTTCTCCGACCGCGCTACAGTTATTTTGCCGTCTCATCGCGACTTGCGCAAAGAGGTGGCAAAGAGCCTGATAGATGCTGTAGAAGCATCCGGGGGAACAGAAATCTACCAGGGCTTGCAGGAGGGGATGAACCAGGTACTGCGCTATCACGAAGCGGACACCCTCTCACATCTCATTCTCTTGACCGATGGCCGCACGTATGGTGATGCAGAAGACTGTCTGCGTCTTGCTGAACAGGCCGGAAACCGGCACATTGCCATTACCTCTCTGGGCATCGGCGCGGATTGGAACGACCAGTTCCTGGATTCTTTGGCCCGTGCCAGCCACGGAACCACTTCCTACATCGCCGGGCCTACCCAGGTGATCAAAAGTTTCCAAAGCCACCTCGACCGGCTGCGGACCATAGCCGGCCGCGGTGCAACCCTATCCTTGACCCCCGCCCCGAACATCACCTTGCGAGATGCCTACCTCGTCTCTCCGGAGATTGACACACTCTCCATGGTTGATAACCAGATTCCGTTAGGGGGCTTGAGCTTCGACTATCCAACCGTTGTGCTCGTAGAGCTGGTCATAGACCCCCTGCCGGCCGGCGTGCAGGAGCTTTTGGGCTGGACCTTGGAGGTAGACATGGCTCCTCTGGCCCGTCGAAGGGAACAGGTCTCGCGGGACGTTCTCGTAGATGTCCGGAACCAAGACCTGCCCCTTGAAACCCCCGAGGTCGTCATCTCCGCCCAATCACGGCTGACGGCCTATAAACTCCGCAGCCAGGCCTGGCGAGACATGGAGCAGGGACAACCAATGGAGGCCAGCAGACGCCTGCAAGCCGTCGCCACCCGTCTCTTCGATTTGCACGAAACAGAACTCGCCTGGGCCACGCTACACGAGGCAGAACACGTCAAGAACACGGGAACCTTGACCCGAGCCCGCGGCAAATGGATCAAATATGGCACACGCAGATTGGCCTTGCAAGCGCCGAGAGATGTGCCATGATTTCATGCCCGCTGTGCCAGGCCCAACACCTGCCCAACACGCTGTTTTGCGATCAGTGTGGCACGGCCCTCACGAACGCAGCGCGCGCCGGTCACGCACCAGACGCCGCCCGGTCTACGCCCTCCCTGCACATCGTAGTGCAGGCAACCGGCATGGCGCTGGACTTGCCCCTCACAGACGAAATCGTGATTGGGCGCAAAGACACTGATACCGGCATACGTCCCAATGTGGATTTAGGAATCCTGGGTGATACGAGCTTTAGCGTATCGCGAGCGCATGCGCGTGTCCACCGTGTAGGAACGATTGTGCAAATCGAAGACCTGGGCAGCACCAACGGCACCTGGCTGCAGGGCAAACGCCTTTCCACGAACCGTCCCGTATCACTTGAAGACGACAAAGCGTATGAAGTAATTGTGGGTACTGTACACCTTACACTTTCCGTGCAAAAAAACGAAAGACCACAGGCTCGTCCCGCGTAATGAACAGAAAAAGAACGGAGCAAAGCGCATGGCATACACTGTGATTATCCATTTATCCAACGAAGACCCGATGGTAGCAGAGATCGAAGATTTACCCAAGACCACAGACAACTACGTCCTGTTGACAAACCCACGCCGCCGAGATGGCAAGGCGCTGCCCCACGTTGATCGCCAGGCTGTTCAATTCCTCTTCCCCTGGCACCGCATAACCTACATCGAAGTGCTGGCTTCCCGAAAACCGCGCGAAGATGTGATCGAATTCTTCCGTAAGTGAGGCCACACGATGACACCATCACGCTCGTCTACATCGCCAACAAAGCCCATGAAATCGATACGCCCCTTCGAGGGCCGCCGGCTGCTTCCCGAAGGGGTAAAAGACCTTTTTGGCACGCCGGCTGCCCAACTGCAAGCCCTCAGCGACCGGCTGCGCCGGCACTTCTCTGCCTGGAGCTACGACGAAGTCATTCCCCCCACATTCGAATACTTCGACACGCTGGCCGTTGGCGCCGGCCCCCGTCTGGAAGAAAGCATGTACCGCTTCTTCGACCGGGAAGGGCAAGCGCTGGCTCTGCGCCCCGATCTGACCGTGCCGATCGCGCGCATCGCGGCTACCCATCGTTTCGACCAGCCCCTCCCACAACGTTATGCCTATGTGGCAACCGTGTTTCGCTATGAAGACCCGCACGGTGGCCAACAACGAGAGTTTTACCAGGCCGGCGCCGAACTGATCGGTACGGCTTCGCCCCATGCAGACGCCGAAATTGTGGCGCTGGCCGTGGAAGCGATCCGCGTGCTGGGAATCCAAAACTTCCGCCTCAGCATTGGCCACATCGGATTCTTCCGGAACCTGTTGGCCAGCCTCTCACTCTCGAAAACGGAAACGCAAGCCATCACCGAAGCCGTAGACCGGCGTAACGTGCCCTTGCTCGACCGCCAATTGGCCCGCACATCCGTCGCCGAACCAGACCGCCAACTCCTTCTCGCCCTTCCCGGTCTTTGCGGTGGGCCGGACATACTGGGCCGCGCGCGCAATCTTTTGCCGGCAAAACATGCCGCGCACGCCGTCATCGACCACCTCGCTCTGGTGTACCAACTGCTGGAAGCATACGGCTTGGGCGAAGTGGTGATGATTGACTTCGGCGAAGTGCGCGGCATGGATTACTACACCGGCATTACTTTCGAAGCCTTCGCCGCCGGCTCCGGATACGCCATCGCCAGCGGGGGGCGATACGACGACTTGCTGGCCCGCTTTGGGGCAGATTTCCCGGCAGTCGGCTTCGCCCTGCTCCTCGAACGGGCCGTGCGCGTGCTGGAGCGTGCCGGCCAAAAACCGGTCGAGCCGCGCCCCGACGCGGTCATGGTCGCCTGCGACCACCCCCAATGCCTGGCCGACCTGTTGCGGAGACGCACCTTCGGGCAACGGGTAGAGCTGGATGTCGAGGGCAAGCCGCTGGCAGACGTCATCGCCGCGGCCCGCGAACGACACATCCCCACGGTCTTGTCCTGTAAACGCGCAATCTCAACAAAGACGGAGTGACTTCGTGAACGATTCACAACCCTTAACCCTGGCCCTTTCCAAAGGAAAACTGCTTGAGCCTTCCTTGCAACTTTTCGAAAAGGTAGGCTACGATTTGACGGAATTACGCGCCAAGAGCCGGCGATTGATGATGGACGAGCCGCAAGGCGAACTCCGCTTTCTCTCCGCCAAAGGGCCTGATGTGCCCGTCTACGTGGAACATGGTGTGGCAGACCTGGGCATTGCCGGCCGCGACGTACTGGAAGAGACCGGTGCTGACGTGTTGCTCCCCCTCTTCCTCGGTTTTGGGCGATGCCGAATGGTGCTGGCGGCTCCACGAGACCGCCAACACCAGGACCTGCGCCAGGCCCACGACTTGCGTGTGGCCACCAAGTACCCCGCGATCACCCAGCGGTGGTTCCGCAGGCAAGGCCTCTCCGCGCAAATCGTCGGCCTGGGCGGGTCCATCGAACTCGCGCCGGAAGCGGGCCTGGCCGACATCATCGTGGATATCGTCGAAACGGGCCGCACCCTGCACGAAAACAATCTGGTGGAAGCAGGGACCATCTTGGATATCGAAGCCTGCCTGATTGTCAATCGGGCCAGCCACAAGTTGCGTCTCGACGAAATCAACCGGCTCATCGGCAAGATCGCCGCCGCTCTCGAATCGGAGAGGACGTGATGAAGGCGACAGCCGAGGCCGGCGCCAACATTGCCCTGTTGAAATATTGGGGCGTAGGCGATGGCGAATTGAACCTGCCCCTGAACGACAGCATTTCCATCACCCTGGATCGCGCACGAACGACCACGACCATAGCGTTTGATCCCGCGTTAGACGACGACCAATTGGAACTGGACGGGCAGCCGGCCACAGATGCCGCCCGGACACGGGTACGCCAACACCTGGACCATCTTCGTGATCTGGCCGGAATCGGGTGGCGGGCGCAGGTTGTCTCCCACAACAACTTCCCCACCGGCGCGGGGATCGCCTCCTCCGCTTCCGGCTTCGCGGCCCTGACGGTCGCGGCCGCGGCGGCCCTTGGCCTGGAGCTATCCGCCCGGGCGTTGAGCCGCCTGGCCCGCCTCGGTTCGGGGTCTGCATGCCGGTCGCTCTTTGGCGGTTACGTGGAATGGGTTGCCGGCACGGATGACGCTTCGTCGTATGCCCACCCGCTCGCACCGCCGGAACACTGGAGGCTGCACGACCTCATCGCCGTAGTCGCCGAGGGGCACAAAGCGGTTTCCTCGGCAGAGGGTCACCGCCTGGCCGCGGGCAGCCCGCTCTGCGCCGCACGTGTGGCCGCAGTGGAGCGCGCCGTGCCCGCCGTGCGCGCGGCGATCCAGGCCCGCGACCTCCGCACGTTAGGCCCGCTGATCGAGCAAGACGCCATCGCTATGCACGCCGTGATGATGACGTCCCAACCCGCCCTTTTCTACTGGCTTCCGGAGACCTTTCACGTGATGCTCTCCGTGCGCGAGTGGCGGGAGGAAGGGCTGTCGGCCTACTTCACGATTGACGCCGGCCCCAACGTGCACGTGCTGTGCGAAGAAACGGAGGCCCAGGAAGTTGAGCGCCGCTTGCAGGCCCTGCCGAGCGTGCGGCGGGTGTTGCGCAACTGCCCCGGCCCCGGCCCACGCGTCATCGCCTCAGAGAGTCGCGCCCCTTGATCTCCATCATCCTCACCACCTGGTTGTTCTTTGTCGGCAACCATGTTCGATCCCTGGCCGTCCCGCTGTTAGCGGCAAACCTCGGCGTAGGCCGCTCCGAAGTGGGCTGGTTTAGCACCGCGTTCGCCTTGTCTGCGGCAGCAGCTTCTTTGCCCCTGGGACGCGTATCCGACCTGTGGGGGAGACGGCGCGTCATCTTGCTGATGATCCTGGGCGGGGGCATGGCCTCCTTCTTGATGGCCGGCGCCTCGACAGTCGCCTGGTTGTTCGTGTTTATGGCCCTCTCCGGCCTGGCCACCGGTGGATTTTTGCCCACAGCGATGGCCCTCACCGGCGACACCGTGCCCGAACACCGGCGCGGCCAGGGATACGCCTGGCTGACCCTCTCGGCGCATGCCGGCCTGACGGTAGGGCCAATCGTCGGGGGTATCCTCATCCAACGCGCCGGCTTCAGCCCGACGTTCCTCGTCTCGGCTGCGGCCTTCGCCGTGGCCTGGATTGTCGCCTGGAGCTTCATCACCAACGCGAAAGGCGCTGAACTGGCGGAACGACCGTCCCAAGAAACGGCTCCCGAAGGCGTCCGATCGCCCCCTCCCCCGCGATTCTCCGCATTGCTCCGCAACCGGCGCGTGATCGCGGCATGGCTGGCCACGATGGGTCTGGCCTGCGGGACGGGGACCGTCACCGGAATCTTCCCCTTCTACGCCGTAGAAACATCGTATATGCCCCAGACGATTGGGCTGATCATGGGCCTCTACTCCGCATCGAACGCGCTCATTCGCATACCGGTAGGCCCCCTGGCCAACGACCGCAATCTGCGGAACAAACTCATACCGACTTCGTTGTTGGGTTTCGCCCTGGCCCTGGCTCTGGTGCCCTGGCAAACGAGTGCCGTTATGCTCACCGTGGTCTTGGCGGGCGGGGCCGTGGCTGTGGGCACGGCGTACGTCTGCCTGCTCACCGAAATCTCCGACGCCACGACCCCCGCGTTACGCGGCGTGGCCATGGGCGGCTATAGCGCCGTGCTCTACCTGGGGTTTGCGGTGGGGCCACCGGTCGCCGGCATCGTCTCCCAGTACTACGGTTACCTCTGGGGCTTTGGCGTCGTCAGCCTCTTGGTCGTGGCGGGCGCGATTTCTACGCTGCTCGTCCAAGAGCGCGTGTAACACGCCAAAAGGATTTTGTGCAAGTTGCCCATAGACAAAACGCCTTTCCTGTGTTAAGCTAACGTCGTTGTAATACACTGGACAACGTTGTGCCGTCCCCTTTTCGAGCAAAGAAGCCTGTGCCCTCTTTTTGTGATGGGAACAGGCTTTTGTTTTGGCAAGACGAAGGTTTCAAAAGGGGCAACCGGTTGTGCATTCACACTTAATCTTTTACGAGGAGGAACACTATGTCGAAAACAGTAGCAGATATACTCAAGATGGCAAGCGAAGTCAAGTTCGTGGATGTACGGTTCACCGATCTGTTTGGAACGTGGCATCACTTCAGCCTCCCGGCACAGGAACTTACGGAGGGTTTGTTTGAAGAAGGCATTGGATTTGACGGATCGTCCATTCGCGGATTTCAGCATATCCACGAATCGGACATGATCTTGATTCCCGACCCGAGTACCGCCTTCATAGACCCCGGCCTGGAGGTGCCAACCCTTTCCATCATATGCGATATCTTCAACCCGCTAACCTTGGAGCCGTATACCAGAGACTCTCGTTACGTGGCGAAGAAGGCCGAGAACTACCTGAAACAGACTGGCCTCGCCGACACGAGCTACTGGGGACCGGAAGCCGAATTCTTCTTGTTCGATGACGTACGCTATAGCACTGGCCCGAACTCATCCTTCTACATGGTAGATAGCGTCGAAGGTTGGTGGAACAGCGGCAAGGACATGGAGCCGAACTTTGGCGCGCAGATCCAGCCGAAGCGAGGGTACTTCCCGGTGCCGCCGGCCGACACCCTGCAAGATGTGCGTAGTAGGATTGTGCTGGCCCTGGAAGCCGCAGGTGTAGAAGTAGAGGTTCATCACCACGAAGTAGCCACTGCGGGCCAGGCGGAGATTGACCTGCATTATGCTCCCCTGCTGAAAATGGCCGACAACATGATGATCTACAAGTACATAGTCAAGACCATTGCCCGGCAGAACGACACAACCGCAACCTTCATGCCTAAGCCGCTCTTTGGAGACAACGGCAACGGCATGCATGTCCACCAGAGTCTGTGGTTAGGCGATCAGAACATCTTCTTTGATGAAGCAGGCTATGCCCTCACCTCGGAAATCACCCGATACTACATTGGCGGCCTGCTGAAGCACGCGCCGGCCTTGCTGGCCTTCGCCGCTCCAACCACAAACTCGTACCGTCGCCTGGTACCGGGCTTTGAGGCGCCGGTGATCCTGGCCTACTCCCAAAGCAACCGCTCGGCCTGCATCCGCATTCCCATGTACTCTGCAAGCCCGGCTGCCAAACGACTTGAATTCCGCACACCAGACCCGTCATGCAACCCATACCTGACGTTTGCCGCCTTGCTGATGGCTGGCCTGGATGGCATCGAGAACCGCATTGACCCCGGCGACCCGATGGACAAGGACCTGTACGAGCTTCCGCCGGAAGAAATAGAACAGCTCAACCAGGTGCCCGGCTCGCTCGAAGAGGTTCTCGCCGCGCTGGAAGAAGATAACGAATTCTTGACCAAGGGCGGGGTCTTTACCCCTGACCTGCTGGAAACGTACATTGCCTACAAGCGTGAGAACGAGGTGGATGCCGTTCGCTTGCGCCCGCATCCCCACGAGTTTGTCCTTTACTTCGATGCATAGACTCTGACGAAAAGGCAGACGCTCGCACATTTCAAGAAAGGCCGAAAGGATCGATTCCCTTCGGCCTTTCTTGTCACCTGTTAGGGGAGATTGCTTCGCCTGTGGCGCGCAATGACAACCCGGCTGCGCGTCACCAACGATGAAAATCGTGGAGCGTTGCTCGTAGCGTCTGACTACTGGTATCTGATTACTGTTTTCATAACAGAAGGAGTGACCATGAACTTAAAGGAAGATTTGTACGCCAACGTGCGAGACGTCATCGAACGGGAGAACGTGAGATTTATCAACCTACAGTTCACGGACATCGTCGGCATGGTAAAAAACGTAACCATACCGGTGGACCAGTTCGATGGTGCGGTAGATCATGGCATCTGGTTCGACGGCTCCTCCATCGAAGGGTTCGTGCGCATCGCGGAAAGTGATATGTACCTCATGCCCGACCTGACCACGTTTGCGGTCATTCCCTGGGAACGGGGCGACGAGAGCACCACGGCCCGTGTGATCTGCGACCTATACACCCCGCGCGGCGAATCCTTCCACGGCGCGCCACGACATATCCTCGACCTGGTCATGAAAGAAGCGGAAGAGATGGGCTTCATCTACAACACGGGGCCGGAGCCGGAGTTCTTTCTCTTCCAACGAGATCGCGAGGGCAAGCCTGCCCCGTTGCCGCACGACCAGGCCGGCTACTTCGATGTCAGCACAGACATGGCCCGTAACATCCGCCGGCAGATGGTCAACGCGCTGCACGCTTTCGACATCACCGTAGAGGCGGCACACCACGAGGTCGCCATCGGCCAGCACGAGATTGACTTTCGATATGCCGACGCACTGACAACAGCGGATCGTCTGGTGACGCTTCGTGTGGTGCTGAAAGCCATCGCCCAGTTGAACGGCCTGTACGCGACCTTCATGCCCAAACCGCTGTCCGGCATCAACGGGTCCGGTATGCACGTACACCAGAGTCTGATCTACAAAGACAGCGGCGAAAATGCCTTCGTAGACGTGGACAACGAATACGGCCTCTCCGAAATCGCCTTGCATTTCATCGCCGGCCAGTTGGCTCACGCCGGCGGGATTTGTGCCATCGTCGCTCCGCTGGTCAACTCATACAAACGACTGGTGCCCGGCTTTGAAGCCCCCGTTTACGTCAGTTGGGCGAGAGTCAATCGCTCGGCACTCATCCGCGTGCCGCGCGTCAGTCACGGGCGGGTGCAAGCCACCCGCCTGGAACTCCGCTTCCCCGACCCAAGCTGCAATCCCTACCTGGCCTTCGCCGTGATGCTGGCCGCCGGACTGGACGGCATTCGCAAGGGCCTCACCCCGCCGGCACCGACGGAGGAGAATCTATACCAACTCAGCGAAGCGCACATGCGTGAACGCGGAATGCAGACCCTGCCGGCTTCTCTGGGGGACGCGCTAAAAGCACTGCGAGATGACGAAGTGGTCCAAAGGGCCTTGGGGCCGCATATCTACCAACGGTTCCTCAAAGCCAAGCAGGAAGAGTGGAATGCCTATCGCCGGCACGTCAGCCAGTGGGAGTTAGATCGCTACCTAGGTGTGTACTGACCTAAGGTCGCGCCACGATTTCTGGGCAATGGCACGCTATCACATCTGCTCCGGTGCGCTCATGCCCATCAAATGTAGGGTACGGGCCAGGACAAGTCTGGCCGCAGCCACCAGTTTGAGACGAGCCTGGTTCAGGGGTTGATCAGCCGGCTCCGTAGAAACGACGCGACACTGTTTGTAGAACGAGTGGAACGAACGGGCCAACTCCTGGGCATAATAGGGCAGATAGTGCGGAGCGAGTTTCTCGGCAGCCTGCTCCACCACCTCCGGCAATCGCAGCATCTGCCGCAAGAGAGCCTGCTCTGCCGGATGAGTCAGCAACGAAACGTTGCCGTCCGCGCCGCCGGGCCGGGCGAGCCCTTCTCCAGCCGTGCCGGCCTGCTCGGTGGCATAGCGCAGAATGCTGGATATCCGTGCATGGGCGTATTGCACGTAGTAGACCGGATTCTCGTCCGATTGCTCTTTTGCCAGATCGAGGTCCAGGTCCATTTGGCTATCGGCGGAGCGGGCCAGCAAGAAGAAGCGTAACGCATCGGCGCCGATTTCCTCGACGACTTCGCGCAGGGTGATGATGTCGCCGGTCCGTTTCGAGAGCCGCACGATTTCCCCGCCCCGACGGAGCGTGACCAACTGGTAGAGGACCAGCGTGAGCCGTTCCGGGTCTAATCCCAAGGCCTTCATCATGGTCTTCATGCGGGGAACGTGCCCCTGATGGTCCGCACCCCAGACATCAATCACCCAATCGAAGCCGCGCCGGACGAATTTGTCGTAGTGGTAGGCGATGTCCGAAGCAAAGTAGCCGGGCGTGCCGTCCGAACGAATGATCACTTCGTCCTTCTTGCCGCCCAGCGCCGTCGCCGCGAACCACACCGCGCCCTCATTTTCCACGAGAAGGTTGTCGCCGCGCAACTTGGCCATCACCAGCCCAAAGAGGTCGCCCGTGTAGATACTCCGCTCGGAGAACCAGTTGTCGAACTGGATTCCGACCAGTTCAAGGTCTTCGCGAATGCTGTCTACCATTTTCTCCAGGCCGATATCGGTGATGGCGGAGACTGCTTCGTCCCGCGGCATGTCCAGGAAGCGCGACCCTTCGGCAGCGGCAACCTCTTGTCCGAGGTCAACCATGTAACTGCCGCGGTAGCCGTCCTCCGGTATCGGTTCGTCCCGGCCGAGGGCTTGCGCATAGCGCGCGTAGAGCGTCTCGCCGAAGAGCCGCATTTGGGTACCGGCATCGTTGACGTAGTACTCACGCTGCACTTCGTAGCCGGCGGCGCGCAGCACGTTGGCCAGCCCATCGCCCAACACGGCGTTGCGTCCGGAGCCCATGGTCAGCGGGCCGGTGGGGTTCGCACTGACAAATTCTACCTGCACCCGCCGGCCCCGGCCAATGTTCACCGTTCCGAACTGCTCACCGGCGGCGAGTATCGTCTCCACCTGGCGCGCCACCCAGCCGTCATCCAGCGTAAAATTGAGGAATCCCGGGTGGGCGACTTCGGCACGGGCGATGAAATCGTTTTCCGGCAGATGGGCGACAACCGCTTCGGCGATCTTTACCGGCGCCATACGGGCCACACGAGCCAGCGGCAACGCGCCCGGCCAGGCAT
This sequence comes from uncultured Ardenticatenales bacterium, assembly GCA_964455755.1. Classification (GTDB taxonomy): domain Bacteria; phylum Chloroflexota; class Anaerolineae; order Ardenticatenales; family JAADHH01; genus JAADHH01. Next base: position 19,276 of record CAYWAK010000006.1, on the reverse strand, counting down.
AATCGCCCCACTCTGCCTGACGCGGCAATTCGACGATAACGGGCGGCAGGTCAAAAGGGGGCAAAGCGCCCTTCTTCTGTGCCCGGCGGACAGCTTGTTTGATCAGGTCAGCAATGCGATGTCTCAATGTCATAGCGTTTTCTCCAAATCCCTCCAGTTCGGTCCGACCTCTACATCTACTTTCAAAGGGACGGCCAGGTTGTAGGCTTCACTCATCACCTCACACACCAGCGCTTTGGCGGTATCGAGTTCGTCGGCCGGCACTTCCAGCACAAGTTCGTCGTGAACTTGCAAGATCATGGCCGTGCGCAGGTCTTGGCGGCGCAACGCTTCGTCCATGCGCAACATGGCCAGCTTCATGATGTCGGCGGCAGAGCCTTGCACCGGCATGTTGATTGCGGCCCGCTCGGACGCACGGCGCATCATTCCGCCGGCGCGACTGCCGGCCCGCAACTCGGGGAAGAATCGCCGCCGCCCGAGGATTGTCTCCACGTAACCTTGCTCCCGCGCCTGCTGCTTGACCGAGTCGAGGTATGTTTTGACCCCCGGATAACGCGCAAAATAACTTTCGATAAACTGCCGCGCTTCCGTCTGGTTCAGCGCCGTGCGCTGTGCCAAGCCGTATTCGCCCATGCCGTAGACGATGCCAAAATTGATGGACTTGGCCAATCGCCTCTGCTCCGATGTGACCTTCTTCAAGGGGATGTCGAAGATGTCGGCAGCGGTACGCGCATGGATGTCCTCATCGCGAAGGAACGCGCCTTGCAGATTCTCGTCGCCGGAGAGGTGCGCCAGGACACGCAGTTCCACCTGCGAATAGTCGGCCGCCACAAGTTGGTGGCCCGGTGGAGCCACGAAGGCCCGGCGGATTTGTCGCCCCAGCGGCGTACGAATAGGAATGTTCTGTAAGTTTGGATTAGCGGATGACAGCCGGCCCGTTTCCGTTCCGGTCTGCTTGTATGAGGTGTGAACCCGTCCGGTCTGGGGGTTGACCAATTTCGGCAGCGCCTCTACATAAGTGGAACGCAGCTTGCTCAACTGGCGATGTTCCAGCAGCAGGAGCACAATCTCGTGCTCATCTTTTAGGGCGTCCAGGGTCTTTGCGTCGGTAGATGGGCCGGTCTTCGTCCGGTGGATGACCGGCAACCCAAGTTCATCGAAGAGCACCGCGCGTAGCTGCTGGGTAGAGTTGATGTTGAAAGAGTGGCCGGCCAGAGCACATATCTGATCCCGCAACTCATCCAGGCGACCGGCCAGGTCGCCGCCCATTTCCCGGAGAAAGGGGATGTCCAGCATCACGCCATGCATCTCCATGCGCATCAGTACCGGCAAGAGGGGCATCTCCACGTCGGTAAAAAGGGACCACAGCCCTTTGTCCTGCATTTCCGATGTCAGATCTGCGGCCAGACGGAGGGTCATGTCCACATCGGCGCAAGCATACGGCCCAACTCGCTCGACGGGGACCTGGTCAATGGTGATTTGCTTCTTCCCCTTGCCGATCAGGTCGGTGATGGGAGTCATCTCGATGCCGAGCCGCTCCCAGGCCAGCGTTTTCAGGCCCAATCCCTGGCTGCCCGGGTTCAACAGCCAAGCAGCGATTATGGTATCGGCCGTAAGGGGGCGCACCTCGAACCGGTGGCGGGTAAGGACCGTGAGGTCATACTTGCCATTGTGGGCAAACTTGGCGATCTTCGGGTTGGTCAGCACGCCGGCCAACATGCTGCGCACCTGCTCCGTATCCAGATTCGGTATTGTTTGCGCAGCGCCATCTTCCAGCAAGGAACGTTGTGGCGCACCGGTGTGAGTCAGCGGCAAATAGTACCCTTCGCCGGCGGCCGGGCAGAGGGCCAGCCCCACCAGCCTGGCCTGCATCTCGTCAGTACTCGTGGTTTCTACATCCACGGCGATTTGTTTGGCCTGTTCCAGGCGTTTCTGCAACACGGCAAGGTCTTCAACAGTCGTAATAACCCGGTAATCGGTGGGGGCATCTTCCAGGGATGCCGTTCCCGCTTCGGCTGCCTCGTTTTCCTTGTTGCTGGCCGGCAGCCGGTTCACAAGGCTCCGGAAGCCCAGCTCACGGAACAAATCAATCGTGTGGGTGCGGTCAAAGTCGTGGGTTTGGCAGGCATTCAGGTCAAGCGCAATTTCCAGGTGCCGCCGGATGGTGACCAGCGATTGGCTGAGGAAGGCTGACTGGCGACCGACCTCCAACTTCTTGCGTGTGGAGGCGCTCTTGATTTCATCCAGGTGATCGTAGATGTTTTGGAGCGAACCGAACTGTTGCAAAAGATTGCTGGCCGTTTTGACCCCCACGCCGCGCACACCGGGAATGTTGTCGCTCGTATCGCCCACCAGGGCCTTGAAGTCTATCAATTGGTCCGGGCGTACGCCGTACCGTTCTTTGATCCTGGTCTCGTCGTAGACTGTCGCATCGGAGTAGTGCCGGCCCGTGATCAACACCTTCACCTCGGGGGTGATGAGCTGGAAGATGTCGCTATCTCCGGTGACGATGAGCGTTTCCAAGCCCCGCTCCGCAGACTGGCGGGCCAGCGTGCCGAGCACGTCGTCCGCCTCGTACCCTTCTTGGGTGAAGATGGGTATGTTGAAGGCGGCGACCACTTCCCGAATACGGGCCATCTGATTGTGCAACTCTTCGGGCGTTTTGGCGCGGTGGGCTTTGTAGTCAGGGAACTGCTCGTGACGGAACGTCCGTCCCACGTCAAAGGCCACGGCGATGTAATCGGGCTGAACTTCCTGAAGCACCTTCAAAAGCATGGTGGTAAACCCGTAGACAGCGTTCGTCAGCTCGCCTTGGGGAGAGGCCAGGGTTTCCGGCAGGGCGTAGTAGGCTCGATAGGCCAGGGCATGACCATCCAGGAGCACGAGTGTCTTTTTGTCCGTTGCCATCGCAAAACCCTTTCTCCGCCGTTTGGGTGTGTTCTTACGCTGTCTGACGCGGCGCTGCACGCACCATTTCAGGTCTACATGATACCATCAAACAGGCTGCCGGGCAAGTCTTGTCCTGCCGGGGAACGGGGGAGTCGAATGATTATGCTGTCTGGAAAAAGGGGTAGGGAGCGTCCGTGATGCCAGTGGTGCAGGGCAGGGTGTGACGATCGCGGGCCACGCGGGCCGGGTTGCCATAGGCCACAGCGCCGGCCGGAATGTCGCGGGTAACGACGCTCCCCGCGCCAATGAGCGCCCCCTCGCCGATGGTGACGAAGGGGAGCAGGGTTGCGTTCACGCCGATCTGCGCGCCGCGCTTGATGTGCGGGCCGCGCATACAGTCGCCGGAGAAGGCACAGCCGGGGTGGATGTCGTTGGCCACGATGACACCGGGGGCCAGGAACACCTCGTCTTCGATGATGGTGTACTGCGAAACGTAGACGTTGTTGTGGATTTTCACGTGGCTGCCAATCCAGCAGCCATAGTCAATGGTCGAGTTGTTCCAAATTTGGAGATGGTCGCCGATGACGTTCTGTTCGCGGATGGTCACGTTGTGGCCGGTCTGCAACCCCGGGCCAATCCGCGATCCCGCGTAGATGACGGTGCCGCTGCGGATATGCGCCTCGTCTCCGATGACCAGGGGGCTTGTCGCGTGCAGGCGGCCCGATGGGTAGCCGATCTGCACTTGGTCGTCAACGTGGACGCCCTTGCCTAGAATGACCGAGACCGGAGTGGCCTCCCGTGACCTCACCCGACCGGCTCCTGCATACTGCCGTTGGAAAGGGAGCGTTGGGCCACTTCCAGGATGCGAACGACCTCTACACCGCTGCGGCCATCACTGCGCGGCGTCTCGCCGGTCGCGATGCAGTGTATGAAGTGTTCGCACTCCAACTTTAACGGCTCGGCGAGGGAGATGTGCGGCGTGGTAATGTCGCCGTAGCGGTAGGAAAGATGGAATTCTTCCAGGGTATCGCTATACGGAGGGACGTCTACGCCCTTGTCGTAAATTTTTATCTTCTCTGTCGGCTCGACGTCATCATAGACAATCATTTTCTTGCTGCCGACAACGGTGAGTCGCCTGATTTTGCAGGGGTCCAGCCAACTGACACGGATGTGGGCCAGCACTTTGTCCGGAAAATGGAGCGTCAGATAGGCCACATCGTGGATTTTTTCCTGGACGTAGGCCTGTCCGGAGGCGCTTACCGAAATGGGGCTCATGCCCAACACGAAACGCAAGATGGAGAGATCGTGTGGGGCCAAATCCCACATGACGTTGATATCCTTTTGGAAGATGCCCAGGTTCACTCTCGTAGCGGAGATGTAATAGAGCTTGCCCAGTTTCCCGCTGGCGATATAATCGCGGAGGTATTCCACTGCCGGGTTATACTCGAACGTGTGTCCCACCATCAACGTACGGTTGTGGCGTTCGGCCAGTTCGACCAGCTCTTCTCCCTCGGCGCTGGTGAAGCTGATCGGTTTCTCGACCAAGACATGTTTGCCGGCCAAGAGCGCTTCTTTGGCCAGGGAATAGTGTGTTGAAACGGGCGTCGCTATGACCACGGCGTCCACGTCAGTACTCCACAGGTCACGATAGTCCTTTGTGGTCTTCGTGCCCGGATAACGTTCTCGCACGTGGTTCAGTCGCTCTTCGCGAAGGTCAGAGACTATGGCGACCGAAGAATTCGCGATCTCAGAGAAAACGCGAATTTGTTTGGGTCCCCAATATCCACAACCAATAACACCAATTCGAATCAATTCGGGTCTTGTCACAAGTTCCTCTTTCGCTATCTCGCTAATCACCGGAAGAGAGAAGAGCCTGGATTGTCATATCCAGGCTCTCGTATTGATGACGAAAGGTCTATACAACGGGCACTTGGCTATCATCCAGCCCCGCGACCCGACAGGACGGTTGGTATCGTCTGCAGCAATATTCTCAGATCGAGCCACAGAGACTGGTGTTCGGCATACTGAATATCCAGGTTGACCATTTCATTGAAAGGAACCGTGCTGCGTGCTTCTACCTGCCAGAGTCCGGTGATACCCGGCATGGCCTCCAGCCGGCGATAGTGCCACGGCTTGTATTGCTCCACTTCGTACGGCAATGCCGGGCGAGGGCCAACCAGGCTCATGTCCCTTTTCAACACGTTGATCAATTGAGGAAGTTCATCCAGGCTGGTCTTGCGGAGAAACCGTCCAAAGCGGGTGACGCGCTGGTCACTTTCGAGCTTATACACAGCCTGATTCTGCTGGCACTCTGCCACGAAACGCTGGTTTCCATTGATGAAGGATTGCACGTATTGGCGATGCACTGCTGAATCTGCGTTTTGACGCATGGATCGGAACTTGTAGAAGGTGAACTGCGTTGGCTCGCCTTCGTCACTGCCATCCAAGCGGCCCACGCGCTTCTGCGAAAAGATCACCGGTCCAGGAGAGTCCAGCTTAATGCACAAGGCAATCACGAGAAACAGCGGTGATAGAACCACCAGAAGGGTGAGCGCAATAACCAAATCCAGAATGCGCTTGAGTACCTGGTAAAGATGCTTGTCACGCGCCAGGTATGTGGCAGACAGTGAAGTGGTTTGTTGGACCGGTATCAACTTTGTCGTCATAGTCGTCTATCTCTTCGCCCTGTTTTGAAAGATGGTGTCCTCTATTCCAAGCATTCTTATTATACTCTGGTGATATGAAAATCGAATGAAAGGGAGCAAGACATTCCATGACAGTTTCTTCATAACGGCCTTGCCCCTTCGCGTATCTCCAACAAAAAAACGGCCCGATGGTTGCGAATACATCTTATCGCAACCATCGGGCCGTGAAACCCTACTGCGATGCCACGTTCCGCTTACATCACGAAGCCTTCAGCACCACGGGAAGGTAGATGGTGTGCGGCGTTGCGGTTGGCGACGGCGTAGCGGTGGCCGTAGCTGTTGCGGTAGCTGTCGCCGTGGCTGTTGCGGTAGCCGTCGCTGTTGGTGTGTTCGTCGGCGTTGGTGTGTTCGTCGGCGTGGAAGTGGGCGTCGGGGTCGGCGTGAACGACCAGGAGGGGATGTAGCACGCCGAGAGCCGCGCGGTACGGCTGGTGTCGCCGTCGTAAGCAAAGATGGTCCGGTAGAAGGACGTGCTCCCCTGCCCGATCAGCAACAGGGCCAGGTCGTTGCCCTCGGCCCAGGTCGGTTGGGCGACAACGTCTTGCAAGACCTGCGCAATGTCGGGGCTGTCGTAGGTATTGCCGCCATGCCAAAGGGTGTTGAGGTTCCAGGTCGTGCTGGCGGTAGTGCGCGGCCGGTCGGGAACGTTGCTGTTGGGGTAGCAGAAATCTCCAGCTTCACTTTCTTTGTCCCCGTAAATCTGTACGGAGGTTTCATCCCATTGTTCGCCGGAGGAAAAGACCTGCAACCCGGCCGAGGTAATTTGGCTGCCTTGCGGAATGGGCAAATTCAGGAAGCGCACGCCACTATCGACGTTCGTGCCGCCCAGCCGCATGGTACTCGCATTGTGCTGGTTGGATCCGCTGTAGGTCGTGTCATCGCAACTGCGGATGACGGCTTCGTTCAAGCAGAACTGTGTGCCGGCCTCCAGCCCGGTCACGCGGATCGCATTCACCGCCGGCGCACCGTTGACCGGGATAAAGTCTATGTCCAGTTCATCATCCATGACCTGCACGTCAAAGGTCTGTACATTTGCCATGTAGGCTCCACCCGCCGCGGCATAAATGTCGAAGTTTTGCAACACGGGATGACCTTCGATCTGCACATTGAAGACACGCTGTCCCGCCGAGGATACCTGTAACTCGGCAAAGTGCAGCTCCACACGGTAGCGTCCCTGATAAGCGCCATTCGATAGCCAGACGCGGTAGCGAAACGTCCCCTGACGTTGTGTCTGGTAGAGGGTATCCTCGGTGGTGTTGCCAATGGGGACGTACGAGGCAGCCGTCGTGCCCCCTTCATATCCCCAACTATGGGCAACAAAGGCTCTGTCCCCATACCACCAGGCTCCAGACGTGTCTTGCCAGGTCCCGGGCGCGGCGCTATTGATCCGCAATTCGCGACCGATCTTGGCTTCGGCGGAAAAATAGTCGGTACCGTCAATCGTAGCGCGTGCCTTGATGTAGATGGTGTCGTTCGTCCGGGGGCTACCGATGGTGGCGTAGTAGGTCTGCATTCCGCCCGATTGCGGCGTTGTCATGTTGGAATACAGGTTGTCCCCGTCATGAGAGGTAGTATCCCAAAGGAGGCGGACGTTTGTGGCCGTGGTGCCGCCGGCTACAATCCAGCTCACCGGGATGGCTGCGCCGGGAGCGGCCATCGGCGGGAATGTGTCCAGCGCAACGCCAGGCGCTGCCGGCCCATCCGGGCGCAAGGGGGTCAACAGATTTACCCCGGTTCCCCCTACCCCGGCAACGTTGTGTGCGGAAGCTACCGTAATGCCCAGGCTGAACATGATCACAGCAATAAGCAGGAGCAGCCTTCCCAGCTCCCTGAGATCAAATCGATTCCAACCGCTGTATAATTTAGCTCTGTTCATAGCAACCATCCTTTCTTTCGTTTGCGCTCACTGCAGAGATTTCCATTAGATTGACAAATCGCAACACACAGGCCGGCCACAAATCTTACGGGGGATAATGCGGGACGGAACCCGGCCCAATCGTCCACCGGCCCCGAATAAGAAGCGGCAACAGAATGTAGTGAGCGGCCGTAGCCGACGCCGTGGGCGAGATGGTGACGGTGGGCGTATCAGCAGGGGTACCGGTGGCCGTGGGCGTCGCGGTAACCGTTTCGCTGGCGGTTGGTGTGGCGGACGCTGCCGGTGCGCTGGGGGTCATGGACGGCGTCACTGTGGCGCTGGCCGTGGCGCTGGGCGTGGCGCTGGGCATGGCGCTGGGCGTGACCGTGGCGCTGGGCGTGGCCGTGACCGTTTGGGACGGTGTCGCTGTAGCGGTTGCGGAAGGCGTAACCGTTGCCGTGGTCGTGATTTCGGCGGTGGGCGAGGGTGTCGGCGTAATCGTACCCGTAGGTGTGGCGGACGGGGTCGCCGTTGTTGTGGTCACGGACGACGTGGCGCTGGGCGTGGGCGTCGCGGTCGCCGCGTTATTGCTGGCAGAGATTCCGCGCACGCTGATCGCATTCAACACCGGTTGGCCTACTCCGGGCAGGAACTCCACCGTCAATTCGCCATCGGCAACCGTGACTTGAAACGTACGATCATACGCAACATCCTTGCCCCCGGCTTCTGTGTAAAGGTCAAACCCGGTGAGGACCGGCTGGCCCTCGATCTGCACGTCAAAAACCCGTTGGCCGGGGCCGGAGACATCCAGTTCGGCAAACCGAAGCTGCACGTCGTAGGTACCGACATAAGCAGTTGAAACCCAAAACTTGTATGCCGTCATCCCTTGTCGCTGCGTCTGGTAAAGGGCAACGTCTTGTGTGCCGGAGATGGCGTCCGTTACCTGGTGGATGCTCCCGCCCACATATCCCCAATAGCGCGCTGAAAAGGGATGGTCAGTTTCCCAGCAAATGCCGTTATACGGGCTGCAATAATTCACACCATCCCCCCAGTCGTTTCCATTGCCGGCGTTGCCGTAAAGGACAGCCGGCAAAATCTTGGGGTCATGCCCCAAAGGTGGGTCGTAGTAATCGGTGCCATCTATGGTGGCATGAACGCGGAAACAGAGGTAGTCATGTCCGGCCGGCATGGTCAGCGAGTCGGAATAGCTTCCCATGCCCCCCGTGTGATCCCCGGTGGAACTGGGCAAGGGGTCCGGACAATTCAGACCACTCTTTACGCCCCAATGTATGTCGCTGTGCGAGACTGTAGTGCCACCGGAGATTTGCCAGGTGATCGGCGCAGCGCCGCCCGGTGGCACGGGCGCCGGCCAGGTGGTGATTTGCACGCTCGGCGACTGCACGGACAAACCCGGCAGGTCAATGCCGGAGGCCCGTGTACGACCGGCGATCAGGACAGCCATGCAAACGACAATGCTCAGTCCAAGAAACAAGCGTGTTTTCATAGGAAATGGTTGTTTCACACGTAAGTTGCCGGCTTCGTCCAGCGGGTCGCAATGATTCTCTCTACCCCCAGCCCCCAGCATGACCACGAACAGCTATGACGCAACGCCAACCCGCCAAAGAGATCAGGGGGTCGTCATTTTTTCGTTTTGGGCTGCCTTACTTGCTCAGAGCAGACGACAGTCCGCGTCCCCAAACGGCGGATTATCATCTACCGCGAGCGGGCAGGAGTTGCCTTCCAAACGCAAACCTTTGACGGACACCCGAAGAGATCGGTTTGCCCCTTATTATAGCACAGATTCACGAAGGTGTCCGTGGGACATGAGTCCTAATGTCCCAGCTCGGAGACCAGACGACCGATGCCAGACGCTCATTGCTCCACGATTTTAACCCGGCCGCTCATGATGACTGCTACGTCAGGGTCTGACGAACCCCCGCATAATCAATGGCAAGAAGAACCGTGGCAGCGGCGTATTCGTCGGCGTACTTGTCGGTGAAGCGGTCGCTGTGCTGGAGGTTGTTGCCGTAGCGGTGGACGTAGCCGTGGCGGTTTCCGTAGCCGTTGGCGTGTTTGTGACGGTCGGTGTGTTCGTGGGAATCCGCGTCGGCGTGAAGGTCTTCGGCGGGGACGTCGTACAGCGATACAGACGCACGGCGTCCAACCGGGCATCTCGCTCACGGAAAGCAAACTGCAGATAATGGGTTCCTACGGTAAAGAAGATCGGCTCGGGATAGGGATAGAAGTACTTGCGCACCTGCTGCCACTGCCAGGTACTCCCCTTGTAGAAGAGCCAGTCAAAAAAGATCGAATCGTCCACGGAGAAACGAAACGAGTTGTTGTTCTCCGTAGGCCCCCAGACGCGTGCCTGCACGTAGTAGAAGCCCTCGGTGGAGACGGTGACCGTAATACGAACAGATCCCCCTTCCAGGCCATCCAGCGGCGTATGCACATAATACCCGCCCAGCGCAGACGTATCGCTGACCACAACCATGGGAGCGACCACATGGCCATCCTCCGCTTCGAGCTGAGACTCCAGCACCTCATTGCAAATGGTGGGGGGAGTCACTGTAGGCGATGGTGTCGCGCTCGGCGTCGCCGTTGACGTGCTGGGTGGTGCAACCGGCATGGCCGGCGACCCGTGACTTCCGCCGGCTGTCGCATTGTTGTTTTGTGATGCCATGGCAAAGGCAACTACCGGCCAGACCACGGCCACGACCACTACGGTGACAGCAAACCATAGCCGTCTGCGGTTCTGTGTTTCTCCGTTGATCCTCTTCATGTTATCCTCCTTCTGGGCTAATCCCCTGCCCGAAAGATACGAACTGCACTGATTTTCGCGTAGCCATGTTCCGGCGCGTGGTGGATGACTTCCACATCCAGCCGGCCATCTGTCACGTTGATGGCCGGGAAGAACTTGACTACGGCTACATATTGACCTGACGTCTGGACGATGTCATAGTTCAGAAGTACCGTCTGGCCCTCGATCTGCACGTCAAAGACGCGGTCACCCGGATGGCTATACAGGTAGAATATCTCGGCGAAGCGCAACTCCACATTGTAATGTCCGGCAGGTACATCGAAACGGTAGGCCGACATCCCCCAGCGTTCGGTTTGATAGAGCTCGGCATCGTCTGTGCCATTAATCAAATGTGTGGTCGTACCGACCTGCAGGTTTTCCGGCACATCCGTCCCCGGATCGTATCCCCAGGTGCCCGCAGGGGGGAGATTCTGGGTTGCCGCCGGGGTCCAGAGGCCATTGAACAAGCCGGAGGCTGGCTGCGATGCAGCGCTAACCCCATACTTGGCGTCTGCCTGCCAGACGAAGCCCAGCGAATCGGTATACACTGGGCCGCCGGCGTTGACCCCGATGTCGTACGGGTTCGGCGTGGGGGTTACGGTTGGCGTGGGGGTTACGGTTGGCGTCGGGGACGGGTCGTGCCGTATGATCGGCAAGTAGACATCCGCGCCAGGTGTGGCGGACGGCATCGGGGTCGCCGTGGGCGACGGCGTAATGGTCGGCGTGGCGGTGGCCTGCACCGGCTCCAGCGGGCAACTGACGTCCAGAGCGTAGGGACCTGCGTCTCCCTCAAAACCTTCCACCACAATGTAGTAGGTGCCGGGTGGGGCGTTATGATAGGTGGCATAGGTGTCTTGCGTCTGGCCAACGCACTGATTGGGATCGGGGCCGGCCAGAAGGAACACGTCCAGGTCAATCGCCGGCGGGTAAATCAAGGTTGCGGTAATGTCCTGAGTGAGCGTAGTGGTAAGCACGTACACCTGTTCCGGGCCACTTTCGTTCCAGACACGGCACGCGTATTGGGAAACACCGCTGTTTTTTCCACGTGTATCTCCCACATTTTGACTACCACAGGCCAAGGGGATGGCTCCGGCAAGGTCCAGCCCCGGCGTCGGCGAGACCGTGGCTGTGGGAGATGGCGTCCCGGTGGGCACCGTCCCCACAGGCGATGAGGTGTAGGTCGGCGTGGCCGTTGGGGTGGCTGTTGGGGTAGCTGTTGGGGTAGCCGTCGCTGTTGGCGTTTCCGATGGCCCCGTGGTGGCCGTCG
>CAYWAK010000006.1:4275-7660 GCA_964455755.1 uncultured Ardenticatenales bacterium | reverse complement strand
GTAGCCGTCGCTGTTGGCGTTTCCGATGGCCCCGTGGTGGCCGTCGGCGTAGCGGTAGGCGTAGGCGTAGCGGTGGGAGTAGACGTAGCGGTGGGAGTAGACGAAGGCGTCGCCGTCGGCCCACCGATGATCACAAGCCCCCCGTTTGTCTTGTCGAGTACCGATTGTCCGCCAAATGCGGCTTCACTTTGGCGCGGCGGGGTTGTGGAAAAGGTGATCTGCGTTCCGGACAGGTTTCCGGCCAAAGCTTTCAAGCGTACTGTGGCCAGCGTGAACGTACCGGCCGGCGGTGTGCCGAAAGTGGCTGCGGAAAAGTCTATTTTCCCCTGGGCATTGTCGACTTGATTGATGAAGACCGTGTCCAGGCTGGTTCCCGAGGTGACGGTCGTGGTCGGCACGCCGCCGGCGTCCACCACCTGCAGGTAGGCCGGATCAAAGTCAAGGAAAGCATCCACGGCGCTGACCGCTTGCGCGCCGGCCTGCACCTGAATGTCTACCGTGAAAATGTCCCCGGCGCTCACATTGCTCGTCGCCGGCGCAATGGCCAAGATCACCACGGCCCCTGCTGTGGGACTGACCGACGGCGTCGGCGTAGTCGTGGGGGTCTCGGTCGGCGTCGCCGTTGCCGTGGGAGTCGCCGTAAATGTCACCGGAATCCAGTCACCGAAGTTTTGTACCAGCGTCGTGTTGGCCGAAATCGGCACGACCCAGCTATTCGGCGTCGTGGATGAATAGCCCGGGGGGTCCACTTCGGTAATGCTGTAGCTGCCCGGTGCGAGGTTGGAGAAGCTATAGGTGCCGTCGCTGCCCGTGGTGTGCGAACCAACGAGTGCATTGTGACTATCGCGCAAGATCAGTTGGGCATTGGCCAGGCCCGGTTCGCCCGAATCTTTTGTGGCGTTGCCGTTCAGATCGTTCCAAACGGTCCCTTGCAGGTTACCCGTCGTGGGAGTTGCCGTAGGCAAGGGTGTGTTTGTGGGGGTCGGCGTGACCGTTGCGGTGGCCGTCGCCGTCGCCGTATGCGTGGCCGTGGGCGTGGCCGTGTCGGTAGCGGTCGGAGTCGCCGTCGGCAGACGCTTGTCGTAGAAATCGTTCTGGACGTACGTGCCGGGAGCCGGTGAAGCAAAACGTATCGTTTGCCCGACAACAGTTCCCCCGCTGTGCGAAGATGCAGACCAAAACGAATAGCCGTCAGGCACAATCTCGATGATGTTGTAGTAGGCAAAAGATGTGTTGTTTGTTTCCAGGCTGTACGTCCCATCAGCGCCAGACGTGGCGTTTCTCAGCCAGGAGCCGAGAGTTGCCGTATTCTGCGCCCCATAAAGTTGCAGGGTGACATTGGCCAGCGGCGTTGCATTGCCTACCACGCCTTCATACACGGTGCCGGAGAAGTTGAGCGTCGAGTTCGGCGACGCCGGTTGCCCATCTTCTTCGATAGGCAGCCTGGCGCTTGCCGGGCGGGCTAACACCATCCCCCAAACGATGAGCAGTGTGGAGAGCAAGAGCAAAGGGATATGTTGCAATCGATTCATAACGAGGTCCTCATGAATGTACTTGCCTGGTGTCACGTCGTAAACACAGGTACGACGATGTGCAAATCCGTTACCGGCAGGTCAGCCAGCCGGAATCGATCTTGCTGCGCGACAGCTACCGGTCTGTCCGGCTACGCGCCAAACGCCTTGGGCTGTGGTCCAGACCGCCTTTGCGATCTGCCGCCCCGGTGTTTCACCTACAGGCCGCCGGCTATGTCGGCAAAATCCCACTCGACATCTGACCCGGCGACAAGATGTATGCTTTGTTCCTGAGAAAGCGTCGTGTATCCCGCCGGTGGCACGTGCCCCAGACAATAATCGTCGGGGGACAGATCATTGAAGTCGAACAGGCCGTCGGCCCCCGTCGTCTGTGTAAGGAGAGGCGCGCCGGGCGGCGGACTGAGGTCTATCGGGCAGGTGACCTGCCACAGTTTTGCGATCGCGCCGGGCAACCCGGCCTCCCCGACCTGACAGCCACCATCGCTGTTGCCGTCCTGGCAAACCTTCCCATGGATTCGGGCAGGAACCGGCGTAGGCGTAATCGTTGGCGTGGCCGATGGTGTCGGCGTCGGCGAGGCGGGAGGAAGGTTGTAGCTGACCGTAAGTTTGGGGCGGTAGCTCTCCGGCCCACCCAACTCGGAAGCGTAGAAGCGGTATTCGGTCGTATTCCCCGCACCGATCAGCAGCAATCCATCATTTTGAGCCGGCGCAGAAACCCACTGCTGGGTCATGTTGGTCAGGTCGAACGTGTACGTTTGGCTGGGTGCATCCACGGTCGCCGCGTCATCGGCTGTATCCACACGGTCCGTGCCAAGGCCATCGGCGCCGGCCGTGGCCCAGACAACGCTGTTCGTCGCGCTGATCCATGTCGTCTCCAGAATATTCCAGGAGCGCAACAAGCGATAGGCGCTAACGGTGAGCGGCCAGTCGTATTGCTGGTACGACGAGGCGCGCAACTCCAGAATTGCCGAGGTGACCGTGGACGTGATCGGGATCGCCGAGATGTCGAAGCGCAAGATTGGGCGACGTGGCCCGTTGCGCAAGATCATCTCGCCGGAGAAGTGCGCATCCGTCGGGTTCCACTCGTCCAGATAGCCATCTTCCACACCGGTGTAGTTCGTGTCGGGACTGACCCCATACTGGAAGGAAATCGTAGCCGACTGGGGCAACGGCGTAGCGGTTGGCGTCGGCGTCATCCCCGAGAGAGACGTACGATAGACCAGTTCCAGAATCGGGCGCACGCTGGTATCGGAAAACTCACTGGCTGCCAGGGTGTGGCTGGACGCGCTGCCGGTACGGTCGATTAGGATAACCCCGTGGTTGCTGCCGGGCGTGGCCACCCATTGCGTGACCAGGGAGGTCAGGTCCCAACCGTACCAGCGCGTCGCACTCGTCAGGTGCGTGGTGTCTTCGTACGTGGAGACCCGGTCATTGTCCGGCGAAGCGGCCCCGGGGAGCGTCCAGGCCACGGTATTTGTGGCGCTGTACCAGTTCGTTTCCGCGACATTCCAATCCTTCAGAAGGGCGTATGCCCCGACATCAATGGCCCCGCTGCCAGAAACGATGGTATCCCACAGCTTGAGTGTGGCGGTGAGGATTTCCGCGTCCGGCGGCAGGCCGGAGAGATCGAATCGGATGAGCGGTTGGCGGCCGTCGCCGGGAGCGCCGTGGACTTCCATGGTGGGCAAGCCCTCGTAGTTCGTCCACCAATTGCTGCCATCCATCCAGGTGTCGTCCGTGACTGCCGGTCCTTGCAGCGTGTTCGTCACCACCACCGGAATGTTCGTGGCGGTAGCCGTCGGCGTAGGAGTCTCGGTCGGCGTGCTCGTTGCTGTACTCGTAGGCGTTGACGT
>CAYWAK010000006.1:0-4175 GCA_964455755.1 uncultured Ardenticatenales bacterium | reverse complement strand
CGTTGACGTAGAAGTGGACGTCGGTGTCGGCGTATCCGTTGCCGCCACTGTACCGGTTGCGGTGGGCGTTGGCGTCTTCCCATAATCTTTGTAGAGCATCGGCAAGTACAGGTTGTAGGTCGTCGGCCCTTGGATAACGACGCTGCCATCGGTGACGCCGCCAAGGACGTTCGTCCCCAGGTAAGCCGCCGTCGTTTCCCGTGGCGCGGCAGTAGAGAAGGTCACTGCCGTCCCGGTCGTTCCGGCCAGGGCCTTGAAGCGTAGCGTGGCCAGCGTGAACGTACCACTGGGTGGGCTGGGGCTGAACGTGGCCGCGGAGAAGTCAATCGTTCCTGTGCTGTTGTCTACAGCATTCAAAAAAGAGACAGGCAAAGCAGTTCCATTCTCAATGCTGTTTGCGGGGCTGCCGCCGGCATCCACCACCTGCAGGTAGGCCGGATCAAAGTTCAGGAAAGCATCCACGGCGCTGACCGCCTGCGCTCCGGCCTGCACCTCAATATCCATCGTGAAAATGTCGCCGACATTTACGGATGGGCTGGAGGGATTCAAGACGATCTGCACCGTTCCCGTCTGGCCCAGCGGTGAGACGGAAGTCGAGTCTGGGGGATAGGGTACCGTCTGTTGGGCCACGGTTGTACTCACGACCACATCGCCGTACTGGCCATAGTTTGCAGCCATCAACGAAACGTCCAGGGCATTCACGATGGTATCTTCGTTGAAGTTGGCGCGGGCGTCATATCCGCCGTCGCCGGGGCCTTTGTTATACGTCCCCGCCACCACGGACACATCAACGGCGTTGATGTTGTTGCTGTCGTCGGCGTCCCCTTCCTTCAGCGTATGGGCGCTGAGCGCATTGCTGCCGGCGTTCAGGATCACGTTGGAAAGCACGTTGCGCAGCGTGTGTTCGTTCTTGACCCGCACATCGTAGGTGCCCGGCAAGATTCCGCTGACGCTAAATTGGCCCGATTGGTCGCTCGTTGGCGTGAAGGAATAGAGTGGTATGGTACCGCCCGGCGCGTAGAGCGTCACGCTGAGGGGCACGGCCCAGCTCGGAGCGGGCGGCGATTGCCGGCCCTGCAAATTCACCGTGCCGGCAATTGAGGCGCTGTTCGAGCCGCTTTGTCCCCCCTCGCGGGCTACTTCCACGTAGTGGATGTACTCGTCGCCGTCGTTCAGGCAATCAATGCGGAAATCGTTGCCGGCAAGCTCTCCGTTCAACAATCGCGCATCGTTGAGCACAAAGACCTTCGTAAGCCATGCGCCCGTGCCTGTCTTGGTGACAACCCCCGCGCTCTTATTCTGATCACCAACAGCATCGTAGATGAGTTCCCAAGTGTCTGTGCCTATGTCTTTGTACACCACGGAAATGGTGACCGGGTTGGTGAAGGTGAAGCCGTCGTCTATGTCGAACCACATGTAGCGATTGAAGCTTTCCCAATCCGTTCGGCGAGCGTAGCGACCCTCCTTTGTGCCATCCACGTTGAACACGGCCACCGTCTGGCCCTGGGCTACGTTATCATTCTGGTAGAGCCAGAAATCGTAGTTGCTCGGGTCGCCTTTTTCGTATTGACCGAGGTGTTCGGAACTGCGCAAGGCCACCCAAACGGCCGGGGTGTTGGTAACCGTTTTTCCCGCGTAGCGGTTGGCGAAGTCGAAGGTTTCGTAGTTGGTCGCCAGGTTGAAGGTCAGGCTATCGGTAAACATGTCTCGTGAGAAACTGAAGAAGTCCGCATGTTTTTCCAGACCGGCAAGCGTTGCCCAGTAGATCTGCGTGCTATCGGTCACGTACGCGCTGCCCCCCAGCGGCCCGTATGTTTCAAAGGCGATGGGGATCGTGTCGCTGTAGGTGAAAAGGGGCGCGTAATGCACCAGCGCATTGTCGTGATCGGCCTGCAAACCATTGTGTTTGAGGCCTACGCCCTTGCTGGCCGCATACTGAGTCCAGCTATCCCGCTCCCAACTGGCGTGGAAGATGGGCACATATTGCAGCAAAAGCGGCTTGCTGCTACCAAAGGCTGCGCTGTAGGTATCAATCACCCATTTGACGTAGTCCAACCAGGCCAGGCTCTGATCAAAAGCTGTTCCGCCAAAAGCGGCTGCGACACAATTCTTGTCGTTTCCGTAAGCAGGCTGTGTCTCTTCCCACAAGCCCACGCCGATCTGCACCCAGGCGATACGGGGGTCGTTCTTGTACTTGGCGGCCAGCGCGTTGATGAAACTCTGGTATTTAGCTTGATAGACGGCATCTCGGTAGTCGGGAATGCGTTCTCGCCCATCGTTGCAGGTGATGGTGGCCATGCCGGCGGAGCGCACCCATAATGGCGTCGCCGGGCTTAAATCGTTGGCATATCGTCCGTACGTTTGGATGCCAAGTCCTGCCGCCTTGCCCTTGGCGGCCTCCGCGTTCAGCCAAACCTCGATGTCGGAGTTGGAGTTTGTCCAGACATAGCTGCCCTCATCCGGTTCCAACTGGCTCCAGTCGAACGAGCGATGCCCCCCCACCAAGTGATAGGTGTTGGGATCAAAATTATAGATATCGTAGAAGGCATAGATGCCCGGATGGTCATTCCCCAGATGGGGGAGACGATCAGGCGCAGCCGGTGACTGCTGGCCCGGGAAGTCATTTATGGTTGGCGGGAGTGCGGCTTGAGCGACGAGGGAACCAAGAAGGAGCAGTGAACATATCGCAACAACAAGTCCCACCCACACGAAACGCATACGCATCAACTTAACACCACCTTTCGCGGAATGCACCACCCGGCTGGGTGGTTTGCTGCCGGCCACACCCTGCCAGGCCGGAACGAGCGCGAACATTATATCATAGAGGAATGCTTTTGCCAAATGGGTGTAAGAGTAAGAGCGAGGCATTCTCCCCTACGCAGGGTCTCCCATTGCTGTGGGGCAGACCAAAGGGGTTTGTCCCTCTCAGGGGGCTGCAGGAATGCCTCGCCCCTACTTTTGCGTTATACCCTGCCTAATTGCCTCTTTGCCTAAAACGGTGTATAATCCC
The DNA here is from genome assembly GCA_964455755.1 of uncultured Ardenticatenales bacterium. Classification (GTDB taxonomy): domain Bacteria; phylum Chloroflexota; class Anaerolineae; order Ardenticatenales; family JAADHH01; genus JAADHH01. The sequence continues at coordinate 1,165 of CAYWAK010000006.1, read as the reverse complement.
GTATGGAAATGGCATACTTGTTACCTGTGTTCTTCTCTTACCGCAAAGGCACCAAGACACAAAGCATGCAGAATGGTTTGCTCACCTCCCGTCTGACCAACAGCATATTGTTTGCTTTGGCGAAACGTACTTCTCCACCGGAAGCGTGAGCGCGGTTCATACTTTTTCCCATGGCACTCTCTTTGCTTATACGAAGGCAGTTCCAAAAGGAATCTATTATGAAAATAAAGTGTCAGGTGTCACGGTTGCGCGCCTTACGATCCACGCTCCACGCCCGACGTATTTTCATCCTTGGTGGCGCAATCGCTCATGGGCACTGTTGTGAAAGTAGCACGACGCCTACCACCGCTGGGCGAAGGTCCCCTGACCGAGCCCTGTTCTGTTCGCCTCGGTCAGGAGATCCCGGCGAGCAAGCGGGGCAATTTTTATCTTTGCAAAGGTTCATGAATTGAATTGGCCTCGATCATGGTATGAGATGTTGCCGGCGCAGCGGCGCGCGATGTATGGCCTGTTTATTGCCATCATATTGATCACCCTGCCCTGCTACGGACTGGGCCTGGTGGCCTTGGCGATTGCTCCGGACAACCGGCCCGCGGTGCTCACGCCCTCCCCCGTAAACGCCACGGTGATACCGAACGCGACGCACACTGTTCGTCCGCGTCTCACGCCGACGCCACCGTACACGAAGACGCCGGTGCCGCCGCCCACACCCACGCCACCGCCCACGCGAACAACGCAGCCCAGCGCTACGCCCGTACCGCCACCATCGCCCTCGCCGCTTCCGACGGCAACGGCCGTACGCACAACAACACCATATCCAACCCGAACGCCCGTGCCTTCGGCTACAGCGACGGCAACCACCGGATTGCCAACCGCAACGGCCATACCACCGGCAACGAAAACGCCCGCAGTGCCTACCAGCACCACCGCGCCGCTGCCGACCGACACGCCGCTGCCGACCGCAACGCATAGCCCGACCGCAACGCCGGTGCCGCCGACCGACACACACGTCCCGCCGACCGATACGCCCGTCCCGTCCACCGATACAGCGGGTGTGCGGCGCGATCAGTAGACGCGTATGCGATAATCAGATCTGTTGGCCCCTCCGGCCGGACGCGGCCTTTCTGCCACAACTCGAGCGGTGCAGTCGAGCCGGTGTCGGAAT
>CAYWAK010000005.1:0-36669 GCA_964455755.1 uncultured Ardenticatenales bacterium | reverse complement strand
CAGGTTTTTCTGGTATTTGACAAACACAAAGCGTAGTGATATAATTCACTACAGGAGAGTAAGGGAGGGTGAAGCTGGTGCCATTCGCCCTCCTTTTCTGCTAAAAAAGGGGGGCGCAAGTGTGGAATGATTATTTATCAATTCTGACTTTGGTGGTACTGGTCTCCGGTCTGGCCGGCTTGGTGCTCCTATTGTCCAAGGTCTTAGGGCCACGAAATCCCTCTGCGACCAAGCAGTCACCGTACGAATCAGGCATGATCCCTTTTGGTCCCGCCATGCGCCGGTTACCGGTCAGTTTCTATTTGACGGCCACACTCTTTATCGTCTTCGACATTGAAATTATCTTTTTGTTCCCGTGGGCAGTGGTATTCCGGCAGCTCGGATGGTTTGGCCTGATTGAGGTGGGGGTGTTCTTCTTGGTGCTGCTGGTAGGTTTTCTGTACGTTTGGGCGAAAGGGGCCTTGCAATGGGAGTAGACATGCCGGCGAAGCAGCCCATACCGGCGATAGATCCCAATAAGTCGGGGGACTTGGGCATGGTCTTGACGACGGTAGACCAGGCCATACAGTGGGCACGCAGCCGCTCGATCTGGCCACTGATGTTTGGGCTGGCCTGCTGCGCCATCGAGATGATGCATGCACAGGCGCCGCGGGTGGATATGTCACGCTTTGGCATGGAGGTCATGCGCGCCTCTCCGCGCCAGGCAGATTTGATGATCGTTGCCGGTCGCGTCTCGCGCAAGATGGCGCCGGTGGTCCGCCGGCTCTACGACCAGATGCCGGAGCCGAAGTGGGTCATTGCCATGGGGGATTGTGCCTCATGTGGCGGCATTTTCAACAACTATGCCATCGTCCAGGGCGTGGACGAAGTCGTGCCCGTGGATGTATACGTGGCCGGCTGCCCGCCGCGTCCCGAAGCGCTGATGCACGGCCTGATCAAGTTGCAGGAGAAGATCGAAGCGGAGCGAGCCGGCACGCTGTTCGAAGCCGGTTCGGTGGAGATTGCGGCTTGAGCAAGATGCGGAGCGTCGAGCGACGCATCACGCACCGTGTCCTTGAACGTGAGAAATCAATGCAAGACAACGCAACGCTGGAAACTCAGATCGAGGCCCGATTGCCTGATACTGTCAGGGTGGTCACTTCACGGCTGGGCGAAACAATCATCGAGGTCGAAAAAAACGCGCTGCTCGATGTAGCTCGCTTCCTGCGCGACGACGAAGACATGCAGTTCGCGCTGCTCTCGGACGTGACTGCGGTGGACTACTTGCCGCAAGAGCCGCGTTTCGTCGTGGTGTACCATTTGCTTTCACCGGTCCATCGCCGGCGGCTGCGCTTGCACGTCACGGTTTCCGAAGCAGAGGCCGAACTTCCCTCGGTCACCGGCATCTGGCCGGGAGCAGACTGGTACGAGCGAGAAGTGTACGACATGTTCGGCATTTCGTTCACAGGGCATCCCAACCTGCGCCGCATCCTGATGCCGGAGGATTGGGAAGGCCACCCGCTGCGAAAGGACTATCCGCTGGGCCGGGAGGAAATCGCCTTCACGCACAACCAGGAAGAGGTTTACGCACGCAAACCCTTTGCGGAAAGGTAACGGAAGGGTGGTATCATGCCAATGCTCGCTATTGAAGCAATCATTGGCCAAGACGGGATGGCCCGTTTGCCGAAGCGGTACCGAAAGTGGTACAGTGAGGTTTCGAGGAAAAGAGACTACGACAGCGTACTATGACTGACTGGACAGGCAAACTGACCGGCTGGATCACCGGCGGGGGGAATGGCAACGGCCAACCGGATCGCCCCCGGCCAGAATTGGGCGCAGAAGGCTCGCTGCCCTATGCCCCCCTGCTCCCTACCTGGGAAGAGGGGGACGAGGGCGGTCACATGGTGGTCAACATTGGCCCCCAGCACCCCAGCACCCACGGCGTCCTTCGTCTGATCGTAGAGTTGGACGGCGAACGGGTTGCCCGGCTGGAGCCAGACATCGGCTATCTGCACACCGGGGTGGAAAAGTCGTTCGAGAATCAGCGCTACACCCAGGGCATCACGCTGACCAACCGGCTGGACTACCTCTCGCCGCATTTCAATAGTCTGGCTTTCGTCCTGGCGGCAGAGCGATTGCTCGGTATCGAGGCGCCACCGCGTGCCCAGGTTGCGCGTGTGATCATCTGCGAGCTGACGCGTATCGCCAGCCACCTCGTCTGGCTGGGCACGCACGCCATTGACATCGGGGCTATGAGCATGTTGCTCTATACCTTCCGGGAACGCGAGATGATTCTCGACATTCACGAGATGGTCTCCGGCGCGCGCATGATGTCCAGCTACTTCCGTGTCGGTGGCCTGGCCCAAGACCTGCCGGCCGGCTTCGAGGAAACGGTGCGCGAGTTCATCGCCCTCTTCCCCGATCGCCTGGCCGATTACGAGACTCTGTTGACCGACAATCCGATCTGGTTGGAGCGTACGCGAGGGGTTGGCGTCATCACGGCAGAGGAAGCCCTCGCGCACAGCGTCACCGGACCGATCTTGCGTGCCGCCGGCATCCCGCTGGACATCCGCAAGACGTTCCCCTATTCCGGCTACGACCAGTTTGACTTCGCCGTACCCACGCGCGAGGAGGGGGATGTTTACGCGCGCTATCTCGTGCGTCTGGACGAAATGCGGGAGAGCAGCAAGATCATTACCCAGGCACTGGACCGGCTTCCCTCCGGCCCGGTGCTGATTGATAATCACAAGATCGCGCCGCCACCGAAGGAAGAAATCTATCTAAGCATGGAGGCGCTGATCCATCATTTCAAGTTCTGGACGGAGGGGGTGCGCGTGCCGGCCGGCGAGGTCTATTCCTGCGTAGAGTCACCGCGCGGTGAATTGGGCGTCTACATGGTTAGCGATGGCAGTCCGCGCCCGTGGCGTGTCCATTTCCGTGGCCCGTCATTCGCCAACCTGCAGATATTGAGTTCCACTGCAAAAGGGGGTCTCATCGCCGATCTGGTAGCACTCATCGCCAGCCTGGACCCTGTGCTCGGCGATGTGGATCGGTAATCAATTGTCAATGGATAATTGTCAACGATCAACTGACAATTGATATTTGATCGTTGACAATTAGAACGGGGAGAGTTGTGTTACGCGACAAATTTGGCAGCGAAATCGAAAAGATCCTGGCCCGCTATCCGGACAAACGCTCGGCCGTTATGCCGGTGATGTACCTGGCCCAGCAAGCATACGGCTACCTGAGCAACGAAGCCATGCTCGAAATCGCCGAGTTGCTGGATATGCCGATCAGCGAGGTACACAGCGTGGCCGGATTCTATACCCTGTATTACAAGAAACCGGTCGGCCGCCATGTGATCCATTTTTGCAACGATTTCCCTTGCACCTTGCGAGGCTCTGAGCAGAAGTTGGACCACGTATGCAAGCGACTGGGCATCCGGCCGGGAGAAACCACGCCGGACGGCGCCATCACCCTGGAGACCGTGATGTGTGTGGCCGCGTGTCATCGCGCTCCGGTCATGCAGGTGGACCTGGAATACCACGAGAACCTGACGACCGAAGAGATTGACAATATCTTGAAGACGTTGCGGAAGGACGAGAGGAAAAACCGCGTTGAGCGTGGGGCGACACAGAAACGATGAATGCGGAGTGATGAATGATGAATCTGGGAGTAAGAAGTAGGGGAGCAATGAATGAAGCCGAAGAAAGTCCTTCGTTGAGTCGTGAGCAGGCTCTGGTCTTTTTAGGAGCATAATGACTGAGCATATCATTTTGCGTAACCGGGACATTCCGAATATCCGAGAGCTGCGCGTCTACCTGGAACAGGGTGGTTACCAGGCCTTTCGGAAAGCCGTGCGACAATATACGCCGGACGAGGTCACGGCCCTGGTCAAAGAGGCGGGGCTACGGGGGCGCGGTGGAGCCGGCTTTCCCGCCGGCGTCAAATGGGGTTTTTGCCCGAAGGACGTCTTCCCCCGCTATCTGGTCTGCAACGCCGACGAGAGCGAGCCGGGCACCTTCAAAGACCGCGAGATCATCGAACAGAACACCCACCAGCTTCTGGAGGGCATCGCCATCGCCTGCTACGCCATCCAGGCCGAGACCGCCTACATCTACATCCGCGGCGAGATGGCTGAGGGCGCACGCCGGCTGGAAGCGGCCATCGCCCTGGCCGAGGAGAAAGGCTACCTGGGCAATAGCCTCTATGGCCGGGACTTCTCGCTGAAGATTCACGTTCATCGCGGCGCCGGCGCCTACATCTGTGGCGAAGAGACCGCCCTGCTGAACTCCATCGAGGGGATCATGGGGCAACCACGGCTGAAGCCGCCCTTCCCCGCTGCCGTCGGTCTCTACGGCAAGCCGACCGTGATCAATAACGTGGAAACCCTGGCCAATCTGCCCCCCATCATCGAACGCGGGGCGGACTGGTACCGCAGCATCGGCACGGAGAAGAGCCCGGGGCCGAAAGTGTTCAGTCTTTCCGGCCAGGTACATCGGCCAGGGAATTACGAGTTGCCCCTGGGCACGACCTTCCGCGAGCTAATCTACGAACACGGCGGGGGCATCCCGAACGGTCGGGCGATCAAGGCGATCCTGCCGGCCGGCGCGTCGGCTCCCATGCTCACCGGCGAGGCGCTGGACGTGCAAATGGACTTCGAATCGGTGCCCCAGGCCGGCTCCATGCTCGGTTCCGGCTCGGTCATCGTCATAGACGAAACCGTCTGCATCGTGGACGCGGCGCGCCGCATGACCCACTTCTTCAAACACGAATCGTGTGGCAAGTGCAGCCCCTGCCGCGAGGGTACATACTGGCTCGTGCAATTGCTGGATCGTATTGAATCGGGACGGGGCCGCATGCAAGACATTGACCTGATCGAAAACGTGCTGGATCAGATAGACGGCAAGTGCTTCTGCCCGCTCGGTGAGTTCGCGCGCAGTCCGGCCCTCTCCAGCCTGAAGCATTTTCGTGACGAGTACGATTATCACGTGCGGCAAGGGCAGTGCTGGGCGCGGTGAGGGGATGTCTTTAGGAAGTACAAGAAATGATACAACCGCTTATCTCGGGGGATCTGGTCAGGGAGATAAAAAAAGTTGTGGGTTCTGTTTGGCCGGACGAACAGGTGATATTGTTTGGCAGTCAAGCTCGTGGTAAAGCAGGTCCAGAATCCGATATCGATTTGCTAATCCTGGTTCGAGGACCTATCACCCCAACCAACAGAGAGCAACTAAATGAATCTTTGTACGACCTGGAGCTCAATAGGGGGGTCATTCTGTCAACACTGGTCTACGATGTGACTGACTGGGGGACCCGTCGTGCAACGCCTTTGCACCAACACATAGAGCGTGAAGGTATAACCTTATGAGCGACGAAGTTAATCTGTTGATTGATGACCAGCCGGTGTCCGTGCCCAAGGGCACGGTCATCGTGGAGGCGGCACGCCGCCTCGGTATCCAGATTCCCATTTTCTGCTACCACCCCAAACTGGAACCGGTGGCCATGTGCCGCATGTGCCTGGTCGAAGTCGGCACACCCTCTCGCGACCGTGCCACCGGCGAACTTCAGCGCGACGAGGCGGGCAACCCGGTCATCCGCTGGTTCCCCAAGCTGATGACGGCATGTTCCACGCCGGTCTCCGAAGGGATGCAGGTGCGGACGGCCACCGAGCGCGTCCAATCGGCCTGGAAAGCCACACTGGAATTCTTGCTCACCAGCCACCCGCTCGATTGCCCGGTCTGCGACAAGGGGGGCGAGTGCCCGTTGCAAGACCTGACCCTGGCGCACGGCCCGGACATGAGCCGCTTCTACAAAAGCGACAAGCACCACTTCCAGAAACCGGTTCCGTTGGGCAACCGGATCATGCTGGACCGCGAGCGGTGCATCTACTGTGCCCGCTGCGTCCGCTTCTGCGATGAGGTCGCCGGCGATGCGGTGCTCACTTTCTATGGCCGGGGACGTGATCAGGAGATCGCCACCTTCTCCGACCCGCCGTTCGCCAGCAAGTTCAGCGGCAATACGACCGACATCTGTCCCGTGGGTGCATTGACCAGCCACGATTTCCGTTTCTCCGCCCGCGTTTGGGAGGTGGATAACATCGCCAGCATCTGCCCGTACTGCCCCGTCGGCTGCAACATCGGCCTTGGTGTCCGTTCGAACAAGATCAAGCGAGTCATGCCCCGCCAGAACGAAGCGGTCAACGAAATCTGGATCTGCGACAAGGGCCGGTTTGGACACCACTTCGTGGATAGCCCACAGCGCTTGCGCCGGCCGCTCGTCCGGCGGAACGGCGAGCTGGTCGAAACGACTTGGAAGGAAGCCCTGGCGTTGACCGCGGAACGTCTGCGCGAAATCCGCGACCGCGCCGGGCCGGACGCGCTGGGGGGATTGGCCGGCGCGCACGTTTCTAACGAAGACGCCTATCTCTTCCAGAAATTCTTCCGTGCCGTGGCGGGCACGAACAACGTAGACCATCGTCCACTGGCCACAGGCCGGGCCGAAGACGAAACGCTTATCGCCGAATTGGGAGCCGGCGCCGGAACCGACCTGACGACCGTTGGGCCGGACACAACAATCCTGGTGTTGGGCGGCAACGTCGAAGAAGAGCAACCGCTGCTCTACCTGCGACTGAAGCAGGCCGCCGAACGTGGTGCAACGCTCATCGTCGCCGGTGCGCTGCCCGGCAAGCTGGACCGCTACGCAACGCACACGTTGCACTGCCGGCCGGATACAGAATCGTGGCTCTTGTGGGCTCTGGTCCGTGTCATCGTCGGCGAACGGCTGGACAATGTCGATTTTCTGGACCGGCAGGTGGAGGGGACGACCAAATTCCGCGCCGACGGCAAATCGTTTTCCCTCGATCAGAGCCTGGAATTGACCGGTCTGAAGGAAGCGGCTGTCCGCGAGTCTGCGCGAGCCTTTGCCCAGGCCGAACACGGTCTGATCTTCTACGACGGGGATTTTGTCAGCAAGCGCTCCAATTCATCCCTGACCGAAGCGCTGCGTAGTCTGGTGCTGGTTACCGGGCATGTTGGGAAGCCGGCCAGCGGGCTGGTCGCGCGGTGGCCACAGGCAAACGCGCAGGGCGTGGCAGACATGGGCGCGTTCCCGAACCTGTTGCCGGGCTACCGCACGATCGGCGATACGCATATTCGCGAATGGCTGGGTCAGGTGTGGCAGGCCGAATTACCCGCAACGCCCGGCCTATCGTTCCGGCAGATGTTGGCCGGAGCCACCGAGGGACGGTTCAACGCGCTGTGGGTTATGGCTGCCGATCCTGTGGCTGCCGGATTTGGGGAAGCGCTGGCCAAACTGGACTTCTTGATCGTGCAAGACCTTTTCCTGACGGAAACAGCCAGGCAGGCTGACGTCGTCTTTCCGGCGGCGGCATTTGCCGAACGGGAGGGTACATACACGAATTTGAAACGCCGGGTGCAACGCTTCGCGCGGGCCGTTACGCCGGCCGGGTCTGCCCATCCCGACTGGTGGATCGTGCAGGCCATAGCCCGATCATTCGGCGCCGACTGGAACTACGGGGGGCCGGCGGCAATCCTGGAGGAGATCGCGCGGGTAGTGCCGCAGTTTGCCGGCATTTCGTTCGACCGCCTGGGCACACGTTTGCCAAAACTGGCTGCCACGTCTGAGCAGCACCATACGTACATGGGCACCTGCCTGGAAAACGGTGGCTGGGAAGGGCAGCCCTGGGACAACGGCGCAGGAACGCTCGACCGGCGATTCACGCTCCGTTGGGTGCGGCCGTGGATAACCCACAAGTCCCAAAATGGCGTGCTGGATGTCATTCGCGCACGGCTTCTTTTCGATGGCGGCATGCGGATTGGACAATCCGAGATCGCGCGGGCACTGGCTCCGGAGCCGCACGCGCTGCTCAATCCGCGAGACGCGGAGCGGATGGGCATTGTGGCCGGCACTGTCGCGGACTTGCCACTGCCGGACCGGACGATCTCGCTGCCTGTGCTGCTGGCGGGTGATGTGCCGGAGGGCGTGGTGGTCGTGCCGGAGAATTTGCGGAAGCGGTCTTGAAAATGAGGATATTGGCGTTCCAAAACCTTTACGGGAGACCGTCTGAGTTATGTGGATAGACCTGCTCATTGCCATTATCAAGAGCGTGGTGATCATCGCCTTGCTGCTGACCGGCTTTGCCTACATGACCTACATCGAGCGCAAGGTGGTGGCGCACATGCAGTCGCGTGTCGGGCCGAATCGTGCGGGACCGCTCGGGCTGTTGCAACCGGTAGCCGATGGGATCAAGCTGCTGTTCAAAGAGGACATCGTGCCGGCGCGGGTAGACCGCCTGGTCTACTGGCTGGCGCCGACGCTTTCTGTGGTGCCGGCGATCATAGTCTTCGCGGTGATTCCGATCGGCGCACCGGTCACGCTGTTCGGGCGGACGATTCCGCTGCAACTGGCCGACATCAATGTGGCCTTGCTGTACGTGTTGGCCGCCAGTTCGCTGGCTGTGTACGGGGTGGTGCTGGCCGGCTGGTCGTCGAACAACAAATTCTCGCTGCTGGGGGGCTTGCGCGCCTCGGCACAGTTGGTCAGCTACGAGCTGGCCTTGGGCCTCTCGGTGATCGGTGTGGTCATGTTGGCCGGTTCGCTGGGCCTATCCGACATCGTGCGCGCCCAATCGCCGCTGCCCTACATCGTGCTCCAGCCGATTGGCTTCCTGATCTTTGGCATCTGCGCGGTGGCCGAAACCAAACGCGCCCCATTCGACCTGCCGGAAGCGGAGCAAGAGTTGGTGGCCGGCTTCCACACCGAGTACACCGGCATGAAGTTCGCGCTGTTCTACATGGCCGAGTACATTGCCATGATTACGATGAGCGCGATGGCCGTGACCCTGTTTCTGGGCGGCTGGCACGGCCCGTTCCTCTCCAACCTTTTGGGACCGGTGTGGTTCAGTCTGAAGGTGCTGGCCTTGCTGTTCGTGTTCGTATGGATCCGTGCGTCGTGGCCCCGCGTGCGCTACGACCGCTTGATGGGTTTCGGTTGGAAGGTCCTGTTGCCGCTGGGTCTGCTGAACGTGTTCCTGACGGCCGTGGGGATCGTGCTGCTGGGATAGGCTTCGGAGACCCTAAGGTGCAACGCACTTGATCCTAGCACTTCAGCAGCGTAGTTGACCAGTAACCGTACGCCAGAACAACGAGATTCAAATTGATACGCAGCTTCGCTATAGACGTACAATACGGGATATTGTTTGATGATAAAAGAATTGATAGAGGGCCTGGGCGTAACATTAAAATGGATGGTTCGCGAGCCGGTCACGATTCAATATCCGGAGGTGAAGCGACCCGTACACGAGCGATTCCGTGGCCGGCATGTGCTGCACCGCCACGACAGTGGGCTGGAGCGCTGCATTGGCTGTGCCCTGTGCGCAGCGGCCTGCCCTGCACAAGCGATCTACGTCGTGCCGGCGGAGAACAGCAACGAAGAACGCTATTCTCCCGGCGAACGGTACGCGCAAGTCTACGAGATCAATCTGTTGCGTTGCATTTTTTGTGGGTACTGCGAGGAGGCCTGCCCGGTGGACGCAATCACGCTGGAACACGATTACGAACTGGCGTCTTACGACCGGCGTAGCATGATCTACACCAAAGACAAACTGATTGAGGTCGTGCCGGCCGGCGGTTCTGACACGCCGCAGCGCCGGTACGCACCGCCGCCGCAGGAAATGCCCTCGCCTTCTTCCCATCGTGGCCGCGTGGAGGCTCCGCCTCCGGGCGGCGTGATCACGTCGTGGGTGGAGAGGGAATAGGAGGCGTGGAGCGGAGAGCGTAAAACGTAATGACGTGAAACGTGATAATCACGTTTCACGCAACACGCAATACCTGACACTTGACACACGACTCTGACTTGAGGCAACTATGACCCTTGTGCTCTTCTACATTTTGGCTATCCTGGCCGTGCTGTCGGCCCTGGGCATGGTGACTGCGCGCAACGCCGTGCACGGCGTGCTGTTTATGATCGCCAACTTTGTGCTCATCGCCGTGCTCTACCTGTTGCTTGATGCGCCCTTCATTGCTATGGTGCAAATCGCGGTGTACGCCGGCGCAATCATTGTCCTGTTCCTGTTCGTGGTCATGCTGATCGGCCCGGTTCCGACATCGCTGCGCGACGAGTTGCCCGGGCAGCGACCGCTCGGCTTGCTCGCCGGTCTGGCACTGTTGCTACTGATCGGCTCTGTGGCTGCGGCGGCCGGCTTTTCGACGGGGGGCGGTGTTGCGTCCGCCACGGCGAGCAGCTTCGGTAGCCCGCGAGCCGTCGGCGAGGTGCTGTTCACCCGCTACCTCTACCCGTTCGAGATCACCTCGGTCATTCTGCTGGCGGCCATGGTCGGCGCGGTGGTGTTGGGGAAGAGGGAATCGCGCAGAAAGTGAACCGTAGCGGTGGTCGCCAAGAAACTGCGTCGCCATTACATTGGAATCGAAATTGATGAACATTATTGCTGCCTTGCAGAGCATCGCCTGGCCCTGGCAGCGGAAGAGCAAGGCGTCCAGGGCTATGCCGGCAGCGTATTTTGGGAAAGAAACAGATTGGCAAAGTTGTACTGAATATCGTATCGGTATGGAGGAATGATCATGAACCTTACGCTTATTGAAACTGTATGGCCCGGTGCAAGTGTGCGACGGGATGTGCTGCTGGTGCTGGCCGGCAGCATCCTCACGGCCCTGAGCGCGCAGGTGGCGATCCCGCTCCCCTTCAGTCCGGTGCCGGTGACCGGGCAGACGTTCGCCGTCTTGCTCGTCGGGGCGGTGCTGGGCAGCCGGCTGGGTGCGTTGAGCATGTTCTCCTATCTGGCGGAGGGGGCCGCCGGCCTGCCGGTCTTCGCCGGCGGACACGGCACGCTGCTCTGGATGCTCGGTCCGACGGGCGGCTACCTGGCCGGCTTCGTCGTCGCCGCCTACGCGACCGGCTGGCTCTGCGAACGGGGCTGGGACCGCCGGATGCCGACCGCTCTGGCGGCCATGTTTGTTGGCAATGTGCTGATCTACGCCTTTGGATTGTCCTGGCTGGCGCACTACGTCGGCGCGTCGAAGGTGGTGATCCTGGGCCTCGCCCCGTTCATCGCCGGCGACGTGGCCAAGATCGTCCTCGCCGGTCTGGCTCTGCCGACGGCGTGGAAATTCGTGCGGTGAGCGGGGAGTGTAGAGCATAACGCCTGACACATAACACGCAACACGCATTACGAGGTACGTAAATAATGATTCCATTATCTCATTTCATGGTCTTGAGCGCGGTGCTGTTTACGACCGGCGTGCTCGGCGTGGTGTTGCGACGCAACGCCATTATGATCTTCATGTCCATTGAACTCATGCTAAACGCCGTCAATCTGGCTTTCGTGGCCTTGGCTCACTCGCTCCACTCGCTGAACGGGCAAGTGTTCGTCTTCTTCGTGATGACCGTCGCTGCTGCCGAGGTCGCCATCGGCCTGGCGCTCATCGTCGTCCTCTTCCGCACGAAGGGAACGATTGGCGTGGACGAGGTGAATTTGCTGAAGGGGTAACGCGTCGAGCGACTTTGGAATTCGGAATGATGAATGGAATAAGGAGTCGGGAGTAGGGGAAGCCGTGAAACGTAATACGCGAAACGTGCCACCGTGTGAACACATCACGCTTTACGCATCACGTGTGACGGCTTGCGTAACACGCCATAAGAGGAGAAACCGATGATTCAACTGGCCTGGCTGGTGCCGGCGCTGCCCCTGCTGGGGATGATTCTGAATATCTTCGCCGGTCGCCGCCTGGGACGCAACGGCGTCGGCTGGTTAGCCAGCGCCGCCGTGGGGGGCGCGTTCCTGATTTCCCTGGGGCTGCTCATTTCCTTGGGGGGCTTGCCGCATGGTGTCCATCAAGCCGAGCAAACCTTGTTCACCTGGATTGCCGCCGGCTCCTTCCACGTGTCGGCCTCCCTGCTGATTGACCCGCTCTCCGTGCTGATGTGCCTGGTCGTCAGCGGCGTCGGCTTTCTGATTCATGTCTACTCCATCGGCTACATGGCGCACGACAAAGACTACCGCCGCTTCTTCATCTACCTGAACCTGTTCGTCGCCTCCATGCTGATCCTGGTACTGGCCAACAACTTCCTGTTGCTTTATGTCGGCTGGGAGCTGGTCGGCCTCTGTTCCTATCTGCTAATCGGGTTCTGGTACGAGAAGAAGAGCGCGGCAGACGCCGGTAAGAAAGCCTTCCTGACCACACGCATCGGCGATGTGGGGTTTGCCCTGGGCATTCTACTCATCTTCGTCACCTTCGGCACGCTGGACTACAGCGCCGTCTTCGCGCAAGCGCCCAATCTGCTGCAAGTCGGCGGGACCACGGCTACGCTGATTACCCTGCTCCTGTTTATCGGAGCGATAGGAAAGTCGGCCCAAATCCCCTTGTACGTCTGGCTGCCGGACGCCATGGAAGGCCCCACGCCGGTCTCGGCGCTGATCCATGCGGCGACGATGGTCACCGCCGGCGTCTTCATGGTCACGCGTACCCACGTCCTGTTCGAGCTGGCCCCGTTCAGCCAAAGCGTGGTCGCCGTCATCGGCACGCTGACCGCCTTCTACGCCGCCACAATTGCCCTGACCCAGATGGACATCAAACGCGTGCTGGCCTACTCCACGATCAGCCAGTTGGGGTACATGTTTCTGGCAGTAGGCGTGGCCGCCTACTCTGCCGGCATCTTCCACCTGATGACCCATGCCTTCTTCAAGGCGCTGCTTTTCATGGGCGCCGGCAGTGTCATGCACGCCCTGGACGGCGAAACGGACATGCGACGCATGGGCGGGCTGATCCGCAAAATGCCGATCACCGGCTGGACGTTCGTCGTGGCCTGGCTGGCCATCAGCGGGGTGCCGCCCTTCAGCGGCTTCTTCAGCAAGGACGAAATCCTGGCCGCGGCGTTCCATGCCGGCCACCCCGTGTTGTGGCTCATCGGCCTGATCACCGCCGGCCTGACCTCGTTCTACATCGGCCGGCAAGTCTTCCTGACCTTTTTTGGCCGTTCGCGGGTCGCGCGGCAGTTGGAGCCGCACGTCCACGAATCTCCGCCGGTCATGACCTGGCCACTGTTGGCCCTGGCCTTGTTGGCAACGGTGGCGGGTTTCGTGGGTCTGCCCTCGGCGAACGGCTCGCTAATCCAGAGCTTCCTGTCGCCGGCGGTGGGTGGCGAAGCGGGGGGAGGCTTCGATTTCCTGCTCGCCCTGCTCTCCACCGGCGTTGGGCTGAGCGGAATCCTTGTCGCCTGGCTGATGTATAGCGCCGGCGTGGTTAGCCCCACGCGCATGGCCGCCCGGGTCCGCCCGCTTTACAACTTGCTGTGGAACAAGTACTACGTGGATGAGCTGTACGGCTTTCTGTTCATTCGACCATTCCGTCGTGTAGCCGCTTTTCTGGCCGACATCTTCGACCCCTGGGTGATAGACGGCGCAGTGAACGCAGTCGCCCTGGTGACGGATGGGGCCAGCCAGGTCATCCGCATGTGGGAATCGGGCTACGTGCGCAACTATGCCCTTTCCCTGCTGGCCGGCGCGGTGATCATGCTGGCCTATTTCGTGTTGCGGTAAAGAGAAGGAGAGTTTCCGTTGCGACTCCTTGAGCTTGAATGCTTTTTGTAGTACAATAGCGCCAACGTTCAGATGCTGAAAGTGGAAAGAGCATGGATTACATGAACAGTTTTTTTCCCATGGATACGTGGCAAACAGAGCAGGCAGCCGTAACCGTAAGAACCATGCTTGTCTGACGGCTGATCGCTAGGATAAACAATGAACCAATTTAGCTTTCCGTTTCTATCATTCATCATCTTCCTGCCACTGGCCGGCGCGCTGTTTGTGACGCTGGTGCCGGCCGGCAAGCCGCAGACTGTCCGCCGCGTCGCCCTGGGCTTTGCGCTGCTGACGTTCATCCTGTCGCTGGGCCTCTACTTTGGCTTCGATTCCACGACCACCGACATGCAATTCGTGGACCGCGCGCACTGGTTCGCGCCCCTCGGCATCCAATACTACGTCGGACTGGACGGCATCAGCCTGCTTCTCGTGCTGCTGACCACGCTGCTCAGTGCAATCTCCATCCTCTCCACCTGGACGGCGATCACGGACCGCGTGAAAGAGTTCATGATTTCTATGCTCCTGCTGGAGACAGCGCTGCTGGGCGTCTTTTCGGCCATAGACCTGTTCGCTTTCTACGTCTTTTGGGAAGCCTCGCTGATTCCCATGTACTTCATCATCGGCGTCTGGGGCGGCCCACGTCGCATCTACGCCACGATCAAGTTCGTGCTCTACACCATGGCCGGCAGCGCGCTCATGCTCATCGCCATCCTGGCCCTGGTCTTTGCCTACCACCAGACCTACAACCTCTGGACGTTCGATCTCTTGAAATTGCAGACGTTGCACATTGCGGCCAGAACGCAGGTTTGGATGTTCCTGGCCTTTGCGCTGGCCTTTGCCATCAAGGTGCCCCTCTTCCCGTTCCACACCTGGCTGCCGGATGCCCACGTCGAAGCGCCCACGGCCGGCAGCGTCATCCTGGCCGGCGTGCTGCTGAAGATGGGCACCTATGGCTTTGTGCGATTCTGCCTGCCCCTCTTCCCGGCCGCCACAAAACAGGCCGTGCCCCTGATGGCCACGCTGGCGATCATCGGCATTGTCTACGGCGCGCTCGTGGCCTTTGCCCAGCGAGATGTGAAGAGCCTGGTGGCCTATTCCAGCGTCAGCCATCTGGGATTCGTCATGCTGGGCATCTTTGCGCTCAATCCGGAGGGGCTGAGTGGCGGCGTCTTGCAAATGGTGAACCACGGCCTGAGTACCGGCGCGCTCTTCCTGATGGTCGGCATGATCTATGAACGCCGGCACACCCGACTGATTGCCGATTTCGGCGGGTTGTGGCGACAACTGCCCATCTTTGCCTCCTTCTTTCTCGTGGTCATGCTCTCCTCCATCGGCCTGCCCGGCCTGAACGGCTTCGTCGGGGAGTTTCTCATCCTCGTCGGGGCGTTCCGCGTCAACCCCTGGTATGCCGCGCTGGCCGCGACCGGCGTGGTGCTCGGCGCGGTATACATGCTGTGGATGTTCCAGCGCGTCATGTTCGGCCCGCTGGACAAGAAACCGAACCAGGAATTGGCCGACCTGACCGGCCGGGAGATTGCCATCCTGGTGCCCATTGTAGCCTTGATTTTGCTGATCGGCGTTTATCCGCAACCGTTTCTGGGACCTATGCAGGTCTCGATAGGTCATTTGCTTGCGGGCATGTAGCGGCGGAGAGTGGGGAGAGTGGGGCGGGGATGAAACGACGAATGCGGAATGATGAATGGAAAGCAATGCGTAAAAGCTTCGGGACAAACAACCTTACGCATCACACAACACGTTGCACGCATGGAGCAATCCAAAATCGCAAATCTAATATCCAAAATCGGAATACGTAACCAGGAGACTAGGAAATGATCGCTATTCCTTCAGTGAACCTGGCCGCCGTGACGCCCCTACTTGTTGTGGGTATGACCGCACTCGTCGTCATGTTATGCGACCTGGTTCTTCCCGCAGAGGGACGAACGTGGCTGGCCTATCTGAGCCTTTTCGGCCTGATCGGCGCCATGTTCGTGGGGACGCAGCTCTGGGGCCGGCATATCACTACCTTCAGCGGCATGTTCCTGCTCGACAACTTCGGCCTGGCCCTCACGCTCATCTTCCTGACCGTGGCAGTGATCACGGTCCTGTTGTCTGTAGCCTACACCAATGACCGCGGGCTCGTGCGGGGCGAGTTCTACGCCCTGATCCTGTTCGCGGTGATGGGCATGATGATCATGGCCACCGCCGGCGATCTGATCGTCGTCTTCCTGGGCATCGAACTGCTCTCGCTGCCCCTCTATGTGCTCAGCGGCTTCGCCCGTCCGGCCCTCGATTCGATAGAGGCAGCGCTCAAGTACTTCCTGCTAGGCGCGTTTGCTTCGGGCTTCTTGCTCTACGGAATCGTCCTGATCTTCGGCGCGACCGGTTCGACCAACCTGCTGCAGATCGCATCTGCATTGGCCAAGGGGACGCACAACGGGGTCATGCTGTTTGCCGGAATCGCTCTTCTTCTGGCCGGTCTGGGGTTCAAGATTTCGGTGGTGCCCTTTCACCAGTGGACGCCAGACGTGTACGAGGGGGCTCCGACCGCCGTGACCGCTTTCATGATCGCCGGCACGAAGGCGGCCGGGTTTGCCGTGCTGTTGCGCATCCTGCTGGTGGCGGCGCTGCCGGCCCGCGACGTATGGCTGCCGGCCATCGTCATCCTGGCCGTCGTCACCATGACCGTCGGCAACCTGACGGCCATCGCCCAGCAGAACATCAAACGCATGTTGGCCTACTCCAGCATCGCCCATGCCGGCTACATCCTGGTGGCCGTGGCCGCCGGCGGCCCCGCCGGCACCAGCAGCGCGATCTTTTACCTGCTCATCTACGCCTTCATGAACCTGGGCGCTTTCGCCGTCGTCATTGCCGCAAGCAGGGGAGGGCAAGAGCGCCTGGCCCTGCGCGACTACGCCGGCTTGGCCCGCCAGCGTCCGGCCTTGGCCGCCATCATGGCCTTGTTCATGCTGTCGCTGGCCGGGTTCCCCCCCACGGCCGGTTTTGTCGGCAAACTGACCATTTTTCAGGCCGCCGTGCAGAACGGCCTCACCTGGCTGGCCGTCGTCGCCGTGCTGAACAGTGTGGTATCGGTCTTCTACTACGCGCGCGTCATCGTCCTCATGTACATGCACGAACCGGAGGGGGAACCGTGGCCCGCAGCGACAGGCGAGGGCAAACGCATGTTGGCGCTGGCGCTGGGAATCTGCGTGATCGGCGTGCTGCTGCTGGGAATCTTGCCGACGACAGCATACCAGGCAGCGCAGAGCGCATTGCTGACAATTCTATGACGGTGGCGAATAGCCCTGGAGCTGCAACCTCCTGAACACCGCGTCAAAGTTTAGCTGTGCGTTCGTTCAAGGTTATTTTTACAAGCCCTCAGTCAAACCTGGGCCCATCACCCGTTATCAAAAGTCCAAATCGCACATTCCAACGTTCGTGTGCTTCGTGGTCAGGGAAGAACACGCCAAACAAGTACGCCCTCTCATCGGACTGGTGTGCCATAAAATGGGTGAATCGGTGCGACGCCCATCCGGGCCGCTACGTAAGAAGCAAAGGAATCACTGCGTCTTTGTGTTGGGCACGCATACGCCTGTGCCTTCTCTTGCACATGGCGCGAAAGGCATTTGCACACCACCGGAAATGTGCTAGAATCTATACGACAGGGGGCATCTGAGCACTGACGACGGGCTACTGATGACTGATGACTGCCTCTTGATCACTGATCACTGGTTTCGTCACAGGGAAGGAACACCAGACCATGTCCAAAGAGCGAGAACCGGTCATTGTGGGAGCGGCTCGTACCGCGATCGGGAAGTTTGGGGGCACATTAAGTCAAGTGCCGGCCGTTGAGTTGGGCGGCGTTGCCATACAGGCAGCCGTCGAGCGAGCCGGTATTGCCCCATCCGAGGTGGACGAGGTGATCATGGGCAATGTCATCCAGGCTGGATTGGGCCAAAACCCGGCCCGCCAGGCCGCTTTGCGCGGCGGTATCCCCGAAGATGTCGGTGCACTGACCATAAACAAAGTGTGCGGCTCCGGCTTGAAGGCGGTGATGTTGGCCGCGCAAGCCATCCGTGCCGGTGACGGGTCATGCTATGTCGCCGGCGGCATGGAAAACATGAACCTGGGACCCTACCTGCTGCGCAAAGCGCGGTTCGGCTACCGGCTTGGCAACGCCGAGATGGTAGACAGCACGGTCCACGATGGCCTGTGGTGCGCGATTGAGAATCAGCACATGGGCGACTCCGCCGAGTGGCTCGCGTGCGAATACAACGTCAACCGCAAAGACCAGGATGCGCTCTCCGCAGAAAGCCACCGCCGGGCGGCCGCGGCCATCGAGGCCGGCCGCTTCAAGAACGAGATCGTGCCGGTCACCGTGCCCCAGCGCAAGGGGCCTCCCATTCAGTTCGATACGGACGAAGCGGTACGGCCCAACACGAGCCCAGAAATACTCGCCCGCCTGAAGCCGATATTCCAGGAAGATGGCACCGTCACCGCCGGCAATGCACCCGGCATCACCGACGGCGCGGCCGCGCTGGTGGTGACCAGCCGGGCCAAGGCAGAAGCCCTGGGCCTGACGCCGCTTGCCCGCATCACCGCCTACGCCCAGGCCGCGGTCAAGCCGCTGGCTCTCTTCGCTGCTCCCATCTACGCCGTGCGCCGGCTTTCCGAAAAGCTGGAAGTTGGCATAGATTATTTCGACCTGATTGAAATGAACGAGGCCTTCGCCTCCCAAACGCTGGCCGATGGCCGGGAGTTGGGGGTCGATTGGTCGCGGGTGAACGTCAACGGTGGGGCCATCGCCCTCGGACACCCCATCGGGGCAAGCGGTGCGCGCGTGCTGGTGACGCTCCTCTACGCTCTCCAAGATCGGGACATGCAAACCGGTCTGGCCACGTTGTGCCTCGGCGGTGGCGAAGCGGTCGCCTTGAGCGTGGAACGGCTTTGATGACCCTGGCGGAATCATGATTGACTTTGGCCGTGAGGTGTGCGGGGATGTTCATGCTGCCACATCTCGAGAGTGGCTCGTTGCCAACGGGATTGGGGGCTACGCCTCGGGAACCGTGGCCGGATTGCTCACGCGCCGCTATCACGGGCTGTTGATTGCCGCTCTCAATCCCCCCCTGGGGCGCACGCTCCTTTTGACGAAGCTAGACGAAACTGCACACTATGACGGGAAGCTCTATCCCTTGTTTGCAAACCGCTGGGCCGGCAATCTGGTCGAGCCAACCGGCTTCCACCACCTGGAACGTTTTCACCTGGAGGGCACAACGCCCGTTTGGACATTTGCCTGTGCCGATGCGTTGCTGGAAAAGCGCGTCTGGATGCAGCCGGGCGCCAACACCACCTACATTCAATACGACCTGCGACGGGCAACGCTTCCGCTTACGCTCACCCTGAAGGCGCTCGTCAACTACCGCGACCACCACGGCACCACACACGCCGGCGATTGGCAGATGCGGCTGGAGCCGGTGACCCACGGGATTCGGGTCACGGCCTTTGAAGGGGCGGCTCCCTTCTATCTGCTGAGCAACGAAGCTGATGTGGAGCTTGTGCACCGGTGGAATCGCGACGTATTCCTGGCGGCAGAGTCCTACCGGGGACTGGAGGACCACGAAGATCACTTGCACGCCGGCACTTTCCAAGCCACGCTCCAGCCCGGACAATCGTTGACCGTGGTCGCCAGCACGGACGCGACGCCGGCGTTGGATGGCCACGCAAGCTACGCCATGCGGCGTGGCTACGAGCAATCGCTGCTTGCGGCAACTGAGCAGACCGGCGGCGCGCAGGACGAGGCGTTGCAACGACACCTGACCCTCGCTGCCGACCAGTTCGTTGTCCGGCGGCCCTTGCCGGACGGGCAGAGCGGCTATTCGATCATTGCCGGCTACCCCTGGTTTGGAGATTGGGGGCGCGATACCATGATCAGCCTGCCCGGCCTGACCCTCGCCACCGAACGCCTGCCCATCGCGGCCAGCATTTTGCGCACGTTCGCGCGCTTCGTAGATCGGGGCATGTTGCCAAACCGCTTTCCCGAAACGGGGGAGACGCCGGAATACAACACGGTGGATGCTACGCTCTGGTATTTCGAAGCGATCCGGGCCTATTATGAAGCGAGCCAAACACAATCGCAGGACGAAGCCGGCGATGTGGCCTTGCTGCACGAGCTGTTCCCTGTGCTCCAGGAGATCGTTGATTGGCACCGGCGAGGAACCCGCTACCAGATTCAGGCTGATCCCGCCGATGGGCTGCTCTACGCCGGCGAGCCGGGCGTCCAGTTGACCTGGATGGATGCGAAGGTCGGCGACTGGGTGGTGACGGCGCGTATTGGCAAACCGGTAGAAGTCAACGCGCTGTGGTACAATGCTCTGCGAATCATGGCCTGCTTTGCCGAAACCCTGGGGGAGCCGGCAGAACAATATGCCGGATGGGCAGACCAGGCCCAGACAGGATTTGCCCGTTTCTGGAACGAGGCCGCTGGCTATTGCTACGACGTGCTCGACGGGCCGGATGGTCATGATTCTGCTTTGCGCCCGAATCAGTTGCTGGCCGTTTCCTTGCCGCACAGTCCACTTCGTCAGGAACAGCGGAAAGCGGTCGTGGATGTTTGCGCACGCCGCTTGCTCACTTCGCACGGAATGCGCAGCCTGGACGGGGACGATCCGCAGTACGTGGGTCACTACGGTGGCGATCAGCGCCAACGAGATGGGGCCTATCACCAGGGCACGGTCTGGAGTTGGCTGCTCGGTCCCTTCGTCCAGGCACATTGGCGCGTGTATCACGATGCGGAGTTGGTGCGCTCGTACCTGCGTCCGCTCATCCAAAATCTGGCCGGGCACGGGGTGGGCAGCGTGAGCGAGATTTTCGATGGTAATGCACCCTTCACCCCGCGCGGCTGCATCGCCCAGGCGTGGAGCGTGGCGGAGCTTCTGCGGGCCGTGCAGCTCGCGTGAGCGATTGCACGCCACCAGCAGAGTGGTAAACAAATACATAAGGAGGTATCGATATGAAGGCAGCCATTGTGGTGCTGGCGGATACAACATCACACGGCGACCTGGGGCGCGTAGTCAACGCGCTGGAGACCGTGAAGGAGTTCAAGGAAGCGGGCGATGACGTGATGCTCATCTTTGATGGGGCGGGGACGAAATGGATCGCCACCCTCTCCGACGTGGAGCACAAACGTCACGCCCTCTTTGAAGCGGTGAGCGACACCGTCACCGGCGTCTGTAGCTATTGCGCGGCCGCTTTTGGGGCCAAAGAAGATGTGCTGGCGTGCGGCTTTCGGCTCCTGGATGAATTTGAAGGACATCCCAGCCTGAGAACCTTGATGGCCCAGGGATACCAGATCATCACATTTTGAGGAAAATATGAAACGACAACGGACGAACATACGGAAAGAACTACCGGTCACCCAGAACCTGGTCTACCTGAACACCGGCACAGCCGGGCCGCTGCCCCGCCGAACCGTGCAGACCATCGCCGAGCAGGCGCAGCGCCAGCTTGTCGAAGGCCGGTCGAATCTGTCTTCCTTTCTGAAGGAATATCTCCCAACGCTCGATGACCTGCGCGCGCGCTTTGCGCGGCTGCTCGGCGCCGGCAGCGACGAAATCGCCCTGACCCACCATACTACCGAGGGCATGAACATCGCCATTTGGGGTCTGAATTGGCAGGCAGGCGATGAGATTGTGACGACTACGCTCGAACATCCCGGCGGACTGCTGCCCAGCTACGCCGCCTTGCGTCGCTTTGGTCTGACCCTGCGCATGGTGGATCTGGGGCTTGGTGACGGCGACAGCGCCGGAAAAATCGCGGCGGCGCTTTCTCCGCGAACGAGGCTCGTGGTCATCTCTCACGTCAGCTACAAGACGGGCGCTGTTCTGCCGGTGACGGAAATCGCTCAGGCCGCACACAGCGCCGGCGCATTGCTTGCCGTGGACGGCGCCCAGTCGGCCGGGGCTATCTCCGTGGACGTACACGCACTGGACGCCGACTTCTATGCCATCGCCGGGCACAAGTGGCTCTGCGGGCCAGAGGGCATCGGGGCGCTGTACGTCAAGAAGGAGCGGGTGTCCGAATTGGCGCCAACCTTCGTCGGGTTCTTCTCCATGCGCGACTACGAGGCCATTGATTTGTCGGGGAGCTTCATGCCTGCGCCCGGTGCCCGCCGCTACGAAACTGGCACGCTTTTCTGGCCGACAATCTACGGCATACGCGAAAGCCTGCGGTGGTTGGAAGAGGTTGTCGGGTACGACGCGGTTTTTGCGTTCGGGCGAGAAGCGACCGCGCAGTGTCGCAAGATGCTGGGCGAATTGCCGGGGGTTACCATCCACACGCCGGCCAACTATGCCGGCCTGACGACATTCAGCGTGGAAGGCATGGACGCTGCCGCAACCAGCAATGCGCTGGCAGACCGGGGCGTGATCATTCGGTCGTTGGGTGAGCCGGGCTGGATGCGCGCCTCCACCGGATTTTTCAATAGCGCCGAGGATTTGCAGCGGCTCCGGGACGAGCTGGCCAGCCTCTCCGCTGCCGCTGAACCAATCCGATGAGTTGATTCTCTCGTCAGCCGGAAAATTTGTGTTGGCCGCAGAGACGGCTTTCGCCGTCAGATTCGCCGTTTGCACAAGCCGCGCGGAGATGGTATAATTCTTTCGCATGTAGCGAATGCAAAACAAAATCAGAGACGTTGGTAACCGGCTTTTGTGCCCCTCCAACACACGGAATTTCATTCACAGGAAATAGGAATCATGAATCCCAAGCAAATATCCACCGAAGAACAAACGAAGAACGGCTTTCTGCGTACCACCTTGAGCAATGGCTTGACCGTTCTCTGCAAGGAGATGCACCATGCGCCGGTTGCCGGCCTGTGGATCTGGTACCGCGTCGGAAGCCGCAACGAAGTTTCCGGCATCACCGGCATCTCGCACTGGGTGGAGCACATGCTCTTCAAGGGCACACCCGACTTTCCGCGCGGAGAAATTGACCGGCGCATAGCCCGCGAGGGAGGCACGTTCAACGGCATGACCTGGATTGATTTTACCACGTATTATGAGACTTTGCCCTCCGATCGCTTCGATCTGGCTTTGCGTTTGGAAGCAGATCGCATGGTCAACTCGAACTTCGATCCCGATGAAGTAGCCTCAGAACGCACGGTCATCATTTCCGAGCGAGAAGGTGCAGAAAACTTTCCGGGGTTCCTTCTTTCCGAAGAGGTAACCAGCACCGCATTCAAGGTACACCCCTATCACCACGAGGTGGTGGGCTGGAAGTGCGACTTGCAACAGATGACCCGCGAAGACCTGTACCACCATTATCGGACGTATTATGTGCCGAACAACGCGATCCTGGCCGCGGCCGGCGATTTTCAGACCGATGCCCTGCTGGAACGCATCCGTGAACTCTACGAGCCTATTCCACACGGCTCCGCCATAGCCCCGATCCGAGCTGTGGAGCCTCCGCAACTTGGGGAGCGACGCAGTGTGGTGCATGGTCAGGGCGAGACCTCCTACGTGCAGATGGCCTTCCATGCGCCAGGTGCAGGCCACGCTGATTTCTTCCCGTTGGTGATCCTGGATACCATTCTTTCTGGCGCAAAGTCTATGAGCCTTTGGGGCGGATCGCCACCCAACCGGAGCTCGCGTTTGTATCGTGCCCTGGTAGATAGCGAACTGGCCTCGGATGTCTCCAGCTCCTACAGTCCTACTGTTGATCCCTACCTCTTCACGTTCTCTGCGACGGTACGCTCCGGCCGGAAGGTGGAAGCGGTGGAAGCGGCGCTCCTGACCGAGTTGCAACGCATCTCCGATGAGCCCATCACGGAAGAAGAGTTGGCGACGGCGATCAAGCAATCTAAGGCACAGTTTGCGTTCAGCAGTGAGAGCGTTACGAATCAGGGATTCTGGCTGGGCTTCTCCGAGATTGTGGCCTCGTACGACTGGTTCAGCAACTACCTGGATAATCTAAGCCGCGTGACACGGGAAGACGTCCAGCGGGTGGCGCAGGCGTACCTCTCGGCGAAAAATCGCACCGTCGGGCATTACCTGCCGGCGGCGTAACGCAAGACTCTAATCTCGCTCGGCTTCTGACCAGAGGCCAAAGGCCATAGCAAGCAACACCAGCACAGAGGAAAACAAGGGGGCCTGTGCCCAAGCGGGAAAGCCCTCTGGCAGTATAGCGAGCATGAGTGGTTGTATTGCGCCAAGCCCGTAGGCGATGTACCCCCCCAGGCCCCAGCCCAAGGCCCACAGGCCGGTGCGGAGTTTGAGGTATACCGGCCGGTAGCGTCCCCGGTCTATCCATAAGCCGATGCTTTCGGCTACCCCCATTCCGGCCAGAGAAAGGAGCAACACGCCCAACCCCAGGTTTTCCCCGGCGGGCGGCGTGAAAATGCCAGGCGGAACTGCGGTGACGGTGGCTGCCGGCGCCGGCGGGGAAGTTGGAGAGGGGTTGGGCGTGGACGTAGGCAGGGGCGTTTTCGTGGCTGTTGGCGTGGGGGGAACCCGCGTGGCGATGGTCCCCAGCTTGTCTGCTTCGATGCTGACCAGCACGGTGGTGGAACGGTCTGCCGGATCGCTGAGCGCCGTGATCTCCAGGTCCCCGACCCGTTCCAGCGTGACGGTGGTGCTGGCAATACCGTGTACCGTGGGGGCGATCTGCCGGGGGAGTTCCAAAGATTCGGACGGATACGAGAGAATGAACGTCACCGGCGTTCCGTCGGGGACGGGGTGTCCGTTTCGATCCAGGATTACGCTGGTGTGCAGCCGCAGCTCCGTACCCACCTTCACCCCGATGGGGACGGCGGTACCTTTGTCTTCGCTCGATACGTTGCCCACGCTGATCTGAATCACCTGGTTGGGATCGGGCGCTGTTCGGTCAATCAGGTTGTAGTTTGCTCCCCGAATGCTCACCGGTGATGCCCCGTGTGGCGTGAACTCCTGGAACAAGGCGCGCACCGACGCCTCTATGAAGGGACTGGTCTTGCTGTATACCGCATAGTATGCCGTAAGTTTGCTGATTTCCGTCGCATCCAGGTAGTAGGGTGCGCCAAACCCGATTACGACGACCTTATGATTGCGCAACGTATCGGCACTTTCCCGGAGGAACAGTTTGACCGCATCCGAATCTGGGACTTCGGTGGGATTTACATCCAACATGGCCAGGACAATCCAATCTGCCTGCTGGATGAGGCTCTTCATCGTGGGGTCTCGTTTCTCTTCGGCCGACTGGACGTAGGTTTTGAGATCCCGAAAACTGAAGCTGCGTACATGGGAGGGGCTAATCTGCCGGCTGGCATCCGGCCCGTAGAGCCGCAGAATCGTTTTCTCCAGAGCGTTTGTGGGTATGGCCGGAAAGGGGGTGCAGTCGGCACACTCCCGGTAGAGATGGGAATCGGAGAAAATGAGGATGTTCTCATCGCTGAGCGGAGGGCTGGGCAAACGGTCGGCCAATTCATCCGGCCCCGGATAGATGAGGGTGACGGCTTCCTTAGCCAGTTTGCTGATTTCATCCTGTCCCTGAAGCAATTCTCCGGTCGCCGGTTGGGCAGAGATCAAGGTGTGTTCTACCGTGAAGTCTGGGTAGAGGCTTCGCTTGAGAAGAAGGATTCGCCGTAGGGCCGCGTCGGCCTGGGAGCGAAAGACGCGGTCCGACTTGTACTTCTCCTGAAAGAAGAGGATCGTACTCTTGATGTTCTCGAATTGCTCGGTCCAATCGTCTGTCAAGCCGAAGTGCGAGAGCGTAAGCAGATCATTGCCGGCCAGAAAGGCCTCCAGCGCGATGCGGCGGTTGGGAAAAGTTTGCAGCGTGGGGTCATAGAATTTTTGGATGGCCGGGACGCCAAGCGCATCGCTTACCAGCAACCCGGTATTGCGCCAGGAAGAGAGTTCGGGTTGTTCCAAGATTGCGTGGAGGGCCGGGGCATCCAGGCTGACCGGGCGGGTAAGCTGGCGAATGTTTCCCTGGAATCCCCGGTATCGAATATGAGAAGTCATCAGGGCGTCCGCCAATCCCAAGGTATCCTCACCTTCTCCCTGTTCCGTTACCGAGAAAAATGGTATCAGCTCAACACTGCGCAAGGCCTGCAAAGATTCCTGGATGGTAGCAATCTCTTCGTCGGGTCGCCGGTCGGCGTTGCCCAGGCCGGGGAAATGTTTTACCACAACGGCAACACGGTTTTCACTGCCCAGATGTACGCCACGGATATAGGCTGACCCCAGTTTTCCGACCCAATAGGGGTCTCCTCCAAACGTGCGCGTTTCCATGTCTCCCGGCTGGCCAGGGCGAGGATCGGTAACGACGTCGAGAGACGGGCCCAGGAGCATGTTGATCCCCAAGGCGCGCAGTTCGCTTCCGACAACGTGCCCTACCTCTTTGGCGTACAAGAGATTCCACGTTGCGCCAATGGCCATGTTGCTGGGTAGGGGCGTCAATCCGTTGCGGATGGCAGTATGCGGATACCCATTCCCCTCCTGATCCACAGCAACAAACAGGGGCACGTACGGCCCGCGGCCCGTCTCCTTGCTGTTCGCGTAGGCCAACATCTGTAAGCGATTGGTAACCGTGATTACTTGGGTGAGCGTATTGCCTTCGTTTCGAAAGTTGCCGTTTTCTGGCAGGAGAAGTACGCCGCCTACGTGATAATCGTTTACCAGTTGGCCGATGTCCGATTGAGCAGTTACATCTGAACCGACAAAGGTCACCAGGAAAAGTTGGCCGACTCGCTCCTCGACCGACATCTGCTGAATCATCTTGTCCACGTCGGTTTTAGCGCTTCCCTGGGCGGTGACATTCCAAGGGGAGGACAAGACCGCCGTCACTGTGCAAATGATCAGAAACAAGCCCAAGGGACTTAGTATTTTTTCTTGGTATTGCGTGAAAAATCGTCTCATTGAAAACAAAGGCCCGTCCTTTGACCTGGATAACCGGAATCGGGAACACAAACTGGCAAAACGTAGGGGAAACGTAGGCAAAACGTCAAGCACTTTTGAATAGACTATGGTATAGTATTGTCAAACCAAAAGGTTTTTCTTTCTCCTCCTTTTGCTCGAGAGCTGATGATCCTGGTGATCTCAGCTCTCTTGGTTTTCTGGAGAAGTTTCCCCGTTCGCATTTCCGAGCTTGCCCAGTACCCTCTCCACGGGAAAACGGTGTTGATTGCGCGCCATCTTCCGATGTACGATTTCGCTGAGTTCTGTCTCGATGGTGTTCGCAAAGGCCAGCACATAAATGAGGACATCTGCCAATTCGTCCTCAATCTGCCAACGCTGTTCTTCGTCTTCAAGGAGTTTCCTGCTCTGTTCTGTCGTCAGCCATTGAAAGTGTTCCATCAGTTCCGCCGACTCGATGGCAATAGACATGGCCAGGCTTTTCGGGTCGTGGTAGGTTTTCCACGCGCGTTCGGCTACGAACGCGCCAACGAGTTGCCGGAGTGTATCAATTTTGGTAGCATCGTCCCTGGCTGCGACCTGTTCCCTCTCCCTGACCTCTTTTGTCATGTTTTGGTGACCTCGCCACACGTTCTTTTGTTCGGTATCAACAATCTTCCATGCTATTTTACCAGTTGCCTTCGTTTCTGGCAAACTGCTGCCTTTCGGAGAGCCGTCAAAGTTTGCGCGATGAACTGCAGATGGCGTTTGTCACTCTGAGCGCAGCGAGGGGTCTCGTTCTACGCCTGCCTATTCCGGTATACCCAGAGCGAGATTCTTCATCGCTTCGCTCCTCAGAATGACAATTTGCGCCACGTTCCCCAATGTCCATGTTTATCTGCACCCAATCAACAAGGTTTAGCGTTCTGTTGCCAGTTGCCCCGCAAAAAAATGATGAACACTCGCTGTCTTTCGGGATTTATGAACAATCCGATAACTACTTTGAGACGTAAGATGAACAGATTGTAAGGAAACTGCCGCGCAGTGTTCACCAATTCTTCATGTTATACTTGTATAATAGTGAGCAAGTGATAACTATTCAATTCTCTTCAACTGTCAACGGTTTTTATTGGCAATCGGGGCTTGCGGCGCGAAACGAGAGCCTGCAGACAGTACCGGAATCAGGGAGGGTAACCAGGATGGCCCTTTACGTACGAGACATAAAACAAGAGGAAGAACAACAGCTACGGCACTGGATTGAGGAAGCGGATCCTATACTACGACACCGGGCCCGCGTGATTCTTCTCTCCAGCCAGGGATACCGCATTCCTGAGATTGGCCCGCTGTTGGGCGCACACCCCACCAACCTGCGGAAGTGGATTCACCGGTTCAACGTGCAGGGGCCATCCGGTCTGATCTCCCCGCGATCAGGCGGTCCGCCGCCCCGCTTTTCCGAGGAGCAGAAAGAGCAGATTGTCGCCTTGGCTGAGCAGAACCCGCGCGATTTGGGCCTTAACTTCAGTAAGTGGACGCTGCACAAATTGGCGGAAGAAGCTGAGCGCAGAAACATCGTGGATTCAATTAGCCACGAATACGTACGCCAGATTCTTGCCCAGGCCAAGGTTACGTATAAGACACCTCCGAGCAACCCGCCGGCACTGGGAGGTCGAAATTAAGCTCGGTCAGGCTTCTGGCGCGGAGCGATTGGCTCCGAGGAATCGAGGATTTGCCCGTCAATTGTGACCGAGAAAAGGGCCGGCCTTCCGGAAAACAACGGCTCCCTGCTTGTGGCAGATGTTGTCGTTTGGAAAACCGGCGCAGTAACCCAACTTCGTAGGGCATCGGTACGATGCCGAATTCTCTGCCCGTAAGACGACCGGTAGCATGGATCAACGTGCTGCCGGTTGTTGGTTTGGCTGCCCTCGCGCTCATACTCCGCCTGCATACCCTTGGGACGGAAAGCCTATGGCTTGATGAAGCAACCAGCCTGTTCCTGGCGCGCATGGACATCCCCACGCTAACGGCCTGGACCGCCCACGATATCCACCCACCACTCTACTATGTCCTTCTGCATCTGTGGCTGGTCTTCGGCGAAAGCGAATTTGCACTGCGCAGCCTTTCCGTTGTGGCCGGCGTGTTTGGCGTAGCGGGAATCTTTCTCCTGGCGCGCGCATTGTTTGACAAGAAAACAGCCTTGCTGGCGGGTCTTTTGTTGTCCGTGTCTCCCCTTCATCTGTGGTATTCCCAAGAAGTGCGCATGTACGCCTTGGTAACGACGCTGACTCTTTTCGCTTCCTGGTACCTGGCCCTGGCCTTGGAGGGCCGGCGGCGGCGACATTGGACCGGCTACGTCATCTGCTCAGCCCTGGCCCTCTATACGCATTACTACGCGTTCTTCGTTCTCTTGTCCCATTGGGCCATCGTGCTCTTTTGGATAGCGCGCGCGCGGGGAAAACCGCACTCCCAAAAGGAAGTGGCGCGCCACTGGGCGATCGTCCAGAGCGTCATATTGCTCTTCTTCTTGCCGTGGCTCCCGACGTTGGTTCGCCAGGTCTTGGGCGGAGGGGGTGCA
Source organism: uncultured Ardenticatenales bacterium (assembly GCA_964455755.1). Lineage (GTDB taxonomy): Bacteria > Chloroflexota > Anaerolineae > Ardenticatenales > JAADHH01 > JAADHH01. The sequence continues at coordinate 7,643 of CAYWAK010000005.1, read as the reverse complement.
TGGGTGGCACAAGCCGTGGGGACGCCCTCGCTGCGCGCTTTGCCCGAAGTCTTGCTGCTCTACGTGGTAGGTCCTACTCATGCTGCTGTGCCAACACTCTGGCGGCGGGCAGGTTATGGGATCTACGGCATAGCCGGCCTGCTTGCGCTGGCCGCCTTCAGGCCGCGCGCATCACAAACAAATCGGCACCGGTGGGGCTTACTTTTCTGTTTGCTCTATCTGCTGGTGCCCCTGGGGGCCGCCTGGAGCATTTCTCAGGTCAAGCCCCTCTTTGCGACCCGCTATCTTCTACCCTTCCTGCCCCCTTTCTTGCTGCTGATTGCATACGGAATCGCTTCCCTGCCCCGCGCGTCCATCCGCTACTCGCTCGCGCTGCTTGCAACGGTCATTCCGCTCTCGATTTCGGTGCAAATGCAAGCTACGCCGCAGAACGTGAACTGGCGACAGTTGGCCGCAGACCTTTTGGCACAGTCCACCCCGAACGACATCGTGCTCTTCGACCCCGGTTGGTACAGCAAGCCGTTCAATTATTACGCCCGGGGGCAGATCCCCGTGGTTGATTCGCTGCCCGTGCCCATTGATCCCGCTACGCTCGATGATCAGCTCTCCACAGCGCTGCGGCACCACAATCGCGTGTGGTTCATCTGGCGTATTGGGCATTACAGCGACCCGGAAGGTGCCGTGCAACGCTACCTGGACCGCCATTACCCGTTGGTGGAAAGTCGCACCGTCCCCGATTTTGGCCTCGTACGCTTGTACGACATGTCCCGTGCCCCACCGTGATGTCAAAGTTGACAAGAACGGAAAGCCGTTTTATAATCGGGGTGCTATTTGCCCCGGTGGCGGAATCGGCATACGCGGCAGGTTGAGGGCCTGTGCCCGCAAGGGCGTGGTGGTTCAAATCCACTCCGGGGCACCTGTGAAGGTCGTGCGCAATGCGTATTGCGTGAAGTGCGGCACGGTTCGGGCGTCAATCCTTTCTGTGAGGCGCTACGCAATACGCATTGCGCGTTTGTTTTCTTGGGGGGAATTTCAGCACATGCCCAAACCTCGCCTGCTCATCGCCACGCACAACCGGGGAAAAATCCGCGAGTACAAGAATCTGTTGGAAGGCATCCCCTTTCAGTTGGTTGGATTGGATGACGTGGGAATCTCCCACGACATCGAAGAGACGGGCCATACCTTTTCCGAGAATGCCATCCTCAAAGCCCAGGCCTACAGCCGTGAAAGCGGTCTACCCACGTTGGCCGACGACTCGGGTCTGGAAGTAGATGCCCTTTCTGGTGAGCCGGGCGTGTACTCTTCGCGCTATGCAGGCCCAGATGCCGGTGACCCGGAACGTATTGCCTTCCTCCTGCAGAAGCTGGCGCAAAGCGGCTCACCGCTGCGTACGGCACGTTTCCGTTGTGTCATCGCCCTGGCCAAACCGACCGGCGAAACGGTTACCGCAGGAGGAGCCTGTGAAGGGGTGATCATCGATACACCGCGCGGCAGCGGAGGTTTTGGCTACGACCCGATCTTCTTCCTGCCCGACAAAGGATGCACCATGGCCGAACTGCCATCAGCGGTCAAAAACCAAATCAGCCATCGCGCGCGGGCCGCTCATGTCGCGCGTGAATTGCTGCTTGCTGCGAACCAGGCCGGCGAAACGCAATGAAAGGGCTGCAAGAACATCCGGACGGGACCATTCTTTCTATTCGGGTGATTCCGCGCGCGAAGAAAAACGCCATTGCCGGCTGGTATGGCGAGCTTCTAAAAGTGCGACTGGCTGCTCCGCCCGTGGAGGGGAAAGCAAATCAGGCCCTCATCGCCTTCCTTTCGAAAGAGCTGGGAATACGCAAGCAAGAGATTGAATTCCTCGCCGGGGGCCGTGCCCGACAAAAAAAGGTGCTTGTCCGTAACATGACGGCCGAAGAAGTGAAACGGCGGCTGGCCCTTTCTTGACGTACGTCAGTGCCAGCCGCGGGTTCGTAGTGTGGGAGATAATAGCGTGATTCGTGTCCGATCGCGTGTGACCGTCATGCGCCTATGCAACGAAGCCGGCTTGTACGGCAACGATTGCGAAGACCATAATTGAAGCGAGGGCCAAAATTGTCATCTGGGTGAAAGCGTTCAGGCGTACCATGTTTTTTCTCCTTGTGTTATCGTGAAATGATTTGTTTCCGTATTACGCCCTTACTATACCATGAACGCTCGCCTCTTTGGTTACACGGAATCTAACAACTGGTTACGAAATCCTTACAGTCATCATGGAAATCGCGGGGGACCGCCTCTTGCCTCTTCCTGAGAAAGTATTACGCTATCTGCGGAGCCACCACGTGCTGACCCTGGCCACGACGTGCGACGGTCTGCCACAGGCGGCTGCCTTGTTCTATGTGGCCGACACGCGGGGAGAGATCTATTTTCTGTCGGCCCCACAGAGCCGGCACAGCCAGAACTTGCAGCGGGACGACCGGGTCGCGGTGACAATCCACGGCGAACCGGCCCACTGGCGGGACATTCGCGGCCTGCAGATTGAAGGGAAGGCCCAGCCGGTTACGAACCGGCGCGAGCGGGAGGAGGCTTTACAGCGCTATCTGGTGCGATTTCCGGAGCTATTGGACGAGCCGCAGCCAGACGATGCCGTTGGACGAACGATGCAGGCCGCCTTACGCCAAGCCACCTTGTACCGCGTTGAACCCACCTGGATTCGCTGGATTGACAACGCGCAGGGCTTTGGCCAAAAAGAAGAATGGGAGACCGGTGGTCAGTAAAGAAACATCGGTTTGCCGAAGACGTGAGAAACCTTGGGCCGGTAGGCGTCCACGTCATACAACTCGGCAACGTCAACACGTTTCACCCCCTGGCTTACCGTGTCGGCCGGCACGGACGTGTACCTTCCGCCCTGCAAGGCAACCATTTGCCCGGTACGCCTTTCTGTGATGAGATTCATCGCCAGGTTGCCAAAGCCGGTGGCAACCATGCGGTCAAGCGAATCGGGTGACCCACTGCGCATGAGATAGGCCAGCCGCTGGTAGATGATGTGCTCTCCCGTCCGCTTCTTGATCTCCTGCGCGGTGACTTCGCCAATGCCGCCCAGCTTGCGGTGGCCAAACGCGTCGGCGTCGCCGCTTTCGATGATCGCCCCCTCGACCATGCGAGACCCCTCACTGATCGTAAGCATGGCATAGTTGCTTGGGTTCTCATGTTTGTCTTTCAGGAGCAAATCGGATAGCTTTGCAATGTCGAAGGGCACCTCCGAGATGATGGCGCGATCCACGCCCGACAGATAGGCTGCCACCAGAGAAGTCTCCCCGCTGTTGCGCCCGAACAATTCGACGATGGCGATACGTTCATGGGAACCGGTCGGCGTCCGCAAGTCCGTGATCAGATTCACGCTTCGCGTTACGGCTGTCGAGAATCCAATGCAGTAGTCCGTGCCGAAAACGTCGTTGTCCATCGTCTTGGGGATACTGACGACAGGGACCCCCCGGCTGTGCAAATGCGCGCCGTAGCCAAGCGTGTCATCCCCCCCGATGGGTACCAGCACGTCAATGCCCAGGTGTTCGATCACGCGCAGAACATGGTCCGTGCAATCCATTTGCGCGGTAGGGGGCTGGGATGGGTCTACCAGGAAATCGGGGACATGTACGGGATGCACCTTCGCCGGGTTCGTGCGCGACGTGTGCAGGAACGTCCCTCCGCTGCGGTCAATGATTCTCACCACCTGTTTATCGAGTGGCAAGATATACCGCTCATGCGTCTGTTTGTCGTCGGGATTGTAGTTGAGCAACCCCTTCCATCCTCGACGGATTCCAATGACCTGGTGACCCTCATCCTCAGCGCGATATACAAGCGCCTTGATGCAGGCGTTCAAGCCGGGTACATCGCCTCCACCGGTCAATACACCGAGTCTCATTGGTTCCTCCTGTTGTTCCCTGGGGGTCTTTGTCTTTCAACAATTTGCTGCTTCACTTGCACATTTTCCTTGCCCAGATTATCTGCTAACGTTTGCTCCAGCGCCATGCTATAACAAGTTGTGTTGTTGGGAAAATCTACCTCAACGACCTTGTCGTCCCGATGAATGAAGAAACTGAAGTGGTCTTTCCCCGCTTCCTTGGTGAGAATTTGGTAGACCTTCCGCGCCCTTTCCATGTCTGCCTGTTGGTCATCGGTTTGCAGGAGGGTGACTTGCAGGTGATAGTAACTTTGGTCATTCCCACGCAGTTCCATGGCCACGGACGATTGCTCATGCCCGTTGGGTAAAAGGCCGGAATCTTCTTCCGCGTTCACCGGCTCATCATACAGACGCACCGAGTTACAACGGATTTTGGCCGTGTCATTTCGGGTATCCACGACACCGTGTACAAGCAAGATGTTATCCTCTTGCCAGAGCTCGAAGGTGTTTTTGTAGGTGCGCGGAAAGACCACAACTTCGATTTGACCTTGAAGGTCCTCCAATTGGACAAAGGCCATGGATTCGCCCTTTTTCGTGGTGATGACGCGCACGTCGCGGACCAAACCGGCAACAATGACCCGCTCGTTTTCCATCTCCGGCGTGATTTGCCCGCAGAAGGTGGTAATGGTTTTGCCCACATCGTCCGCCACGCGTTGCAGAGGATGTTCGGAGATATAGAGTCCCAACAACTCCTTTTCCCAGGCAAGCTTTTCTTGAGGCAAGATGGTCTCTATTGGGCCAAGGTTATCGAGCAGAGAGCCGACGCTGCCGGCATCAGCTTGGGGAATGGTGTCGAACAGACTCAATTGGCCCACATCGGCTGCTTGATGCTTCCTTGTACTTGTGGCAATCATGCGTTCCGCTGCAGCCAACAACTTCTCGCGGCTCCCAAGACTGTCCAGCGCGCCCGCTTTGATCAGGCATTCCAGCATACGCCGGTTGACCTGGCGCAAATCTACCCGTTCACAAAGGTCGTCCACGCTTGCGAACGGGCCCCCTTCGTCACGAGCTGCCAGAATAACTGCAATCGGTCCTTCGCCTACGTTCTTGATAGCGCCCAATCCAAAGCTAATCACGGATTTCTCATTGCCCTCTTCATCCGTTGTGGTCTCGATGGTAAAGGAAATGGCGCTTTTGTTCACATCGGGCGGCAGGACGGCAATGCCCAGACGGCGGGCCTCCGTGACAAAGATGGCCACCTTGTCGCTGTTGTGCCGCTCCACGGTCAGCAGCGCGGTGATGTATTCGACGGGATAATGGGCTTTCAGGTACGCCGTCTGGCAAGTGATGGTAGCATAGTTGGCGGCATGGCTCTTATTGAAGCCGTACCGCGCAAAGTACTCGATGTCGTCAAAAATCTTGCCGGCCGGTCCTTCCGGGATACCCCGTTCGATGGCCCCGTCCACAAATTTCCGGCGGTGTTTCAGCAACTCTTTCTTCTTTTTCTTGCTGACGGCCCGCCGCATCAGATCGGCTTCTCCGGGGGTGTAGCCCGAAAGCTTCGAGGCAATCTGCATGATTTGCTCTTGGTAAACAATGATCCCGTAGGTCTCTTCCAAGATAGGCTTCAACGCCGGGTGGTGGTATTGAATCTCTTTACGCCCGTGCATGCGGTCGATGTACTCGTCAATGTTCTCCATGGGGCCTGGGCGATAGAGGCTGATGGTAGCCACAATGTGTGCATAGCGCGTTGGTTTCATGGTGGTCAGCACACGGCGCATACCTTCGGATTCCACCTGGAAGAGGCCGGTGACATGCCCGCTGGTCAGCAGTTCAAACGCGGCGGGGTCATCGATAGGGATCGTGTCCAGGTCCAGCTTGACGCCGTGACGCGCTTCGATCAGGTCACAGGCCTGGTGCAAAACCGTCAGGGTGGAAAGGCCCAGAAAGTCTATTTTGAGCAGGCCGATGGATTCAAGAATATCCATGGGATACTGCGTAACAACGCTGAGACCGGTGTCGTTGTTTCCCTTTGTGGGGCGGTGCAACGGCGTATATTCGACGAGGGGACGGTCCGCGACAATGACGCCGGCCGCGTGCGTGGAGGCGTGACGAACGACGCCCTCCAAAGAGAGTGCGCGGTCCACCATCTCTTGAACATAGTCTTTGCTTTCGTAAAGTTGGCGGAAATCGCTGCGTTCCAGAGCCTGCGAGAGTTTCACTTTAGGGCCAGACGGCACCATTTTGGCTACCGCGTCTACCTCGGACAAAGGAATTTCCATGACCCGTCCCACGTCCCGGATCGCCGCGCGAGCCCCCATGGTCCCAAACGTGATGATCTGCGCGACGTTTTCCTTCCCGTATTTGTTGACCGTGTATTCGATCATCTCTGCGCGCCGGTCATCGGGGTAGTCGAGGTCGATGTCCGGCATAGTCACCCGTCCGGGATTGAGGAATCGTTCGAAGAGCAGGTGGTTGGCCAGGGGATCCAGGTTCGTAATGCCGATGGCGTAGGCCACAATGCTGCCGGCGCCTGAGCCACGAACGTTCCACCAAATGTCGCGGCGACGGGCGAATTCGCACAGGTCCCACACGATCAGGAAGTAGGTGTCGAACCCCATGTCGTGGATGATGTGCAATTCATGCTCCATACGGGCTTGCACTTCGCTCGAATCGGCTTGGTCTCCATAATGCCGGCGGATTCCTTTCTCGGTGAGATGTCGCAAATAGGTGTGGGCGTCGAAACCGTCGGGGACGGCAAAGTGTGGAAGGTGATATCCTTTGCTATCCAGATCAACAGCGCACTGTTCGGCGATGTTCAGCGAGTTACGCAAAGCCTCCGGAGCTTCTGAAAAGAGGGCGGCCATTTCCCTGGCGCTTTTCAGGTAGTAATCGCCCCCTTCCATGCGCATGCGCTTGGGGTCTTTCATGGTCGCGTTTGTCTGTACGCACAACAAGACCTCTTGGGTGATGGCATCTTCCGCTCGAACATAGTGGATGTCGTTTGTGGCGACCACGTTCAGATCCATTTGACGTGCGAATTGCACGAGTTCCCGGTTCACCTGATCAAGCTCCGGCACGCCGATGTGTCGCTGCAGTTCCAGGTAATAGTGTTCGGGTCCAAACAGGTCGCGGTACCATGAAACGGTGTCGCCGGCCTCCGATACCTTGCCCGCCCGGAGCAGGCGTGGCACCTCGGACGCGGCGCATCCCGATAGACAAATCAGGCCAGTGGCGTGTTGGGCCAGAAACTCGCGGTCGATTCGTGGCCGGTAGTAGAATCCTTCCAGTTGCGAGGCGCTGGTTATAGCCAAAAGGTTGCGATACCCGGTCTGATTTTGGGCCAAAAGCAGCAAGTGGTGGGGACGCTTGTCCTTGGCCGGATCCCGGTCGCGCATGCCACGACGGGCCATGTAGACTTCGCAGCCGATGATGGGGTGCACGCCCGCGCTCTTCGCTGCACGATAAAATTGGATGGCTCCATACATCACGCCGTGGTCCGTAAGGGCGATAGCCGGTTGTTTCAGCTCTTGCGCGCGTTCTACCAACTGGTTGATCCGGCTTAAGCCGTCCAGCAGGCTGTATTCGGAATGTGTGTGCAGGTGAACGAAGTTGGTCATAAATCCTAATCAGAACTCCCGGAGAATTTGGCAAAATCCTGTGGCAATTATACCATAAAGGAAGAGAATGAGAAAGTAACCTCCGGTGAGCAGACACTGTTTCAATTTAGTAGGTGGTACTTGTTTACCCCTCTCAGATACACCGC
>CAYWAK010000004.1:0-36671 GCA_964455755.1 uncultured Ardenticatenales bacterium | reverse complement strand
CCTACTCCGCGTTCTCCGCGTCTCTGCGGTGTATCTGAGAGGGGTAAACAAGTACGTCTGAATGGCTAAAGTTTCTCAACACCCTGCCGATAATGAAGTGTCACAGATAGTTGAAGACTTGTGATAGCAAAGAGGAATTGTTTGTTCCGGAAAGGAGGCAGCCGCTTAAAGAGGAGAGCAAACGAAGCAACCCAAGCAGGAGTTACTTCTCGAACTGAGGAGCAGGGGGACGTAACGCGGATTGTATCCGAAACAGATGGTAAGAATTTTTGGTAAAGCGGAAGTGTTCCGCGAAGACAAATGGAAATAGGGGTAAGGAAACCCCTTCCAATCAATAGATCGCATGGAGGTGATCATAATGGCAGGTGCAGACTTTACAAGAATCGCAACAAACATTGGGGCACTGCAAGCCCTAAACTCATTACGTATGCTCAACTCGAAACTGGCGACATCCCAATTGCGGCTGGCTACCGGCAAGCGCATCAACAGCGCGGCCGACGACGCGGCCGGCCTGGGTATTGCCACGAAGTTGGACTTCAAGTCTCGGGGGCTTGGGCAAGTTCTCTCCAACATCGAAGACTCCAAGAATCTCGTCTCCGTCGGTGAAGGTCACTTGAACAACATCAAAGACATCCTGGCGGTGATGAAGACCAAGGCGGAACAAGCTGCAAACGACACTCTGGGTACTGACGAACGCACTTCCATCCTCACAGAGCTGGAGACGCTGAACACCCAGATCGATGCTGAGGCCTCGCAGGCCAAGTGGTCCGGAGTTCAGATCTTCGGCACAGGAGGCGCAGGCGGGCAAACCTTTAACTTCCAGATTGGTGTAGGCACTGGAACCAGTGATGGGCTTAGCTTCAACGTGAACCAAAACGTATGGAGTGCCGGCACAACCACTACATTCAACTCGGCCGGTCTGGATGTCCAGGCTGGTTCCGCTGCGAAAGCGATCTCAACAACCAACCTATCCACCGACTACAGCACGAACACCCTGGCGACATCGAGCACGACAAATGCCACGGCCGGTGGACAAATGGCCGGCGGGCATTACACCGTTGAGGTGTCCACGCAGGGCTATGGCCAGACAACAGGGACGACGGTTTCCATCACGTTGCGAGATACCAACGGCAACGTCGTCAACCTGGATGCGGATGGCACGGCCGGCGGCGGGTCCGCTACGTCACTGACCACCACGCTTACTGCGGGGAACTCGACCACAGGCACACTCGATTTGGGCCGAGGTATCACGATTTCGCTTGCTGGAGTCGCCACGGCGGCCGGAGCAAGTGGCGCCGAGAGCTCGCTCTACAGTGTGGATTATACGGCGAGCGGCAACTCGGTCAGCAGCCAGTCCAACGCGCAGTCCTTCATGGATGCTATCGACACGGCCAATACCAACGTGGCGACAGCCTTGGCCTACATTGGCGCGACCATGAACCGGCTGGACTATCAGGCGGCCAGTGTGAGCGTGGACAAGGTGAACGTTGATTCATCTTTCAACCGCATCATGAACGCGGACATGGCTTTCGAGCAGGTGCAGGCAACGAAGTTCTCGATCCTGCAGCAAACTTCGGTGGCTATGCTGGGGCAGGCTAACGTAGCGCCCCAGACCATTCTGAGCCTTTTCCGGTAGTCTCGTAGGAGCCGTGTTGATTTTCTAACCTCACGGCTGGCAGCTACCAGTCTCTGGCGATATGCCCCAGGCTGGTAGCTGCTCCCCCTGCGGGGGGCAAAACACTGACGACTGATCGCTGGAAGCGAACGTGATAAACGGAGGAAAGATGGCAAACCGTAACACAGCATTGGAAACGTATCGGAATAATCGAGTAGTGGGTGCGAACCCTTTGGAAAGGGTCGTGATGGTCTATGACATTGCGATTCAGAGCAGCAACCAGCACGATCTGGAGCGTACAACCCGCGCGCTAGGCACACTGCGCGACGCATTGAATTATGATCAGCCGGAATTTGCTAACCGTATGATGGCTATTTACGTGTGGTGTGCGGAATTGGCACGCAAGGGGAAATGGGGCGAAGTCTCCGACACCCTGCAGGAGCTACGCGACGCATGGGAAGAGGCCAGCCGACAACTGGCGGCCCAGATGGCCCCGGTCGAATCTCAGTTGCAAACGGCGCCGGTGGCAGTTCCGGGAGGCAGTGTGCGTTACGTGAGCGCTGCAGCGTAGGTAGCGATTCCAACATTTGGGATTGCAAATCCGAAATCAAAAACCGTGAGGGGATATAATGTCCATCCCAGGAATTCCCAGCAACACAAGTGCATATTTCACGAATCTGATCAATGCGGTGATGGCGCAAGAGAGCAGGCCATTGACGCGGGTAAAACAGCAGAAAACGACTCTGATAACGCAGAAGGGGTTGTACACCGATTTGGGGACGAAGTTCGATGCGTTGAAATCGTCGTTGGAGAGCTTGGACGAATCGGCCAGCTCCACAGCCAACAGCTCGATTTTTGGGGCCAAAACAACGGCCGTGACCAATCCCAGTATCACTACCGCCGACGTTTTCTCTGCAACAGCTTCGACCAGCGCAGCGGTCGCCAATTATGACATTAGCATCACAACATTGGCCCAGTCCCACCAGGTGAGATCGAGCCAGCAGTCGTACAGTGACCAGGCTCTCGGCCTTTCCGGCACAATCTACGTGGGCGGGGCCGCCAGCCGGGCTACATCGAATGCCTCGACGGTAGCCAATACGATCACCGGCTTTGGCACCGCTGCGCCCTTCACAGGAGAGACGGAGCTGGGCGCCGACACCTACAGTGTGGAAGTGCGCCAGAATCCTTCGGACAGCACGGACTGGGAATTCCGGATGGTAGACAGCCAGGGAAACGCTGTTAGCATAGACGACATCTATGATAGCGGTACGACCATGACCAGTGACTGGCAAGACATGGTGGACGCCGGTCAGACTGTGGACACTGGCCGGGGCTTGACCTTTACCATTGCAGCGTCCGGCAGCTACACCGCCGGCACCAAGGGGAGCGGCGCGGCCAGCGTGGATTTCATGCCGCAGGGTGCCAGCATCGCCGTCACCAGCACGCAAAGCCTGCAAGACATTGCCGATGCGATCAACTCGGGCACCTATGCAAGTGGAAACGGTGTGACGGCTTCGGTCATAGACCGCTATCTGGTATTGGAATCAAGCAGTACCGGCACACTGCACCAAGTCCGCTTCGAAGATACGAACGGTATCCTTAATAGTTTGGGCTTTGACACGACCGACACGACGACGCGGATATTGCATGCCAATGGCGGTTCCGGGAACGACCAGGCCGCTGCGAACGCCAGCTTCACGGTGAACAATGTGTCGGTGACTCGCCAGTCCAACACCGGGCTGACCGATGTCACTTCGGGCGTTACCCTGAATCTTCTGAAGCAGGGAGAAAGCGCCACCCTGCAAGTCAAAGCCGATAACAACGCCGTGAAGACCAAGATCAATGATTTCATTTCCAAATTCAATGCAATGACCGGTTTTCTGAAAGACAAAACAGGTACTACGCTCTCCGGTACCACATATACACGCGGCGGGTTGGCGGGAGATACCGGGCTGAGCAGCATGCGCTTCGATTTGTACGGCATATTTCAAGAAGCGGTCAGCGGCCTGCCGGCGACATCGGCAGACAGATTGCAAGAGATCGGCATCACCCTGGACGGAAACCTGCAGGCGACTGTGTCGGACAGTACGGCGCTTGATACAGCGCTGACCAACGACTTTCAGAACGTGTCGGGCTTATTCGATCAGATTACTTCGGACATGATTGCGCGAATCACGCCCTACACGCAGACCGATGGCATCATTGATACGACTGAAACGAACATCCAGAGTCAAATAGATGCGACCGCCGATCGAATCGAGAGCATGAATGCCACTTTGGCCCGTCGACGGAGCCTGTTAGTGAAGCAGTATGGCGCGTTGCAGGTGCAGATGGCCCAGTTGATGTACGAAGGCCAAAAGACGATGAGTGGCATGTCCGGCATTATGAACGTTTTCGGTTGATGTAGGGAGGGAGCCAGGGAGCCTGCGCCCGCCAGTTACTGATTACTGGCATCCAGGTACTGTTTTCACAACCGCAACCTGGCGATAAGATATTGGAGGCACGAAGATGGTAGACAAGGTAGATAAAATACAAGGAGCTGTTCAACCGGAGCGCACACAAGCTATGGTGGCCATGGATGCGGCACGGCGTTTTTCGGAAGCACAGGCGCAACGTGCAGAGTTGAAACCTGCCTATAAAGTACCGGAAGATGGGGGTAATGCAACCTCGACCCCCGGGGAAACTGGAAAGCAGGCGGCTATCTCTTACACATACGCACAATTTGAGGTGGATCGTGATTCTCACAAGATCTCCGTGCGGATCATAGATGCGCAATCGGGCAAAACCATACGCTCAATTCCGCCTGATGAATTGTCACGCCTGATCTCCGATCAAAACCTCTACCGTGGCCTTTTGCTTGAATGGAAGATGTAGAGGAAAGGGTAGATTCTACATGAATCACAGAGGCTCATTGCCTCTGCCGTTCTGGATGCTTCAACCGGTGCGGTGGTTTTTTGCTGTTTCAGACTCATGGCTTGCTGAAATGCGAGGGAATGTGCATGCCCGCAATTATCATCTTGGATGACGAGCCTGAAGTACTCGCTGTGATGGGCCGCCTGTTGAACCAACAGGGCTGGGATATGTTTCCTGTCACAAACCCCAAGGATGCCCTGGCCATGGTACAGCAACATGCCCCGGACGTTGTAATCACCGATATCCGCATGCCCGGGATGAGCGGAATCGATGTATTACACAAGGTAAAGCTGGTTGACCCCTTCATTGAAGTAATCCTCATTACCGGCCATGCCTCCACCGAATCTGCAATCGAAGGATTGAACGAAGGGGCTTTCGCTTATTTGCGCAAGCCTTTCGAATCTTTGTCCCTGGTTGTGTCAACTGTTGCTCGCGCCCTGGACAAGCGCCGCGCCGAGCTTCGGAATCGAGAACTGCTACGGAGCCTGGAACAGGCCATGGCAGAGATCGAGACGACAAATCGTGAATTGTTAAGTGCGCACATGGAATTCTTGACTCTGGCAAAGCTGGTTGACGTTGGACGCCAGTTGATCACCCTTCCCGACCCTGGTTCCATGCTCCGCTTTACGGCAAATCGGGCACGAGAAATTATGAATTCCGCAGCCTGTGCGATCTGGTTGCGGAAAGAAAACGACCACGTGCTATCTGTGCAGGCCACCGCCGGGATTCCTGAACCCGTTGCCGGTACTGCTACCTTCCTTGATAATGCACCGGTCGCCATGCGCGCCACTGAACAGGGGTTACCCTTTTGCGTAGACGATGTGCGTACCGAGGACGCGTTGGCCTTGCCGGCGGAATGGCAATCGCTCGGCTTCCGTTCCCTGTTGGCCGCTCCCCTGCTTTTGCACAAGGAGCCGCAAGGTGCGCTGGTGGTCTATGCTGCAAGGGTAGGGGCGTACAGTGAACGGGACACCCAAGTCTTTACGCTCCTAACCGGCCAAATCTCAGCGGCACTGGAAAGCACGGCACTTTACCAGAACCTGGAACAACAATACCTGGGAACCGTGTCGGCATTGGCCAATGCTGTGGAGGCAAGAGACAGTTACACGTCTGGACACTCCCGCCGGGTTGCTCGATATTCCGTAGCCATTGCACAGCATCTGGGCTTGAGCAAAAGCGAATCGGCGCTGCTACACAAAGGGGGCTTGCTCCACGACATCGGTAAGATTGGTATCCCAGACCAGATTCTGCTAAAACCCGGTCTCTTGACACAGGAGGAGTGGGTCACGATGCGACAACACACGGTCATCGGTGCTGAGATATTGCACAAGGTGCCGGGGTCGGACGAGATCGAGGACATGGTTCTGCATCACCATGAGCGTATGGATGGTACGGGCTATCCCGACGGGTTGCAAGGAGATGAAGTCCCTTTCTTCGTGCGAATATTGGCCGTTGCTGACGGATTCGAGGCTATGACCGCGAGGCGAGCCTATCGGGATGCAATGTCTGTTGGCAAGGCCCTGACCACGCTCCGCGAAGGCGCGGGGAGCCAGTGGGACCGGGAAGTTGTGAAGGCCCTGCATAGTTATTTGCGGTGGAGGGAACGAGACGAAGCGCGCCAACTTGATCGATTAGGAACAGGGTTTGCCAATAATGACTTTTCTTCCCAGGCCCGCACGCCAGCACTGGTCTAATACCTTCGGTTTGGCGAAGCTTTGCCGGCGAATGGCGCCCGTTGCCATGCTGGCACTGAGTGTGCTGGCCGCCGGCGGGCTGGCCGGTTGTCAGGTCGTCGTGAGCCGGAAGCAGCCGGCCGGTCGTGCTCTTCCGCAGAAGCAGGTTGCGACAACAGGTGCGGCGGTGGATGCCGGCGCGCAGAAGCCGCGAGCGACGGTCGCGTTGCCAAGCCCGACGGCAACTCCCCGGCCCACACCGACAACGGCACCGCCCCTTGCGGCCCAGTCACCCCCGTCGCGTATTACAGCCCCCGCCATTGGCCTGGACGCCCCGGTGACGCCCATCGGCTGGCACGAGGAGCAGCAAAATGGCCAGACGGTAAGCGTGTGGGACGTGGCCGACTATGCGGCCGGCTGGCACCAGAACAGCGCGTACCCCGGACAGCGAGGGAACGTTGTGCTCTCCGGACACCACAATATCGCCGGGGAAGTTTTCCGCTACGTGGTAGACCTCAAGCCGGGGGATCGCATAACCTTGTATGCCGATGGTGTCCCGTACGTGTATGTCGTTTCCCTGCGCCTCATCGTGCCGGAGAAGGGGGTCTCCCCGGCACAACAAGCGCAAAACGTGCGTTGGATCGGGCCTACAAATGATGCGCGTCTGACGTTAGTGACCTGCTGGCCCTACACAAACAACACCCACCGTGTCATTGTGGTGGCCAAACTCCTGGACAGTGGTCAACTGGCGGCAAACAAGTAGCTCCCCACATGGGCGTGATCAGGCTCTCGGGCACAGTGCTCTGCGTAATTCCTCAAGGCCCATGTGGGTTTCGAGGTGAAGAGGCCTCAGCCGCGTCTGGACAGACATTTTCCCTCTATATCTTGTGTTTCACCGGCTATTAGCCACTATATCTAGGGGTAAGGCTGCCCCGGAGTTTAGCAATTGCCTCGTTTCACCCCTAAGCCTACATGCGCCTTCCTCAAAGTCCATCAAGTACGTTCCGTTAGTCAAGAAGTTCAACCTCCCCGAGAAGTTGAACTTCTAGGCACATTGCGAATCCTGCAAGAAACAAGTATTTGCCCAGGCTGGTCAGTTGCGATATAATACGGCGAGCTGATCGTCAAATACCGGAAAAGGGCAGGAGTGTTGAGCGTAGCTATTCGATTTGATGGTGTCTCCAAAAAATTCATACTGCATCATGATCGTCCCCGCTCTTTCCAGGAGACCGTAATCAACCTTTTTCAACGAGAGAGTGGTAGCCGGGAAGAGTTTTGGGCCTTGCGCAACATCAGCTTCCAGGTGGAGCAGGGGGAATCGATAGGTATCATTGGTCCGAACGGGGCAGGCAAGAGTACGCTGCTCAAACTGGCCACGCGCATCCTGAAACCGACGGTGGGCCATGTGGAAGTTCACGGACGCTTGTCGGCCCTGCTCGAACTTGGCGCCGGCTTTCACGCCGACTTGACCGGCCGTGAAAACATCTTTCTCAACGCCTCGGTGCTGGGCGTTCCGCGTCCGGAAATCCGCCGGCGCTTCGACGAAATCGTAGACTTTGCGGACATCGGCAGCTTCATAGACATGCCCGTGAAGCACTACTCGTCGGGTATGCAAGTGCGCCTTGGCTTTTCCATCGCCACGATGGTGAACCCGGACATCCTGATTGTGGACGAAGTGCTGGCGGTGGGGGACAATTCGTTTCAGCGCAAGTGCTTTGACCGCATTGATCAATTGCATGACCGGGGCGTGACGATCTTTTTCGTCTCCCACAGCGCGGACATGGTGCAATCGGTGTGTTCGCGGGTAATTTGGTTGGACGGAGGCACGGTGGTTGCCGACGGATCATCAACAGCGGTCGTTGCCCGCTACCTCGACCGCACCTGGCAGAAAGAAGAGGGGACGCTAACGCCGAACGAGGAGGAAGGCGAGCTTCGGCGCTGGGGCAGCGGCGAGGCCAAAATCACAGACGTACGCCTGTTGGATGATCACGGCCAGGACAAGCAGGTATTCCGTACCGGGGATCCCCTGGTCGTCGAGATTCACTTCCGTGCCGCACGCCGAATTGAACGCCCCGTTTTTGGTCTGGCCGTCCACCGCAGCGATGGTGCCCACGTTTCCGGGCCCAATACCCAGTTCGCCGGCCATGAATTGCCGGCCCTCGAGAATGAGGGGGTCATACGTTACCGGATTGGCCGGCTCTCTTTGCTGGAAGGCCGCTACGAGCTTTCAGCCGCAATTCGAGATTGGGAGGATACGATAATCTATGATTATCATGACCGCTTGTACCATTTTCGGGTGCGCGCGGTCGACGAAAAATACGGCATGGTTTCGTTGGCGGGCGAATGGCAATGGAAATAGTCGAATTCGAGGCTACGAACCTTTGCAACACACATTGCCTGCACTGTCCCCGCGAATCGCTGACGCGCCCCCTGGGCAAGATGTCCTGGGACGTCTTCCGGCCAATCGCGGACGGTGTGCTTGCGTGCGACACGGTGCAGGCTGTGAGTTTCTCTGGCATCGGCGAACCTACCTTGAATCCTGACCTGCCGCGGTTCATCGCCTATTTGTCCGGACGGGTCTCGACCGTGCTGACGACGAATGCTTCCACCTTGTCGCCGAGGCGCGCAGAGAAGCTGCTGGACGCCGGCCTGGAAACCATTATCATCAGCTTTAACGGACATCACGAAGAGTTGTATTCACAGATGATGGGAGGGCTTTCTCTGGAGAGAGCCGCCGGCAACATCCGGGGTTTTGTTCAGATGGCGGAGGGAAGGGCCAAGGTTTCGGCGAACGTAAGCGTTACGCGCCAAACGGAGTCCCATTTGGCCGCGCTCCGTACGTACCTGGAAGACCTTGGTATCCACGAAATCCTCTTTTCACAGTGTCACAATCGGGGCGGGCACTTCAACAATCCCCTGGTTTGCGAAACTCCCCTGTCGCCGGTCAATTTTGGTCGCTGCGATATCTTCGCCGGCACGCTTTTCGTCGCCTGGAACGGGGACGTGCTTTCCTGCTGTCACGATTTGGGAGGAGAGGCGGTGCTTGGCAATTTGACTGCGGATCGCCTGACCGATGTAGTGGAAAAGCGGGAGCGAATTTCGCAGCATGGGGTCAGGTTTACGATTTGTAAGGATTGTAATGACATGTATCGGTTTGGAAAAGATTCTACACCAGACGGGAAACCCTTGTCCGAATGGATTTATGCGCTCTACGCAGAAAAGGATGCACGATCTGCCGAGCTCCTCAAAGCGATTCGGGAAAAGGATGCCCGCATTCGGGAATTGGAAGACCAGATTGCTACCTACGAAAAGGGGTGGTTTGCAAAGCTCAGGCAGCGCGTGAAGCAGCTTTATTGAGGCCATGATCGCACAGATAACGAATTTGCCAAACGACCTTCGTGAGCTTTATACCTACCGCGACCTTCTTGCCAACCTGGTGTTGCGAGACCTGAAGGTGCGGTACAAGAACTCCGTTCTCGGCTTCTTGTGGAGTCTCATCAACCCATTGCTGATGATGATCGTTTTCACGGCCGTCTTCACGGTAATGATTCCCAGCGGCAACGTTGAGCATTTTCCGGCTTTTGTCCTCATCGGCCTGTTGCCCTGGAACTGGTTCTCTATGTCTGTTGTCGGTGGGCTGGACAGCGTGGTTAGCCATGCCGACCTGGTGCGCAAGGTCTATTTTCCGCACGAAGTCCTGCCGATTTCCCTGGTCCTATCCAACCTGGTAAACTTCCTGCTCTCTCTGCTGGTCCTTTTTCCTTTGCTGTACCTTTCCGGCATTCGGGTCACCGTCTGGGTACTGCTACTCCCCGTTATCGTCGTGACGCAGCTTTTCTTCACGATTGGGCTGACCTTTATCTTGGGTACTATCAACGTCTTCTACCGCGATATGCGCGTAATCATGGAGGTTGTCATGCTGGCGTGGTTCTTCCTCACGCCCGTGTTCTACCCCATCGAAATCTTGCCGCACAAACAGGTTGTGTTGGGGATGACCATCAATGTGTGGAGCTGGACATTCTATCTCAACCCGATGGCCTCGTTGGTGGCGGCCTATCGCGAGGTGCTTTACAAAGGCATTCCGCCGGCGGGGGACTTCTTCCTGCGTACCTTTTTCACGGCGGTTGCGTTTCTTGTCGTAGGATATGCCGTTTTCCGCCGATTTAGCCCGCGCTTCAGTGAGGAAGTATGACCGAACGAGCCGTGCTTTTTGTGAGCGGTACGCCGGGGGATACCCGCCGCTATCGCTGTGACCACCAGCAAGCGCAGTTGCGCTTGCTGGGAATTCAAAACACCCTGAAACTGGACGATGACTCCACAATCCTGGGGGATGTGGCTCTTCATGATGTTATTATCCTTCATCGAGTGCCCTTCTCCCCCCTGATCGCCGATTTCCTGGCGTTGACGGAGTTCGCGCATAAACCGGTATTGTTCGAGACCGATGATCTCATTTTCGATCCGGAGGCGGCCGGCCAGGTGCCGCTGTTGGATACGATGACGGCGGCAGAGGCCCGCCGCTACCGGCAAGTGTTGCGTGGCTACGAAGCCACCTTCCAACGTTGTCGCCATGTGCTCGTCCCGACGGAATACCTGGCAGAAGCTGCGCGCCGATTTGGCAAACAGGCCTTCGTCAATCGCAATGTGCTGAGCGACGAATTGCTGCGTATCTCGGAGGAGGCGCAGCGGAACCGCCACCGTTCGCCCGACGATGACCGCGTGATTATCGGCTATTTCAGCGGGAGCGGCTCCCACGATCGGGACTTTCGCGCGATTACCGATGTGTTGGTCAAGGTGATGCGCGCTCACCCGCACGTGTGGCTGCACGTGGCCGGCGAACTAAATCTGAGCTACAAATTCGATCCGCTGTTGGATCGTGTCGTACGCACGCCCTATCTGCCCTGGCGTGAACTGCCGCACGTCATTGCCCAAACGGATATCAACATTGTGCCGCTGCAGACAGAGAGTCCCTTTTGCCGGGCAAAGAGCGAACTCAAGTATTTTGAAGCGGGCGCGGTGGCCGTTCCTACCGTCGCCAGTCCGACGGATGCCTACAGATGGGCCATCACGGACGGGGAGAACGGATTGTTGGCGCAGACCCCAGATGATTGGGAGCGGGCGCTGCACGAATTGATTGGTGATCCAGAGCGACGCCATGCCCTTGGCCAGGCCGCGTTACAGGATGTGTACCGCCGCTATACGCCCGAAAGTTGCAGCAGCGAGTTTGGGGACATGCTGCAAACACTGTTGGCAGATGCACCGCCTGCGCCGCCCGCCGCCCTGTTGGCCGAGCAAATCATCGCCCGGCTCTTGCGGCACATCACGCGGCAGCAGGATGTCATCGAGAAGCAACAATCGCAGGTGGAAGGCTTGCGGCAAATGAGTGCCCAACAGGAGGAGGCGTTTGCCGCCTTTCAACGCAGCATCCACCATGAAATGGAACAGGTGCTGGCCCAGTTGGCCGCCCTTCAGTAGAGGCTGGTCGAATCTTGCCGTGGCCTGAAGTCTCCGCGAGGCAAACGGACGCAAAAAGGATTTCATGAAATTGGCCAAAGCGATACGAAACACGTTGGGGGGCGCAGCCCTTGTGCTGGCCCTGATGTCCTCTGTGCTGTTCTTTGCCCACAGGGCGACGGCACAGACGCCCGCCGTACATACGCAGGCAACGTTGAATTATGACTACCCGCGTCTGCACATTTATCAGGCGCATGCTCTGGATGAGGCCGAATTGCCGGCCATCGCCCGTAACGACGTCATTGTGCTGGACGACCGCATCGTGCGCATGCGCCCACAATCGCTGGCGCAGCTTCGCGCCCTGAACCCAAACGCCAAAATCCTGGCCTTCATTCCGACGGAAGAGGTGTTGCCTCAAGAGGCAGACACGCGCTTCCTGCAGACGCCTTACGACGGATGGTGGTTGCTGCGACCCTACACAAAGCTGGACCAGGACATCGGTGCCACCGACACGCAGTTTTATGTGGCCAATGGCAGTAAGCTGAAGGCCGGCGACGACGTTCGCGTAGGCTTGGAACACATGCACGTCACGTCGGTTTCGGGCAACCGGATTCGCGTGCAAAGGGGATACTATTCTGTCGCCGCCTCCCATTCGAAAGGCACACACATTGCTGCGCATGCCTCCAGCTTTTACGATTATGAGTTGGGGCGCACGTGGATGCTCAACAACAGCATTTACACGCCGCGCGACGGTCAGGGCCGCCGCTGGACCGATTTCCTGGCGCAATATGTGCGCGACACCATCATCGCCTCCGGGCTGTGGGACGGCGTCTTGCTCGATCAGTGCGCCGACCACCTTGAGTGGATCGAAGGGGGCAACACCGATGCTAACAACGACGGTGTCGCCGATGCCACGGTCGGCTGGCAGGACGGTGTGCGCCAGCTCATCACCCAGATACGCGCCTATGCCGGTCCCGACTTCTTGCTTGTTGGCAACACTTCATGCACACCATATGATCAAATGAACGGGCTGATGCTCGAAAGTTTCAGCGCGCAAAAAGACCCCTACGGCCAGACGGCAAGCAGTCCCTACATCGCGGAACTCGATCGCTGGCAATTCGAGATGAACCGCTACGCCACCTGGGCGCAATTGGGCCAGCCCCCTTTCACGGCGCTCATCAACAGCAATACGTACAACACGGACCAGGTGAGCTATCGGGACATGCGCTTCGGGCTGGCCAGCACGCTGATGGGGGATGGCTTCTTCTACTACGACAGCGGCGATCAACGGCACGGCGATACCTGGTGGTTTGATGAGTACGACAATGCCGGTCAGGGCCGTGGCTACCTGGGCCAGCCCCTGGCCGATGCGCGTTGGCTCGACGAATTGCCCGGCACCCTGCTTGCAAACGGCTCCTTCGAAGACGGCCAAACGGATTGGGATACCTACGTGGACCATGGATCCGGCTACGATGCCTCCTTCAGCCCGGATATGACCTCGTGCAGCGGCGGCAATTCGTCCATGCACGTGGCCATACGCCAGGCACCCGGCGCAGACGACTACGGCAACTGGTGGCGGGTGCGCCTTCTGCATGGCGATGTGTCCGTTTCCAAAGATCAGACCTACACCGTCTCTTTCTGGGCGCGCGCCTCCAGCCACCGGCAGATTGCCATCTGGGTCCAAATGATGAACAATCCCTACTCGTTGCTTGGCCTTTGGACGATGCGTGACCTGGGAACCTCCTGGCGGCATTACACCATCTCCTTTCGCGCCAACCAGACCTTTGGGCATGGCGGGGCCGGCATCGGATTCGGGCTTGCCTCGGCTACGGGAGATGTCTGGGTGGATGATGTGCGCTTCCAGTCTGGCGCTGCGCGGCTTTGGCGACGTGACTTTGCGCATGGCGTTGCCCTGGTGAACGCTTCGCCGCACGCCCGTGTCGTGGATTTGGGCGGCACGTTCCGCAAGATCAATGGCGTGCAAGATCGCACGGTGAATGATGGGAGCGAAGTGAACAGCGTCACCCTGCCGCCGTATGACGGTATTATTCTCTTGCGACCGCCGGCCGTGTCCTATCCATACAAGAAATACCTGCCGATCATGTTGTCCAAACGTGCTGTCAGCGAGCAATGCACACCGTGAATCAAATGCCTCCGCCCGCACGGGACCAGGAAGAAACCCGGCCGCTGACCCTGAATTGGGTCATTCCGGAGCCGTGGAAAGGCGCCGGCGGCCATTTCGGTATCTTCCGCATTATCCGCTACCTCTCTGATTTCGGATATCACCAACGTGTCTACGTCGTTCCCCACGAATGGGCACAACATACGGACGAGGCCGGCATTGCCCGCTTTATCGAGGAGCACTTCTTCCCCCTCGGTGCGGACATCCACCGCTGGAATGGCATAACCCACGATAGCGACGCCCTCCTGGCCACGCATTGGCGGACTGCCTACCTGGTGTACGAAGCAGATACCCGCGCACACAAGTTCTATTTTGTGCAGGACTTTGAGCCCTATTTTGTACCCATGAGCGCCGAATACCTGGAAGCGGAGCACACCTACCGTTTGGGCATGACCGCCATTACCCTGGGCCCGTGGTTAACCAACCTGTTACGCGATCGTTATGACGCGGAAGCCGATTACTTCGACTTCCCCGTAGATACCGCCATTTACTATCCCCGCGCTCTGCCGAAGCCAACGCGACCGAGAGTTGTCTTTTATGCCCGGCCGAGCACACCGCGACGCGCCTTTTCGCTTGGCGTGGAAGCGTTGGCCCGCGTCCATCGGCTACGCCCCGATGTCGAAATCGTCTTCTTCGGCGCAGATGACCTCTCGGCGTACGCGGTGCCCTTTCCTTATGTGAATCGCGGCGTCTTGCCCGTGGATCAACTCGCCGAACTCTACTCGTCCGCAACTGTGGGCCTTGTCCTTTCCCTGACGAACTGTTCCTTTGCCCCCCGCGAGATGATGGCTTGCCGCTGCGCCGTCGTGGACTTGAGCGTGGAAACTACCCAGGGGGTCATGCAGGATCGCGTAAATGCCATGCTGGCCGACCCTACGCCACAAAGCATTGCCGACGCCGTGCTGGAATTGCTCTACGACGAACATCTGCGCGACCGGCTGGTGGAAACCGCCTTCCGGGAGGTGCAATCATTGACCTGGGAGCGAGCCGCACGCCAGGTGGAAGCGATCCTGTTGCGCAATCTGCCGGACGCAGCCGGCCGGCCTCTGCAGCCGGGCCGCTTGATTGGTCAACGCGACGCCGCGCCCGCCGCGCCACAGTCGCGCGAGTTGCTGCGCGAAATCGAGCGACAGATCGCGCGCCTGAAAGAGCGGCGCGAGGTTGAACGCGCAACCATCTGGCACGAACTCGACACGCGCATCCGAGGAGAGCGGCGTCGCAAGGCATGGCTGGCAACTGCGCGCAATTTGCTTGCCACGCTGTTCCGCTTCCGGCCACAGGTGATCGCCGGCGGACGAATGCGCCGTCCGACAGGCGAACTTGTCGCCGGACGCACCATGGGCCAGACTTTCGTGGCCCAACACCACAATCTTCACCGCATTGATCTGCTCATCTCTACCTATCACCGGCTCAATAGCGGCGAGGTGGTCTTCCATCTGCGCCGCGACCCGGAGGATCAGACAGATATCGCCACCGTCGCCGTCCCTGCTCTGGAGTTGGAGGACACAAAGTATCACTCCTTTGTCTTTCCGCCGGTGCCCACTTCTCAGGGCCGCCAGTTCTATTTCTTCCTGGAAGCGCCCGGCTCGGCCCGGGGAGACGCGATCACGCTCTGGCGCTACGACACGGGCGAAGGCCGCTATGAGAACGGCCGGCCGGTTCCCGGCGAATTGGCCTATCGTGCTGTCTCGCTGGAGGAAGAACCGGTGCCGGTGCCGCCGGAACACCTGGTACAGCCAACCCCCTGGTGGCAGTTGCCGCTGCGTGCCCTGACCGTCGGGAGGCAGCGTGGTCTGGCCGGCGTGCGCGCGGAAATCCGCAGCTACCTGCACTGGCGGAAAACGCAGTAGAGGCGAGGCATTCCCCCCTACTATACCCGCCGCAACCCCCGGATTTGCCTGAAGTCACGAGTAACGTTATAATCAGTGACCATGAGCAAATCCCTGCCCAGAACGGTTTTCTTCCTCACCGGTTGCAAACATGGTGGCGCAGATCGGTACCGCTGTGACCACCACGCGGAGCAACTGAAGTTGTTCGGCATCGAGAGTACCGTGGCCGATTATTTTGCCGGTTGGTCGCCCCAAGAAGCACTGGCGCACGATTTGGTGATCCTGCACCGTGTGCCCTACGATGACACCGTCGGCGCGCTCATCGCCGCTGCTCACCGTGCCGGCAAGCTGGTGCTCTACGACGTAGACGACCTCGTCTTTGAGCCGCATCTGGCCGGTCGCGTGGACGCCTTGCACAGCATGTCTCCCGCAGAACGCGACCTTTACGTGCAGGGCACCGCTCGCTACCGGGCTACGATGGAGCAGTGCGATGCCGTGCTCACGGCGACAAACTATTTGGCCGGTCGCGTCCGTCGCTGCGGTGTGCCGGCGGCCTACGTGGTGCGTAACGCCGCCAGCGCAGAGATGATCCGTCTCTCCGATGAAGCCATCCGGCGCCGCGCGCCGCACGATGATCGCTTCGTCATCGGCTACTTCAGTGGCACGGCCACCCATGACAAAGATTTCCTGGAGGCGGCCGGCGCTCTCCACGAGGTCATGGTCCGCTACCCGTTCGTGGATCTGCACGTGCGAGGCCCGCTGCGATTGCCGCCGGAATTCGACGTTTTTGGCGAGCGGGTGCAACGCCTGCCCCTGCTGGCGTGGCGCAAACTGCCGGCGGCCATCGCTTCCGTGGATGTCGTCCTCGCGCTGCTGGAGCAGGGGAACCCGTACTGCCGCGCCAAAAGCGAAATCAAGTGGATGGAAGCGGCGCTGGTAGGTCGGCCGGTCGTGGCCAGCCGCATAGACGCCTTCGAGTTCGCTGTCCAGGACGGTGAGACAGGCTTTCTCGCCGGCGACCCCGCCGCGTGGCGCAATGCCCTGACGCGGCTGATCGAGGAACCTGATCTGTGCCGGCGCATCGGGGAAGCGGCCCGGCAACAGGCCCTGGACCGCTATCGCCCGGAGGCCGCCGCGGAAAAGCTTCGTGAGACGTTGCAGGAGATTGCTTCCACGACACACGCGCACCCAGATCGGCACAAGGCTACGCCGCTGGTCATCAACTGGCTTGTCTCGCGTCCCATCGCCGGCTCGGGCGGCCACACCGACATTTTTCGCCTGGCCCGTTCCCTCGTCAATTTCGGACACAAAGTGCGGCTGCTGGTCGAACCGGTGCCCGGTGTAGGCCAGAATCGCACAGCGCAATTCATCCACCAACATTTCTTTGAAACCGGTGCGGAAATCGTAGAGGGCTGGAACAACCTGCCCCCTGCCGACGCCCTCATCGCGACTACCTGGCCCAGCGCCTACGTGACTGCGCGGTGCCGTTCCAGCCGGCGAAACTTCTACCTTGTGCAGGACTTCGAGCCGTACTTTTACGCGATGGGTACACAATATCTTTATGCCGAAGGGACGTACCGCCTGCCCCTCTTTGCCATCACCCTGGGGCCCTGGCTGGCTCGCCTCTTACGCGAACGGTATGGCATGGAGACCGCGCACTTTCCCTTTGGCGTGGACCGGCTGACCTACTATCCGCGACCGGAGCCACCACCCGACCGGCCGCGCATCGTCTTCTACGCGCGGCCCAGCACGCCTCGCCGCTGCTTCGATCTGGGCATCGAGGCGCTCGCTCGCGTGGCCCAGGCTCGCCCCGATGTCGAAATCGTTCTCTTCGGAACGCGCGGCACATGGGGCCATCCAATCCCTTTCCCGCACACCAATCGCGGAATCCTCAACCACGACGAGTTGGCCCGGCTCTATTCCGGTGCAACGGTGGGCCTTTCCCTCTCGCCGACCAATTGCTCGCTGATTCCCTTCGAGATGATGGCGTGCCGGTGCCCCGTGGTCGAGTTGGCCGGCGAGACGACCGCCGATCTGTTGCGCCACGAGGAGAACGCCCTGCTCGCCGACCCAAACCCCCAGGCCGTCGCCCACGCCCTGCTGCGCTTGCTGGATGATGACCCACTGCGACAGCGCCTCATCGAGACCGGCTACGAGGAGGTGCAGACGCTTTCCTGGGAACGTTCGGCCCGCCGCTTCGCCGAGATATTGCAGCAGCAAGTGGCGCGTCCTGCGGGCAACGGCGTCGCCGCCAACGACGACGATGATGTAGAGCCGTGGTCGGACTTTCTCTCCAGCCCCATCGCCCATGGCCGGAGCCACGACACGCCCTTGACCCTGGCGCGCAAAAGCTGGGACATGTTCCGCTACCACGGGCCGGCCGCTTTGTGGAACGAGGCCAAGGCGTACATCCAGTGGCGCTGGCAACAAAGGACCTGATTGTGTCCCGCATTTTGGTACTCTCCCTCGATTATGTTGGCCGGCAGATGGCCGGGCCGGCGATTCGCGCGCTGGCTTTTGCCCGCCTGTTGAGCCGTGTGCACCAGGTCACGCTGGCCGTGCCCAATGAAAGCAACTTGCCCGCGGAGCCGTTCCGCTGGCAGCGCTACGATCCGCAAACGTTGCCGGCGCTGGTGCGCGACCACGACGTCGTCATTACGCAGGGCCGCGCTCTGGCCCGACACCCGTCCCTGTCTGCCGGGAGCCACATCCTTGTCCTGGATCTCTACGACCCCGTCGTGCTGGAGAACCTGGAAACGTACTACGCAAAATCGGAAAAGGTGCAGGCCGGCGTCCTGCGCTGGGAGCTGGACACCATGTCGGCGCAACTGCGGGCCGGTGACTTCTTCCTCTGCGCCAGCGAACGCCAACGCGATTTCTGGATTGGGTTGCTGGTGGCCGCCGGCCGGGTCAATCCCCAAACGTACGCCGACGATCCGGCACTCCGGCGACTGATTGACGTGGTGCCCTTCGGCCTGCCTCCCGACCGCCCGCGCCATACGAACGAGGTGCTAAAGGGGGTCTATCCGGGGATCGCTCCGGACGACCGCGTTGTCCTGTGGGGCGGAGGCGTTTGGGATTGGCTGGACCCCGTCACCGCGGTCGAGGCCATGGGACCGTTGGCTGCCCGGATGGAGAACGTGCGACTTTTCTTTATGGGCATTAAACGACCCAATCCAGGCGTTTTTCCCAGCGCGCGCGTAGGGCTGGCCCGTGACATGAGTCGCAAACTCGGGTTGCTGGATAGGCATGTCTTTTTCAACGATTGGGTGCCGTTTGACCAGCGGCAAAATTACCTGCTGGAAGCGGATGTGGGCATCAGCCTGCATCGCGATCACCTGGAGGGTCGCTATGCCTTTCGCACCCGTGTGCTGGATTACATCTGGGCCGGCCTACCGATGGTCCTGACCGCCGGGGACGAGATGAGTGCGTTAGCAGTGCGCGAGGGCGTGGGGTTGGCGGTGCCGCCGCAAGACCCCGCTGCCCTGGCCGAGGCCTTACATCGCCTGTTGGCCACGCCCGATCTGCGCGAAAGTTATGCGCCTCGCTTCCAGGCCCTTGCCCCACAAATGATGTGGGAGCGGGTCGCGGAACCGCTGTTCGCCTTCTGCCGGCAGCCACGCCGGGCCGCCGACCGCCTGCGGGGAGAGCCTCCCCCCGGCTTCGCAACCATGTCGCCGGCCGGGGCGCCGGGCTTGCCGGCCTCCTACCTCGTGGCCCGCGCAATCGAGACGTGGCGGCGTCGTGGCCCCCGCGCCCTGCTTTTCGAGGTGCGCAATTACTTTCGCTGGCGACTGGGACGGTGACAGGGGTAGATGAGAAGTACGTGCTGGCGCCCAAGAATGACAGGGTGGGGGGAAAGATGCGCCGCTGGATGTACGGCTACCTGGCAGTGGACGGGACGGCTGTATGAGTCCTTTTCATCTGCCACAAGTCAACAGTTGTCATTCAGCGAGATCAGTGTTACAATCCATCAATTCGTATCGCTGAAGCATTCGTCATAGAACATTCTAGACGCTGTGATAATGAGGCTCCCATGTTGTGGCCTTCGAAGTACACAAATCTCCTCCTCCTGCTGGCCTTGGTGGCCGCTCTTTCCGGCTGCACACCCTGGACCGAAACTGTGCAAGGCCAGACTGCCAACATCCCGGCGGGAGAAATCTACGGCCCGCACACCGTAGGACAGACCTTCGTCGCGCGGTGGGGCGGGCTCAACGGCGTGGAAGTCCTGCTCGCTACCTACGCGCGGCCGAACAGCCGGCCCCTCATCTTCCATCTGCGAGCGAACCCGGAGAGCACCGAGGACCTGGCCACAGTCACCGTTGCCGCTTCGGATGTCGTTGACAATGCTTATCACACCTTTTCCTTTCCTGTCCAATCGGGGTCGGACAGTAGGAGATACTTCTTCGTCCTGGAATCTCCCACTGCACAGCCGGGCGACGCATTCACTGCCTGGCAGGGGCCGGCCGAATCCTACGAAGAC
Organism: uncultured Ardenticatenales bacterium; assembly: GCA_964455755.1. Lineage (GTDB taxonomy): Bacteria > Chloroflexota > Anaerolineae > Ardenticatenales > JAADHH01 > JAADHH01. The sequence continues at coordinate 16,525 of CAYWAK010000004.1, read as the reverse complement.
GGCGCGCTCTACCTGGCCGGGCAGCCTCAGGAAGGGCAACTGGTTTTCCGGTTGCATTACGACCCGCTGCGCCTGCTCCTTGCCCTGGCCGGCGAGATGGCTCAGGCAATCCCCTGGGGGCTGGCGTTGGCGGCCTTGCTCCTTTTGCCCGGCCTGGCTCTGCTCCTTTGGCTCCAGCCAGCAGACGCGGCGGGCTGGAGCGAGCGGCTGACCGTAGCGCCGGCACTGAGCGCAGCCCTCGCGCCGCTGGTCATGCTGTGGGCGCACGTGCTGCACTTGCGCATGGGCCGCCTGGTGATAGTCGCCGGACTCGTGCTGGCCGCCGCGGCCATTGTGGTGCGCTTTCGGCGGGGCGCGCCGGCTCTCCGGCCGCGCAGACAGGCCTCGCTGCCGCTGCCGGTGCTCTCGTTACTCATCCTGCTGGTAGCAGCGACGCGCTGGCTCGCCGCGCGGGGGTTGGAGGTGCCGATGTGGGGCGATTCGTACCAGCACACCATGCTGGCGCAGCTCCTGATTGACCGGGGCGGGCTTTTCCAATCGTGGGAGCCTTATGCGCCCCTGCGCTCCCTCACCTACCACTTTGGCTTTCACAGTCTGGTTGCCGCCCAGCACTGGGTGAGCGGCCAGCCGGCGGCAACGGCGGTGATCGTAATCGGACAGGTGCTCAACGTCCTGGCCGTTTTGGGACTTTACCCGCTGGCTGTGCGCTTGACAAACAATCGCTGGGCCGGGGTGGGGGCCGTGCTGGTGGCCGGGCTGTTCTCACCCATGCCTCAGTTCTACATCAACTGGGGCCGCTACACGCAGTTGGCCGGTCAGGCGGTGTTGCCCATGGCCATCCTGCTCACTCTGCACGCCATCGAAGGCCGCCGGCGTCGGGAAATCGTGCTCGCCGGCTTGGCCGTGGCCGGGTTGAGCCTGACGCACTACCGGGTCTTCCTGTTCTATCTCTGCTTTTTCCTGGCCTGGCTCCCCTTCCACCTTGCGCATGAAGGGGAATTGCCGGCGCGCGGGCGGCGGGCACTGGCTCGTTTGAGTCTGGTCGGAATCGTCGCCCTGTTGGTTGATTTGCCCTGGGCGATGAACTTGCTCTCCAGCCGGCTGGCGAACATGTATGGCCGGCTGGCCGAAGGGCACACGTCCACCTACGTCCGTACCGGCTACAACGCGGTCGGCGACATTCACCCCTACCTGCCGGCCGCGCTCATCGGCCTCATGCTGCTTGCCGCGTTGTGGGCCTTGCTGCATCGCCGGCGAGGGGCGACGGTCGTCATCGTGTGGACCGTCTTCTTGCTGTTGCTGGCCAACCCGAGCCTGCTCGGCCTGCCGGGAACCGGCGTGGTGAACAACTTTGCCGTGTTCATTGCCCTGTACATGCCGGCCGGCCTGTTGGTCGGGTACATGCTCGGTGACCTGACGAGCGCTTTGCAACGATGGCAACCCCTGGCCGGACGCATGATGGTGGCCCTTTTCCTGGTTGCAGCCCTTTTCGGGGCGAAAACAATGGCCGGTGTGCGGGACGCGCGCTATCAGATGGTCAGCCGGCCCGATACAGAAGCGATGGCCTGGATTCGCCAGAACACGCCGGCCGACGCCCGATTTCTGGTCAACGGCTTCACCGCGTATGGCGATAGTGTTGTGGTCGGCGCGGACGCCGGCTGGTGGATTCCGCTGCTGGCCGGCCGGGCCAATACCGTGCCGCCCTTGATCTATGGCACCGAGAAAACAGCGCGCCCGGAAATGCGGCAAGAGCTGCTGGCGTTCTATCACCGCGTGCAGCAAGCCGACTTCGGGGATGCCGAGACGGCCCGGTGGCTCCGCGCCGCGGGCGTCACCCATGTGTACCTCGGACAGCGCCAGGGGCAAATCGGCTTCGGCGAGAAACACCCCCTGGTGGCTGCCGATTTGCTCGCCAGCCCATACTTTCAGCCCGTTTACCACCATGACCTGGTGTGGATATTTGCACTGTCAGCCAATTGACGTTATAATCGGCCCATCATGAGTAGCGGCACTTTCTTTCGTACAAGTGGCCTGGAAAAGCTTATCCTGCCTGGTCTCGTTATCGCGGCCTTTCTGCATGGCCTTATTTACCTGTCTCTTGAACCTCCCTGGCAACATTACGACGAACCGACCCACTTTGAATATGCGTGGCTGATTGCGAACCGCGGGCAATTGCCACAGGCAGGCGAATTCGACCAGTCCATGCGTCGCGAAGTGGCCGCTTCGATGCTGACCCACAATTTCTTCCGTGACCTCGGATTCCGTCCTGATCTCATATCGTTGAAGGAACCGATCTGGATTGGGTTGTCGGAACTCAGCCACCCTCCTTTCTATTACCTGTTGCTCGCTTTGCCTCTGCGTTTCTTTCACTACACCGGCGTAACGTTTCAACTTTACGTAGGCCGTTTGGTCTCCGTGATTCTGTATGCGTCAACGATTTGGGTGGCCGGTCGCCTGGTCGCCGACCTGACCCCCGCACGCCATCCCTTGCGCTGGGCCGTGCCCGCCTTCATGATGCTGTTGCCCGCCTTTTCGGACTTGATGACGGCGGTGAACAACGACGTCGGCGCGATCGCTTTCTTCTCCCTGTTTCTGTGGGGGAGTGTGCGGATGATCATGCGTGGCCTGTCCGCGCGCCGGCTCATCTGGGTGGTTGGCAGCGCCGCGATCTGCGCCGCGACCAAGAACACTGTTGGCTCGGCTGTCCTGTTGGCCCTGCCGGTTATCGCGCTGGGCCTGCTCCGTGGTCCGTGGCCGTGGCAGGGAACGGTCATCCTGTTGGGCGTGATTTTGCTGGGCATAACGGCTCTCTTCTCATGGGACGATGGGGCATACTGGTATCGTAATCCGGGGCGAGAAACATCGCTGCCGCAAGAATCGGCCCAGGCCCCGCTCGGCCACCGGGTGCTGGCCATGCAACTGGGCACCGCCGAATCGCGGGTTGGCGTCAGGCAGCCGTTGCTGACTCGCGATGTCGAGGCACTGCGCGGCCAAGAGGTCACCATCGGGGCGTGGATGTGGGCCACCGAACCGGTGCCCGTGCGTGCCCCCGCCCTGCGCGACGGATCGCCGCACGCACCGCACGTGCTCGACATTACCACCACGCCGGTCTTTTATGCCCACACCCAATCGGTCTCGGACGAGGCGCACCAGGTGGAAGTTGTGCTGGACCCTTCGCTTGGGGCGGGAGCACGCGAACCGGTGACGGTGTACTACGACGGCCTTGTGTTGCACGAAGGGGTGTGGCCGCTCGATTCGGCCCCCCGCTTTGATGATCCGAGCGGTCAGCGGGGCCGGTGGGGTGGGCAGCCCTTCACGAATCGCCTGCGCAACGGCTCCGGAGAGTGGCTGTGGCCACGGTTGCGGCCCTGGGTCGAGCAGTCTTTGATGGTTTATGCCCCGGCTCCGCTGTCGCTGTTCGTGGCCTCCGTCCTCGATTGGTCACGGACGCGTGCGCTTTATTTGCCTACAGCGGACAACTTGTTCCGAACGTTTTGGGCGCGCTTCGGGTGGAATCATATCGGGCTTCCCGAAGTGTGGTACCGTATCTTTCGGGTGATTACAGCGTTTAGTCTAATAGGGCTGTTGATTCGTGCTGCCCGCGTAGTCCGCTCCTCTGGCGTGCCGGAAAATGCGGGGGCCATATTCAATGACGAAGGCTTCCAAAATGCGCCGCGCAGTATGGGAAGTTCCGGGCAGGAGAATCTGGCGCACAAGAAACGGGCGATAGCCTTCTTGGCAATCGTTATGTTCATAGGATGGGGGAGCGCCCTTCTGCGCTTCCATCCCAGTCTCGACCAGGTTTTTACGCCCAGTGCGCGGTATGGCTACCCGGTGATCATTCCCACGGCCCTGGCCTTGATGGCCGGTTGGCTCGCCTGGGTGCCGGGACGGTATCAGGGACGCGTGGCGCGCGGCCTGCTCGGCGCGCTGGCGCTGCTGGACGTGGTCTCGATGACGACAATTTGGAAATTCTTTGGAGGAATGTGATTGAATATGGAAACAGCAACCGGATTCAGGAACGGTTTCTCACGCCTTGCCGCAGCCATTTGCGTGCTGACGATGTTGTCGGCTCTCACGTGGCTTGGCTTGCACTTCAGCCATGCTTCTGCTGCGAGCAGTCGTGACGTGCGTGAGACTGGACGAGCAGCTCTCGTTTCCCCCCGGCAGAGTGTTTCATCCACCACAGTCTATCTACCCGCCGTGATTCGTTCTTTTCCGCAGCCATCGCCATTTGGCGTGGAATCCAATTTGCCCCTCGCCGGCGGCACGATTCTGACGCGGGCCATAGACCTGGGGGCCGGCTGGGTGCGGATGAATAGCCGCGTCTCGTGGCGAACGATAGAACCTGTGCAAGGCGATACGTACCACTGGGATCTCCTGGCGTCCTTTGAGGACGAGCTGCGTGCTCTGAAGGCGGCCGGCATGACCCCGGTGGTGATCCTGCAGGATTACCCGACCTGGGCGACGATCGGCACACCCTGGCCGACAACATGTGGAGCCATCAGGACGGACAAGTTTGGCGCTTATGCCCAATTCGTCCGGGCATTGGTGGACCGCTACAAGACCCCGGAGTTCAACGTTCACAATTGGGAGCTGGGCAATGAGCCGGACGTTGACCCCACCTTCGTGACCAGTCCCACCAGCCCGTATCGCGTGTACGGCTGTTGGGGCGACATCAGCGACCCGTACTACGGCGGCCGGCATTATGGCGAGATGTTGAAAGTCATTGCCCCGGCCATCAAGGAACGGGACGCCGAGGCCAAAGTTTGGATCGGCGGACTGCTCCTCGATACCCCGAATACGACCGACCTGGCGAAAGGGAAGCCCGAACGATTCTTCGAAGGAATCCTCGTAGCGGGGGCTGCGTCCGATTTCGATATCGTTCCTTATCACTCGTATCTGTCCTACGTAAATCAGAAGGTGGATCACGATAACGCGGCCGGTGGAAACTGGGACTCTTGGGGAGGAAATATCGTCGGGAAGGCTCGCTATCTCCGTCAGGTGATGAGCGCGTATGGCGTTGACAAGCCGGTCTTCGCTAACGAAACCGGTTTGATGTGTCCGGAACAGACTCCCGGCTGTGACCCGCCGGGAAATGCGTTTTACGAGATGCAGGCCGACTATGTCGTGCGCACTTTTGTACGGGGACTGGGTGAAGATGTCAAGGGCTTCGTCTGGTACACGCTGAATGGCCCCGGATGGAGGTATACCGGTCTCCTCGATAGCAACGCGTACCCACGTTCGGTCTATGTTGCCTACCAGCAACTGAATGCCCAATTGAAGAAAACGATCTACGTCGGTCCGGCAAACTACGGTTCCGGAATTGAGGCCTATATGTTTAGCAAAGGGGCCCAAGAGGTGGATGTGGCCTGGGCCAAGCAGGATGTGACGTATGCGGTGACGATCCCTGGGGCCGAATTCGTAGCCGCCTTTGACCGCTACGGCGCGCCGGTCACGCCCACGGTTTCCGGATCAGACTACCGCCTCTACGTCGGATTCGACCCGGTGTACATCATCCGCGCGCCCTGAGGGGGGCGATCGGGGAGCGTCGAGCGTGGGGCGCGGTTGAATGCGGAACGATGAATGATGAACTTTAGAAGGCGCGATACGTGCATCTGACACCTACTTGCTGGCGGCTGATGACCGGCATCTGATGACCGACGACTGACTTGAAGCGGGAGCCATTCGCATTGAACATTGCGCAGGCGAGGTGGCACCGGTGGTGGCCGATCCTTTACGTTGGCCTCGTCACCGGTGCGGCAACCCTGACCTATGCCCACTGGGCCTATGACGATCCCTTCATCACCTTCCGCTATGCCCAGAATCTTTTGGCCGGCCATGGCTTCGTCTATAACCCGGGTCAGCATGTGCTCAGCACGACGACCCCGCTGTATGCCCTGCTCCTGGCGTTGTTGGGCAAGGCGTGGCCGGCGTTGCCTGCGCTCAGCAATTTTCTGAGTGCGCTCTCTTTGGCCGGCGGGGGGCTTTTGCTGTGGCAGTTGGCGCAGGAATGGAAGACCCGCATGGTCGGCTGGGCCGGGCTCCTGCTGTACCCCATGTTTCCCCTCCTTTTCACGACATTTGGTGGGGAAATGATCTTCTACAACATGCTCTGCCTGGCCACGATCGTCTGGTACGTCCGGCGACGCTACGCGCTGGCCGCTCTTGCCGGCGCGCTGGTTCTGCTTACCCGTGCCGATGCCGTTCCGCTGCTGATGCTGCTGACGGCCCATTATGTGCTGCGGCGGCGCGAGCAAGACATCCCCTGGTTCCCGGTGATCCTGTTTGTGGCCATCAGCGGGGCGTGGTTTGCCTTCGCCTGGTGGTATTTCGGCTCGCCCATACCGGCAACGCTTGCCGTTAAGCAGCATCAGGGGGCGTTGAAAGCCAGCCAATCCTTTGCTCAGGGCCTCGCGGACCTGGCGGCGGGCTATGGCCGGTACTGGACCTACCGGCTGGAAGCGCTGCTGGCTGCTGCTGGCCTCCTCTTTATGCTGGTCCGGCGGCGCCGGTGGGGCCTGATTCTGGCCTGGCCGGCGCTGTTCATCATCGCCTACACGGCGCTGGGCGTCTCTCGATACTTTTGGTATTACGCACCGCTGGTGCCGGGCTTTGTGGTAGCCGTGGGCCTGGGTTTTGAAGCGGCGTATGCCGGGCTACGGCGCGTTGTCTCGCGGCCGGCTTTTTCCGCGGCCGGGGTGACTCTGGCGATTCTGGGGTTCGCGGTGATGCAGGGTTGGGGCGTTTGGCAACTGCGCCAGCACGTGGACCGGCGTGTGCCCATCTACCGTGCCGTGGGCACCTGGCTGGCCGAAAACACAGAGGCGGACGCGCGGGTCGGTGTGCTGGAGACCGGCATCATCGGCTATTATGCCCGGCGCCCGATGGTAGATTTCGCCGGTTTGATCTATCCGGATGTTGCCCGGCAACTCACCGCGCAAACGAGCTACGAAGACGCAGCGATTTGGGCCGTGAATCGCTACCATCCCCGCTATCTGGTGCTGCATGACGGCATGTTCCCCCGGCTTGAGCGCATGGTTTTGGCCGGGCACTGCGCGGTCGGGCAGCGCTTTGCCGGCGCAGCCTATGGCTATGCTTCGAACCTGGTCATCTATCGCTGCCCGCCGCCGTCGTAACGCGTGGCACACGTTACCACGCCCGGTGATTTACCCACAGGGGTCTGGAGCGTGTTCTGGCCGGTAGTTTACGCGCCGCAGAGGCGCAGAGAGCACAGCGTGGAACAACCATCGAATGAATTCGACGGCTGTTATCACAAACCTGCCGGAAGGAAGCAGGTTGATCGCCCGGCAACGCGCCTGGGCGCGTTTTGGGTGGCAGGGGCAGGCCGCGAATTCTTTGTTTTTAGGGGGGTTGACAACCGATAAAAAATGGTGTATACTAAGTATAGCAAAGTTACCTACAGCTTCGCATTGTGTTTGCGTGGGTAAGTGCTTTTCTTCATACAGAACCCCAGGTTTTACCTTTAACAACGAGATTTGGTAGCACAGCATAGCTTGTACATGGCGAGAGCTTATTTCGGTCCTGCCATGGAACGTAGACAAGAACTGCCACCGTGTTGTAAGTATGTGATCGTTGTAGCCGCAAGAAGTTTGTATTCGCAGGTAAGAAGGCATTTTCATTTATGACGATGCACCCTTTCCATACCGAGAATTCAAATTGGATGGCAAAAGGTAATGATTCAAAGGATTCCTGGACGTGTCCGAATAGGAAATCGTCGAAGTTATCCTCTGCGCTGTTCCTTTCCCAATGTTTATGGTATATGGTTTTTCCTGCCCTCCGGCCACGCCCTTTATAAATGAAACGGTGTAGTTGGGGGGATTTTGTTTGTTCTTTCCATGTGTGGATCGGCCGGAGGGCCGATGAAACAAATTGGTACGGCCGTTTCGTTGCCAACGATAAACTTGTGGCCCTTGCAAAGGCATAATCTTGTCGGGGCACCGTGAGTAACATGTAACTGGCAACTTGGTTTCTTGGACTTATCCTTGATGTCATAGGAAAGGGGGTGGTGCGTAGGGGGATCGTTCAAGCGAACAGCAATTGCTCTTTAATGCGATTGGCAGGCTTTCTATTACGTAATTGATTTCAGTGTTTGAAACAGGAGGTCAGAGTAATATGTCACAAAGTGGAGAGGGCTACAAGTGGCCTGCAGTACCTATCCTCACTCCTGATGAAGTTTATGCAGGGATGAGCGACGCAGCCAAAGAGTATCCTCTGTGGCTCGAGGATAACTTCCGGTTGGATTATGCGTTTGAAAAACCGGAGAATCTCGACAGCGTGCGTGTGTTGGACTGCACCACAGGCATGATGATCGGACACTGGGCTTCTTCAATGCTCTCTGAAGAAGGGGCCAATGTGATCCAGGTAGAACCACCCGGAGGGGATCCTGCGCGACAGTATACTCCCTTCGGTCGCAAAGAATATATGGTAAAGGACAAGGAGTGGGGCGAGCCGGTTGGCCTGCACTTCCTCCACGAGATGCGCAACAAGAAGTCCATCACCCTGGACCTGGAGTCCGCGGAAGGGCAAGAGATCTTCAAGGCCCTGATCCCACACGTGGACGTGGTTATCGAGAACGCGCCACCAGGTCAGACAGATGCAGCCGGCATTGGCTATCGCCAGCTTCGCGAGATCAACAAGCGCTTGGTGTATTGCTGGGTTGGTCAGCGTGGCCAGTGGGGGCCGGCAAAGGATCGCCCCGGCGAGTTGGACCCGGCAGCCCAGGCAGCCTGCGGTTTTGTACACGGCACCGGTGTGCCCAAGGAAATGGGCGGTCGCCCGACCCGTTCTGCGATGTGGGTCTGTGACAACGTCGGTGGTACCAACGCGGCCATCGGTGTCTTGGTGGCGTTGCTCTACCGCGATACGGTATCCGGCGAAGGTCAGTGGGTAGAAGCGACAGGCGCGGAAGGGATCATCCGCATCATTGACTACAACTGGGGCTGGTATGGCATGGATGGCTCGGTGCGCCCACGCTACGGCAACTGGGACCTGGCCATTAACATCTACGCCGTGAACCCCTGTAAGGATGGCCTCTTCATGGTTGGCGGTGGTCACGACCGGCTGTGGTATCGCATCTGGCGTGCCGTCGGTCTGGACGATCCCGATCTGGAAGACGACATCGTCGGCGATCCGAAACTGCGCGTCGTTACCGAACGTCTGCCGCATCCTATGCAGGTGAAAACCTACACGGATCTGGCTGACTGGCAAAAGGGCCAATCGCGAGCCGATGCAGAAACTAAGATGTTGGCACAGCAGGTGGCTTCTGGTGGCGTAACCTATACAGACGAAGTGGCCGAGTACATACACTTCAAGTATCGCCAGCACGTCATGGAGCTTGATGACAGACTCTATGGCAAGATTCTATATGCGACTTCGCCGCAGCAACAACTGGTCTGTCCGCCACGCGTGAAGTGGTTGGGCCGCCCGGCCGGTTACGATAACGAAGATGTGTACCGCTATTTGCTGGGGTTTGACCGGTTCAAGCTGGGAGAACTGAAAGAGGCAGGGGTTATCTAGGAGTGATCGAGCATCAACCCGATTCAAGTTGCAAGGTCAAAGGTTGAAAGGCAAGCTCCAAACCAAAAACCCGAAACCGACAACCCGAAACTTGAGAGGGTTGACGATGGAAAAGAAGGAGATAAGTTCCATGGCTGGACATCAGTCTTTTGAGGAATTTGCTCGCGAGTCCTTCGACTTCAAAAAGGCTTTCTCTAAGCCCGAACCATTGAAGGGCTATCGAGTACTATCTTGTACGCAGTATATCTTGGGTCCCGCTGCCGCGAACTATCTGGCAGAGCTGGGAGCCGAGGTGATTAAGATCGAGTTGCCCCGCCGGGGTGAGCCGATGCGGCATACGACTCCGTTCAACGAACCCTCCTTGTACCCTCTCTCCAAGCGCATGCCGGATAAGGGCACAGGGTTAGGCTTCTTTGGGGCCAACGCCAACGAATACTTCATAAGTATTGACTTCCACAAGCCGGAAGGTCAGGAGCTTGTGAGGAAGCTGGCGGCCAAGTCTGACGTGATTGTGGAGAACTATCGACCGGGTACGTTTGATCGCTGGGGTATTGGGCCGCGGCAACTCATGAAGATCAACCCACGCCTGATCTATTGCTGGCTGGGTGGCTTCGGTGGCTGGGGGCCTGGCCGTACCCGCGCGTCCTACGATATTTTGGGGCAGTCGCAGGGTGGTGCCTTTGGTATGACCGGCGAGCCGGCCGAACGAGGTGGCTATCCTTCCAAACACACCATCTGGTTGGCCGACTATTGGGGTGGCATGATGGGCATCAAGTCCGTTATGGCCGCACTTTACTATCGGGAGACGGTCTCCGGTAAAGGGACCATGATTGAATACTCCCAGGTGCATGGCGTGACCCGCCAGCTCGAGTATGCCATGCCGCTCTTCGGACGGCACCATGTGGTTCGTGAGCGCTGGGGCGGTTGGGATACGCAGCTTTGCCCCCACGGCATCGTCAAGTGTGGGAAGCCCTCCTACCCTGATTCTGATAATCCGCAGGAGATGGAAGAGGGCTACACCGTTGTCAGCGCATACAAGGATGAAGACTTTGCCAAACTGTGCGACGTGATCGGCGACGGTAAGATGAAAAAGAAGTATGCCAAGCACGATGACCGCGTTGCCCTGGAAGGCCAGCGGGAGATTTACGCATGGCTCGAGGGCTGGGCGGCTGACAAGACCAAAGAGCAAGTGTTCGATATCCTCACCGAGCAGAACGGCATCAACACCCAGCCGGCGTGGAATTCCAAAGAAGTGGCTACCAACCCGCACTGGCAGCAACGAGGCGCCGTGCGCTGGATTGACGACCCCTACTTTGGCGACCTCTTGCACCAGGGGCCAGCTTTCATGCTCTCCGAGACTCCTCCGCGTACCAAGTGGGCCTTCAAGCCGGTGGGCGTGGACAACGAGGCCATCCTATCGAGTCTGGCGGGCCTTAATGCTTCCGAGCTTGCTCAGTTAGAAGAAGAGGCGATTATCTAGCAGCCAATGTACAAACGGACTTTGTTCGTTGAGAAATTGGTACCTGTACGAGGAGGATAACTCATGTCCATGATGGTTTGCGCCAAGTGTGGCGTAAAGAACTATCTTGACCCTTACCCCTTCTGGAACTTTGAGGGGAAGGTCAAATGTGCCGGATGCGATTCAGTCTGGTACATCAAGAAGGAAAACTATTATACCGTGGCCGGACCGACGGAGGCTGAGGGAGACTGGGACGCATTGCCGGGTTATGCCGAGACGACTGACTGGGAACCGGTTACCGGTGAAGGCAAGTTGGCTCCGGCCCCTATGGCGCGGCCTACGATGCAGCTTAAGCCTATTCCCATGACGCGCAACGTGCGAGGCAATCTGGTCAGTGGCACGCCCCTGACCGCAGATGACCTGGACGCCCTTGGCCGCCCTAAGTTTATCGTTGAGCAAAGAGACCCGAGCTAGGCCACCGGCCACAATTGTAACGGAGGTAAGAAAATGGCTCTACGTGTTCTGGATCAGGCGGGTCATGCAGAAGGATCGCAATGCGTTCGCTGCAAGTCCTTCCTGCCCGCCCTGGATCCGGTGATTCAGCAAGCCTATTTGGGCAAGTGCAACAGTTGGGAATACCCATTTACCTGGGAACTCCCGTTGCATGGGTATGTACAATGTGAACGTTTCGAGGACAGCGGTGAGGTCTACGCGTTGCCCGGCGCTGCCGCAGCGGCAGAGGTAGCCGCTGAAGAGGCTGACGAGGCCGTGGAATTGACTTTCTACTATAGCAGCGGGGCGAAGAGCGGGGAACAGTATCCCTGTGATGTCGAAGCTGCTCTGCACCTGGTGGACAAGCTTAAGGCTGCCGGTGTAGCGGCCACTGCCGAAGATTTGGCCGGTGTGAGTGACGTCTTCCCCATTTACCACAAGGCAGTCAGTGGCCCCGAAGCCTCGGTGCGTGCTGTCTTTGGTACCAAGGGTGCACTAGAAGAAGACTTCGGTCGCACGGTGCCGGCGTTGGCCGTTCGCAAAGGGACGGATCGCTATCCGTTCGAAGTCTATCCGCGCATGGACGCCAAGGAGAATCGTTTGGTTGGTGTGGAAGAAGCATTACAGAACTTTCTGGGTGCTGGCTCCGGCGGGGGCTCGGAAGTAGAGGAAATGTAGCATTGTAGGTGTTGGGAGGGGGTCAGGTATCTGGGGTAAGGCGTCAGGGGCCAGTTATTATTTGCCGGTCATTGATTCCCCAGCCCCTGATCCCCAATCTCCCAGCTTTCTGGGAGTCAGTCATCAGTTGTTCAGCACTTGTTTGTGGTGGATAACTGAAGGCTGACGGCAATTTGCCAAGGCATTGGTTCGTTGTAGGAGCTTGACGACAGGCAAGACGTGAGGTACTGCAGTAATGTGCAAAGCGTAGGGGTATCCTTCTCGTGTAGCATGTGTCACGTATTCCGGTTGGATGGCAGCCTGCACGCTGAACATTATTAAATGGATTATTTAGGAGGACACATTTTGTCATGCTTGACCAAGTCTTGAGTAGTTTTCCCAAAACTGTATCGTTAAAAGACGGTACGCCGATCACGCTGCGACCCTTGGTTGCCGAAGATGAGGCAGGTTTGATTCGTCTCTTCGCCGGCGCTACCGAAAAGGACCTGATGTTCTTGCGGGACAACGTGACCGACCCGCGCGTCGTACGCCGCTGGTGTGAGAATCTGGACTATGCACGTGTGTTGCCGATTGTAGCCGAAGTGGGGGGCGAGATTGTGGCCGAGGCGACTCTGCACCAGAAGCCGACCGGCCCCTATCCAGATGTGGCGAAGTATCGCATGTATGTACGCGAAGACTTTCGCAACCGTGGCTTGTCCCTGGTTATGTTGAACCAGGCGGTGGAAACGGCTCGCGACCTTGGCATCGCCAAGATCATCATGGAGATATTTGCGGGAGAATCGGGGCTTATCGCCGCTGCCGAACGACATGGCTTCATCCGCGAATCGATCTTGCCGGCTTATCACATCGTTGTTATGTCTCGCCCGATTGTAAGCAAGGAATTCAAAGATTTCGTGCCGCCCGTTGAACTGTGGCCGCGCCGAGTCTATAACCTCTACGAGTTTCAGATGTATGAGGAAATGTTCAACATCACCGAGGAGCTGCTAGACAAGAATGTGGCGGCCGGCCTGGGCGACAAAGCCGCCATGCTGTTCGGTGACCAGACGTTTACCTACGGACAGGTGCTGGATACGGTGAACCGCCTGGCCTCTGGCTTGAGCAAGTTGGGCATTGGAGAGAACGATCGCGTGGTCATTCGCAGCGGCAACAACCCGCAGGCGATCATGTTTAACTTTGCGATCCAGCGTTTGGGAGCGATGAGCATTCCTACTTCGCCGCTCTTTGCGCGCACAGAACTGGTGCATGTGGCTGACGATGCCCAAGTGAACGCCGTGATCTGTTTTGGCCCCATGCTGGGGGAACTGGAAGCAGCTTTGCCTGATGCCTCGAGCATCAAGCAGGTCGTGGTCTTTGGCCCGGCCACGGATGGCGCGTCGGAAAAGGGGTATGCTACGTATGCCGACTTGCTAAAGAATGGGGACGCCAGTTTCACGCCGGTGAAGCGGCATCGCCATGCGCCGGCTGTCCTGCTCTATACTTCGGGGACCACGGGGCTGCCCAAAGGCACGCTTCACTTGAACGAAGAACAGTTGATCGTGCCCGATGCGTTTGGCAAGTATGGCTGGCGTGTGCACTCTGATGATATCATTGGCGGCTCGGCTCCCATCGGCTTCGGCGCAGGCTATTCGACCTTCTGCACGATTCCCTATCGCTTTGGGGCAACCGCTTCAATCGCCGGCCGCTTTACACCGGACGATATGTTGGCGACAATCGAGAAGCACCACATTTCCATCCTGTCGATGGCCCCAACGGCGTACCGCAAGATTCTCCAGGTGGCGCCCGATGCTGCGCAGAAATATGATTTGAGCTCGTTGCGGGTCTGCACCGGCGGTGGCGAAGCGCTTACCGCCCCCACGTACCATCTCTGGAAAGAGAAATTCGACCTGGACATCTACGAAGGCTTTGGTTCAACGGAGATGTTCTACGTGTTCGTCTCCAACGTGGCCAACATGAAGGCCAAGGCCGGTTCGTTCGGCCAGGTGATCAATGGCTATGAGGCCAAGGTCATCAATGACGAAGGCGAAGATGTGCCTTCGGGTACGATGGGGCGCTTCATCGCTCGTGGCCCAACGGCGACGTTGTACTGGAACATGGGCGAAAAGCAGGCCTCGTCCATTGACAAGAACGGCTGGAACCGGGTGGGCGATTTCGTCTACCGCGATGAGGACGGCTACTTCTGGTTTGTGTCGCGTGAAGACGACATCATCAAGACTTCCGGCTATCGCGTAGGCCCCGAAGAGGTTGAGGAGACGCTGAAGGAACATCCTGCCGTTGCCGATGCCGGCGTGATCGGCGTGCCCGACCCGGTGCGTGGTCAGAACACCAAAGCCTTTATCGTCCTCGCCCCAGGGCAGACGGCTGACCCGAAAGAGCTCGTTGACTTCTGCAAGAACAAGATCGCTGTTTACAAACTGCCGCGTGAGGTAGAATTCACGGATGAACTGCCGCGTACGGTGACCGGTAAACTCCTGCGCCGCGTCCTGCGAGCCAAGGAACAGGAGGGGCGGGAAGCGTAGCGCGGGAAGCGTGAACACTAGGTTGTCAGCACACAGGGCTTTTGCCCTGTTCCAGACCCAGAGGCGTGCCCCCCTGAATGGTTCGGGGGGGCGTACCCGACCGGAACCTGAACAATGTGATAAGACCTGCCAGCCCCGTAAGGTGTTGACTTGCTGGTACCTGTTCGGCTTTTGATCTATCCGTTATCCCGGACAGGGTGACGAGACAAAGTTTCTGCAGGCACGCATGACAGGCAATGGCGGCGGTATACAGAAGGGGGGTGACGCTGCCTCATAACGTAGCTGTTTTGCATTTTGTATAGTAGTTTGTTGATCAAATTATCTATTTTTCTGTATACTTTAAGGAGGAAATTTACTCATGGAGCGCAAGTTAGCGAATCCGGCCCCTCTAGGGCTGGGAGGTTTTGCTCTGACCACGTTCGTGTTGAACGTGCACAACGCAGGGATCACCGAGCTTGGCGCAGCACTTCCGCTGGGTCTCTTCTACGGTGGTTTTGCTCAGTTGTGTGCCGGCCTGTTGGAGTTTGCTACCGGTAACACCTTTGGCCTGTGCGCATTCGGCTCTTACGGCGCATTCTGGATTGCCTTGGCCTCACTGGTAGTCTTCAAGGATAACTTTGGCGTCAAGGACTTGGGAAATATCTTGCTTTGGACATTGATCGCCTGGACCATCTTCACGGCCGCTTTGACTTGGGGCACGTTCTACACCAAGAACTGGGCACTACAGCTAGTATTTGTTTCGCTGTTGCTACTCTTTGTCCTGCTCGATATCAATGAAGCCACCGGCGGCTCCCTCGGTCATCTCCCCGGCTGGGAAGGCATCTGGACTGCTTGCACCGCCTGGTACCTGATGACTGCCGAGATCGTGAATCCGTTGGCTGGTCGCACGGTGTTGCCCATCTTGAAGTCCTGAGCGAACAAGATAGCCGATCACAATTGGCAGATAGCGCATAGCGGTGGGGGTTTTCCCGCCGGTTACCTGTAATCAGCTATTCGCCACCGACTTAGGTCGGATCCGAGAGGAGACGGGATACGTAGTATTCTCGTCTCCTCTCTCTGTGGTTCATTACCCGGACAAGCCGGAACCAAAAAAGCTAACCACAGATTGCACAGATTTCTCAGATTATTCTTGGTTTTTCAATCTGTGTCATCCGTGAAATCTGTGGTTCATTTTCTTGCTACGAGAATCTCGTTGATAAAGTCTTAATGGCTACGGTGCGTGAGGCAATTGCCACAGCGGACGATAGCCCCCCATGAGTTGTGTAGGAGGTATTTTGATCTGTGCGTATCGTAACCAATAAAACCATTGTGCGGAACCGCGCCAGAACGGTTTGGAGTTTGGGGCTTGGTGGCATCCTCATGATGCTCGCCGGTGGATACTATCTCTTTTCCGGATACAAGCCCATTGTTGTTGTTCCGATTCTTCTTGGAGGATTTATCATTGGTAACATCGGCACGTTTCTTGGTCGGCGTTGGCTTCGTAAGCCCCGCCCGGAGATCGCGCTGAAGGGTGGAATGAAGGAGTTGAGCGACCGTTACGTTCTCTATAACTATGTCTTGCCGGTGCCGCATGTGGTGCTGGCTCCCCATGCCCTGTTTGTCGTTCAGGCAGTGCGCCAGTACGGGGAAATCTCCTGTGAGGGGAGTCGCTGGCGGCATCATCGTCCCTGGCAGCGATCGTTGCTGGAGATGGATGTTGACCGGCTGGGCAATCCGTTTCGCGGTGTAAAACGAGACATAGCGAAAATGGAAGGGTTCCTGGCCGGCCATTTTCCCGACGAAGAGGTGCCGGTCAGTGGGGCCGTGGCCTTTATCAGCCCGGAGGTCGAGGTGACGGCGA
>CAYWAK010000003.1:0-37081 GCA_964455755.1 uncultured Ardenticatenales bacterium | reverse complement strand
GGATGACACAGATTTTTTATCCGTGTTTATCCGTGTCATCTGTGTCCTATTTACACAGAATTGGAAAGTGGGGATTGCTCCGCTCCTCAGAGAATGACCCTGTTTGCGAAATGAATGGTAGTTAGAAGGTTTGTCATTCTGAGCCCCGCAGGGGCGAAGAATCTCGTCTTAGGCTTTGAGCCAGAAGTCATTGAACAAAGCTCCTACTTGATTTAAGATATGGTTCTTTCTGTCATCGTCTGGTGGTTGACAATTGAATTGATTGGTCTGGCGGCCCTACCGCTGACCCTGCGCCTCTTCCGGCACCTGCCGGATCGGGGGTATGCCTTTGCCCGGCCACTGGGCTGGCTCCTTACCGGCTATCTCTTCTGGCTGCTGGTCACCTTCCGTTTCCTGACGAATACGCGCAGCGCAGCGGCATTCGTCCTGCTATTGGTCGCCGGCCTGGCCTGGGGGGCGACTTACATGAAAGCCGGCGAATCGCCCCTCGATTGGCTGCGTGCCCATCGCCGAATCGTGCTCACCTACGAAGGATTGTTTGCCGTCGCTCTCCTCTTTGGTGCCTTGTACCGGGCCTACAACCCGCAGATCATGGGCACCGAGAAGCCGATGGAGTTCGCGTTCCTGAACGGCATCTTGCGTAGCGAGCACTTCCCGCCGCAAGACCCCTGGCTGTCGGGTTTCGCCATCAGCTACTACTACTTCGGCTACCTGCTCATGGCCCTGCTCACCCGCCTGACCGCAATCTCCTCGGCGATTACGTTCAACCTGGGAATTGCTTTGCTCTTCGCGCTCACGGTGACCGGTTCCTTCAGCTTGGTCTATAACCTGATTCAGAGCCGCGAAGGGAGCGGCCCCGGAGGCTCCTACTCACCGCTGGCGACGTTCCTCTTCGCGCTGCTCGGCCCGCTGTTCCTCGTTGGCCTCGGCAACCTGGAAGGGCTGTTCGAGTTGCTGCACGCGAAGGGCTGGGGATCGCCGGCCTTCTGGCAGTGGCTGGATATCAAGAACCTGGCGACGGCCCCGCTCAGCCCCACCTGGCATCCGGTCGACAATTGGTGGTGGTGGCGGGCCTCGCGCGTTATCCACGACCGTCCCCTGGGCATAGATTCGGAGGTGATTGACGAATTCCCCTTCTTCAGCTTTCTGCTGGGCGACATGCACCCCCACGTTCTGGCCCTCCCTTTCGCACTCATGGCTCTCGCCCTGGCCTTCAACACCCTGAAGTGCGGATTGAATCAGCGGGAAAGCCAACTTAATTCATCATTCATCGTTCATCGTTCATCGTTTCTTATTACGGCTCTCATCCTGGGCGCGCTCGGCTTCCTGAACAGTTGGGACTTCCCGACGTACACCCTGATCTTCATCGCCGCCTACGCCATCGCCCAATACCTTGGAGGCGACCAAAACGTGCGCGCGTGGCTGGGCGGTGTAATCAGCACCGGCATCACCCTGGTTGCCCTGGGACTGCTGCTCTACCTGCCCTTCTACGTGGGCTTTCAATCACAGGCCGGCGGACTGAAGCCGGTTTTGCTCACCAAGACGAAGCTGCACCAATACCTGATCATCTTCACCACCTTCGACGCCGCGATCATCGCGCTGCTGGCGACGCAAGTGCCCGGGTGGTGGAAGTCCCGGCGCGCGGGGAACGCCAACCGGCGAGGCTGGCTGGACCTGTTGGCCGTGGGGATCGCCATCGGGCCGCTGATCTTCATCGGCGCGCTGCTCCGCTGGTGGACTGTGGCCTACGTGGCGACGCTGGTGGCCATAACGCTGCTGGCCCTCTGGCAGCGCGTCTCGTCGGACGATCCGGACGTGCGCACGCCGCCATCGTTTTCTCCCGCCCTCGTCTTCGTACTCACGATTGTGGTGATGGGCCTGCTCCTCACCCTGAGCACGGAGTTCGTCTACATTGACGATACGTTTCACTCGCGGATGAACACCGTGTTCAAGTTCTATTTCCAGGCCTGGACACTGCTTTCCATCGCCGCGGCCTACGCCGTCTACCGTCTGTTTGGCCGGCCCTGGAAGCGGCACAGTGCCGGGCACTACGCCTTGGGGCTGGGGATGGCCGCGCTGGTCGTTGCCGGACTGGTCTATCCGGTCATGGCCGGCTACAGCAAGGCCGGAGGATTCCGGGGACCACCAACCTTCGACGGCTGGGAATCGCAACTGGGCCGCATCCGCCCGGATGACTACGCCGCTTACCGCTGGCTCCAAGAAAACGTGTCCGGCCAGCCGGTGCTGCTGGAGGCGACCGGCGGGTCCTACTCCGACGCAGACCAGATTTCCGCTTCTACGGGCCTGCCCACGCTTCTCGGCTGGGGTGGCCACGAGCTGCAATGGCGGGGCAACTACAACGAGCCGGGCCGTCGCGAGCCGGACATCGCCACGATCTACCGCACGACTGATGCCTGGCAAGCCAAGAAACTTATGGATACATACGGCGTGCAGTATGTTTACGTGGGCAACACGGAAAGGCAGAAGTATGGTCTGACCGCTGCCCAGATCAACAAGTTCAGCCGCTTCATGGATATCGTCTTCCAACAAGGGAGCGTGACGATCTTTAGACAGCGGTAGTCCGAAGCGTAAGGTTGTTAGTCGAGGTTTATCATGGCGCGAAGCAGAAAAAAAAAGCAAGTGACCGTGCAGGGGACGACCACTTCCGAGGCAGTAGGAACCGTGGAGGGGGGAGCCATCGCCATGCCCGTTGCCCTGGATTGGCTGACGCTCGAGCGGGCACTCTATGCCTTGCTCGTGATGGCTGCTGCCGGCCTGCGCTTGGGCGACCTGGGCCATTGGCCGCTGGCCGGATTTGAAGCGAGTACGGCCCTGGATGCCTGGCACTTCTTGCAAGGAGCCGGGGGGAGCGTCATCGGACACAGCCCGCTCCTGTTTCATGGAGATGTGTTGACGTTTGCCCTCTTTGGCAGTGGAGACGCCCAGACCCGTATCGTCAGTGTGCTGTTCGGCACGCTGCTGGTCGCGCTACCCTATACGCTCCGCGAGTTGCTCGGCCGGAGCGGCGCGCTGATGACGGCCCTATTCATGACCATTTCGCCGACGATGCTCTTTTTCTCACGGCAAGGCACGCCGGCCGTGTTGGCTGCGGCCTGTGCGCTGACGCTGTTGGCGGGAGCCGCACATTTTGCACAGTCCGGTGACCGCCGCGGCCTGTATCTGGCCGCCGGAGCGTTTGGTTTGGGCCTTACGTCCGGGCCTTCCTTCTACACGCACATTTTCTTGTGGGGATTGTTTGTCCTCGCCGTGGTGGGGGCACAACGCCGGCAGTCCGGCGACGACGTTGCGTTCCCCAACTTGCCCGACCAGGAAACATTCGTCAGACTGCTCATCGTGGCGGTCGCCACGTTTGGAATCGCTGCCACAGGCTTCCTGCTCGATTGGGCCGGCCTGCAAGGTGCGGTCGGGCTGGCCGGCGCGTGGTTCGATGGTGTGTGGCACATACCCGGCGGGCTGCTCGACTGGACGCACTACCTTTCCTTGCTGGCCCTGTATGAACCCGCCGCGTTGCTGTTTGGCGTCGCCGGCGTGCTCCTGTTCGCGAGGGAGAAGGGCCGGACGGTCGCCTTTGCCGTGACGTGGTTTGTTGGCGGGTTGCTGATTTATGGCGTGCTCGATGAAGCCGTTTCGCCATCGAATCTGGTGGCGATATTGCTGCCTTTGATTTTGCTTGCCGGCGCGGCGGCCGGCCGGCTGCTGGACGAATTGGCCCTCTACGGCTCCTGGGAGGTGGAAGGTGCGTACCTCGCGCTGGCCTCCCCGATCGTCGTGTTTGTGGTCTTCAACCTGGCCAGGTACGCCAATGCCGGGACGGACCGTTTCCTGGGGCTGGCCATCATCGGCTTCTCGGCGGTGATTCTGGCTGTGGCGGCCATCGGCTACTGGGCCGGCATAGAGAACGGCATGCGGGCTGGGGGGCTGATCGCGCTGGTTTTTCTGTCCCTGAGCACGTTTGGCAGCGCGTGGAACCTGTCTCTGGAACGGGCGGACAATCCCGCCGAACCGATGATCGTGGAAGCCACCTCTCCCGACATCCGTCACCTGCCGGAGACAATCGCGACCCTTTCGAACGAGCGGCTTCGTGAGCGAGACGCCATGGCGGTGACCTATGACAGGGAGTTGGGGCCGCTTGTCGGCTGGTATCTGCGCGGTTTTCGCGATGTACGCGTGTCGTCCCAGCCCGCGGAACCAGATTTGACGCCGGCTGTCCTCGTGCCCTACTCTCCAGAACCACCGGCATTGGGGAAGGATTACATCGGCCAACGGTTTCACCTGCAGCGGTTGTGGAATAACCCGGGACTGAGCGGTTCGGAGCGCGCGCGGTGGCTGCTCTATCGCAACGTGACGGACGGGTACGTGGACGTTGACGCGATTCTCTACGTGCAGGTGCCGCGCAGCCCGTGACTCTTTTCAGCCCACGAAGTGTCGGGGAATGCGCGCGGCGATCGCCGTGGTAACCTCGTAGTTGATGGTTCGCAGCCAGGAGGCTACTTCCTCTGCCGGGATACGTTCGTCGCCCTGGCTGCCGATGAGTACGACTTCATCGTCTTGGGCGGCGTGGGGGACTGCTGTCAGGTCTACCATGAGTTGATCCATGCAGATGCGTCCGATGATGGGCACGCGATGCCCGTGGACCAGGACCTCTCCCCGGTTGGAAAGTGCGCGGGGATAGCCATCACCATAGCCAACGGGAACCAAGCCGACCGGTGTCTCGCGCTTGGTTGTGTATGTGCACCCATAGCTGATGTCGGAGCCCGGCGGGAGTTTGCGCACACGCCCAAGTCGCGCTTTCAGGCTGAGCGCGGGGCGCAGGGCCACATCGTGCGAGACGTCCGGCGAGGGATATAGCCCGTAGAGGGCGATGCCGGCGCGAACTGCATCCAGGTGCATTTCTGGCAAGTCCAGGATGGCTGCGCTGTTCGCTGTAAATTTCCGGGAAACCGCAATGCCGGCGGCCTCCAGATCGGCGACCGTCTGCCGGTAACGTTGGAATTGCCGGTGGGTGTAGCCTTTGTCTGCCTCATCGGCGACGGCGAAGTGGGTCCACAGCCCGCTGAACAGCAGGTGTGCCCGTTGAAGGAGTTGCCGGGCGAAGGGAAGCACTTCGTCGGGCAGCAGGCCGAACCGTCCCATGCCCGTATCTACCTTGAGATAGACGGGCAGGCGGCGGGCCCGTTGTGCCGCATGCCCTTCGAGCGCATCGGCCAAGGCCAGCGTGTTGACGGTGGGGACCAGATCGTGCGTGACAATAGCCTCAGCTTCGGCTGGCAAGGCATACCCCATCACGAATATCGGGGCGTCTATGCCGGCCTGGCGCAGCGCCACGCCCTCAGAGACGCGCGCCACGGCGAGCGAACGCGCACCGGCCGCCAGGGCTGCGCGAGAAACCGGAACCGCGCCGTGGCCGTAGGCGTTCGCTTTGACCACGGCAATGATTTCCACATGTGGGCCGACGTGATCTTGTAAGGCGTGGACGTTGTGGCGGATTGCGCCGAGGTCTATTTCTGCCCAGGCAGGAGCTACGCGCGCGTCCATTTGCCCGGCACCTTATTCCTCGCCCAAATAGGCCTTGCGTACCGTTTCGTTCTGTTCCAGGTCTTTGGCCGGGCCTTCGAGCACGATTTCACCGGTTTGCAGGACATATCCGCGGTGGGCCACGTACAGGGCCATCAGAGCGTTTTGCTCAACGAGCAAGATGGTGGTTCCTTGCTTGTTGATGCTCTGAATGGTTTCAAAGATCGCTTCTACCAGAACGGGGGCCAGGCCCATGGATGGTTCGTCCAGGAGCAAAAGGTGGGGCCGGCCCATCAGGGCGCGTCCGATGGCCAGCATTTGCTGTTCGCCACCGGAGAGCGTGCCCCCTTTTTGGTGCAGTCGTTCGCTCAAGCGGGGAAAGAGCTCGAAGACGTGCTCCATGTCTTGTTTGATTTCGGCATGGTCATTGCGGATGAAGGCCCCCATTTCCAGGTTTTCCAGGACGGTCAGGCGGGGGAATATCCAGCGACCTTCGGGGGATTGGCAGACACCTCGGGCGACGATTTGGTGCGGAGCCATGTGGTCAATTCGTTCTCCATTAAGCAACACCTCTCCTTTGCCGGGATGCAATAGACCGGAGATTGTACGAATGGTGGTGCTCTTTCCGGCCCCGTTGGAGCCAATCATGGTCACGATCTCTCCCTCGTTCACATGGAGCGATATTCCTCGGAGGGCATGGATGCTGCCGTAGTAGGAGTGAACGTCGTGCAGTTCCAACATAGCCATGGTTAGTCTACTCCCGTTGTGATGGCCCTGGTTCCCAGATAGGCCTCGATGACGCGGGGGTTGCGTTGAATCTGCGAGGGCAAACCTTCGGCGATTTTCTTACCGTAGTCCAGGACGGTGACGCGGTCAGAAATGCCCATGACGACCTTCATGTCGTGTTCGATCAGCAGGATTGTGAGTCCGCGTTCGTCGCGCAGTTTGCGGATGAAGCGCGTGAGGTCGCGCGTCTCGTTCGGGTTCATGCCGGCGGAAGGCTCGTCGAGGAGTAACAGAGCCGGGTCCGAAGCAAGGGATCGGGCGATTTCCAAACGGCGTTGGCTTCCGTAGGGGAGGTTCTTGGCGACGGCGTTCTCGTACCCTTTCAGTCCTACGTAAGCCAGAAGGTCACGCGCTTTTTCGTAGGCGTGATCCTCTTCGTTTTTCATGCGGGGCGTGTGTAGGAGCGCATCAATCCATGTTGATTTGAGCCGGCAGTTTTGGCCGACCAGGATGTTTTCCAGTGCAGTCATGTTGTTGAACAGGCGAATGTTTTGGAATGTGCGGGTGATTCCGAGAGAGGCAACCTGGTGAGGTCTGAGATCGATCAGGGTTTGACCACGAAAGGACAAGTCACCTGATGTCGGTTTGTAGAGGCCGGTGATCATGTTGAAGAAGGTCGTCTTGCCCGCGCCGTTCGGGCCAATCAAACCCACGATTGTCCCTTCTTCGATTACAAAATCTATGTGGTCTACGGCCGTCAGACCGCCAAACTGCTTTGTCAGAGTATCCGCTTTAAGTAGTATCATTGTCTTCTGGTATGATTTCTTCTTCGGCATGGAACTCAGCTTGGCGGACGGCTGAGGGGAACAGGCCCTCCGGTCTGAGTACCATGACTGCTATGAGTCCGGCAGCGTACATCACCCAGCGCCATTGTTGTAGGGCTTCACCCCCCGGTATGTACTGGGGCACGACCTGGGCCAGGAGCACCCGATCGAAGAAAGTGATCAAGAGGCCGCCGGTTAATACGCCCCAGATGTTTCCCATTCCGCTCACAATCACGATGATTATCAAGAATATTGAGACCAGGAAGCTGAAGAGTTCTGGAAAGATGGCCTGGATCATAGCTCCGTAGATGGACCCGGCGAAGCCGGATAAGGATGCGCCAAGGGCAAAGGCCAGCAGTTTTGTGCGTACCGGGTCCACTCCCATAGCGTCTGCTGCCGTTTCATCTTCGCGGATGGCCATCCACGCTCGCCCAAGGCGGGAGTGTTCCAGGCGATATGTAGCAAAGAGAACCAAGGCGCCGACGATAATAATCAGGAAATACCATTGCATGGGGGGCGTGATGCGGAACCAGGCAGGACCGATGGCCGTTCCCCCAATTTCGAAACCGAAGATACTCGGTCTTCCTACAGGGTTCATTCCCTGTGGACCATTGGTCAAGTTGAAATCTTTTACGATGTAGATGTCGGTGAAGGGTATCTTAATGGTGATCTTCCAGAGTTCGCGGATAATGCGGGGGACGATTTCGCCAAAGGCCAGCGTGACAATGGCCAGGTAATCGCCTCTCAGGCGCAGGGTGGGAGCGCCAATAATCATGCCGAAGATGGCCGACACGACTGCACTGATCCAGATCACAACCCAGAAGCTCCATTGAATTCCCAGGTTGGGCCAGGTGAAGATGCCCATGGTGTAGGCTCCAATGGCAAAGAAAGCGGCGTAGCCCAGGTCCAGGAGACCGGCGAAGCCAACCACAATGTTTAGTCCGAGAGCCAACACAACAAAAAGCAAGCCGACATTCAGGGTAATCAATATGGAGAGGTCGGTCGCCCTTTCAAAAACACGGATGAATTGGGGCAAAATGAACATCCCGACCAACACCAACCCAAATAAGACTCTTTTTTGAAGCTCGCTTCTGGCGTTGTTTTCCGGTGACTGACGCTCTGTTTGGTTGGTCATGAATATACGTTACGCCTTTTCTGATTCACCCTCGCCAACGAGTCCTTCCGGGCGGAAAACGAGGACGAGGATCAGGATCATAAAGATAAACGCTCGGGTCCACTGACCGCCAATCCATTGATCGCTGAGGACTTTGAGAAAGCCTATCAAGAAGCCTCCGAGGACTGCGCCGGTGATGTTTCCAATGCCGCCAAGTACGGCGGCTGTGAAGGCGAAAAGTCCCGCATCGAAGCCCATCAGGTAGCGACCGGTGTGCAAAAAGTTTCCGAAAGCCATGCCCGCAGCACCGGCCATTGCCCCCCCAATGAAGAAGGTGGTCATAATCACTCGTTCTACGTCAATGCCCATAATCGAGGCTGCCGCAGCGTTTTGGGCGGTGGCGCGCATGGCTTTGCCCAGTTTGGTGCGCTGAATGAATAGGCGTAGGCCGAACATCATGGGGATGGTCATACCGATCAAGAGGACATCTTGGGTAGTGAATAAGACGCTGGTGTTTAAGTGAAGCCAGTCATTGAGAATATCTACCCGCGGGAAAAAGTCGGGATAAAAGATCTGACTTGGGCCTTTCCAGTTAGCGTAGATGTTTTCCAGGGCAAAGGACGCAGCTACCGCTGTGATCAGTGGCGCAAGTCGGGGGGCCTTTCTCAAAGGTTTATATGCGATACGGTCAACGACGACGTTAATGATTCCGCAAGAGAGCATCGTAAGGATAAGCACGAGGGTAAACATCCACACCAATCGAAATCCGGAGAGCGTTTTACCCCCTGCGCCAAACCATTCAAAAAGGGTGAGCGAAATAAGAAATCCGGCTGTAAAAATATCGCCATGAGCAAAGTTGATTAGTTCGATAATGCCATAAACCATCGTATAGCCGAGGGCAATCATCGCCAGGTACGAACCAATCGTTACACCATTTAATAGTTGTTGTAAGATTATGTCGGTAGAAGACATAGGAATTTTACTGGCTTTCGGTGCGTTGTCCTTGAACTTTTCAAATTTATTCTCGTATTTCTTTCCCTCCTCGCCTGTGGATCATGCGATGGAGGGGGATTGGAGGGGAAAAGAGAAAACGTGCAGCTGGTTGTTGTGCTGTATGTTGTCGAAAAGCTGTTGGCAGAAGAGACGTAGCACGCTACGTCTCTTCTTTTCCAACGTTCCAAGGAAGCCTCTAATGAGGCTCACTTGCAAGTATTGTACATGTCGGGACTGATCGCGCCGGTGAAAACGATCTTTCCGTCTTTTATCTCATTGCCGCCCAAGGTAGTGAAAGTCGGGTCACCGTTTGCGTTGAAACCAAACGTTCCGGTGATTCCCGCAAAATCTTTAAGGCCTCGCATGGCAACCAGAATTTTGCCCCGGTCATTGCTTTGTGCTCGCTCGATGCTGTCCAGGATGACCTGCATGGCCTGGTACGCATACGTAGACCACGGACTTGGCTCTTCGCCATACTTTGCTTTGAAGTCGTCGAAGAATTTCTTGCCGACTTCGCTGGTCAATTGGCTGGGCGCCAATCCAGGGAAGGTCAAATAGATGTTGCCGTTCGCGACATCCGCGCCGCCCACCTGCTCAATGAGGGCGGGATTGACCAATCCATCCGGTCCCATAAACTTTGTGCCGGCATCGAACATACCGGTCGAAGCCATCTGCTGGATCACTTGCGGCCCGCCGCTATCAATGACGAATCCGCCGTAAACCAGGTCGGCATCCGAGGCACGGATCTTTGTCAGCAGAGCCCGGAAATCAATGTCCGTCGACTCAACGCCGTCACGGCCGACAATTTCCAGTCCAATCTTCTCGGCTTGTTGGGCGAAGGCATCGGCGACACCTTTACCATACAGTTGGCGATCGTCAAGAAGGTACGCTTTCTTGAAGCCAAGACATTGGGCCCAAGCTGCGCCCGACCAGCCCTGCACGTCATCCGCAGCGTTGGTACGGAAATAGTTGACTTCACCCGACGGACGGTAGATGTCCGGTTCCCCTTTGTCCCAGGAATGGGTCAAGCCAGGGTAGGTGTTGGCCGGGGTAATCTGGGCCACGCCGGCTTTGTTGGTAATGGGGATGGAGACTTTTGCAGCGCCGGAGTTGTAGGTCGCAAAGTAAACACCGCAATCTGGGTCGTTGACACATTTCTGAGCGTTCTCTGCTTCAATCGTGCCGTCCCAACTGCCTGTCGTGGGGGAAGCGTCATCGAGGTTGACAAGTTTTACGTCGTAACCGGCCGGCCCTTTGCCGTCGTGTGCCGCGAGATAGTGTTCCAGGGCCAGGTCGGCTGCACGTTTCATGCTTTGCCCTTCAGGCAGCATGGCGCCCTGTAGCGGCCAACTCGTGTAGACTTTAATTGTTCCCTTTGCGGCAGCTTCCGGTGCTTTTGGGGCTGCTGTCGGTGCGGGAGCGCAGGCTGCTATGACCATGGTTAGAGCAAGAACCAGAACAACAAACAAAGCAAACCGGGGTAAGAAACTTCTTTCCTTCATTGCCCTCTCCTCCTTTATCTAATGATTAAGTGAGCACACCAGTGCCCCTATGAATTGCGAAACAATCGCTGTGCATAGGGGATGCCCAAAGGCACGCCGCGTTTCCTCAGCCCCCTCTCCTAATCCCACTTCTCCATGACAGTTCATTATAGTCGAGAAAGAATGTTTTGTCAATACCCCCCATTGGGGACAGGGTATAACGCAAAAGTAAGGACAAGGAATTCCTGCACCCCCTGAGAGGGACAAACTCCTTCGCTACTTTGGTTCAAAGCATTACGCAGAATTGTTTCTATCATTTTGTTGATTCCAAAAACCTCCTTTTTCTGGTATTTCAACACAACCTGTAGTAAGAGATGTGCTCCTCTATACTACTTAGGGAGGCACAGCTCCATTATATTCCCCCCCAATCCTTAAAAATAGTGTCAATATGCGGAATTCATAAGAAATACCTCTTGCGTGATTCGCAATCTTCTGGTAAAATACAACTAGTCATTCAAAAACGAGCTTTCTTCTGAACAACCTGATAAAGAACCCTTCAAACGTTCTTGATTTGTTGCCCTTAGAAAACCTTGACAATGGTAGCGTAAGAACTCAGCAAATGAGTTCGCTCCCTTTTCACAACGAGGTTAGACTCCGCCGGCCAGAGTACCACCGTAGCGGACGAGTTCCGCTGTGTGCGGCAGAACGTAGCCTTGGCAAGATGCAATCGTTCCAGTAATCATTTTTCTTAGGAAAACCAAAGGCCCCATGGAACCTAATAAAGCCTGGCAAGCCGCCTTGGGAGATATACAACTGCAAGTGCTCCCTTCAACCTTCAATACCTGGTTGAAGAATACGCGTCTCTCCTCGTACGAGGATGGGGTATTCGTAATTAGCACACCGAATCCCTACGCAGTTGAGTGGCTGGAAAACCGTTTGCAACGCCTTATAAAAAACACGCTTACCCGTATCATGGGACGAAGCGTAGGGTTACGATTTATCGTACACACAGAGACGGAATCGATTGAAGAGGAAGCTGGACCGCTGTTCTCAGAAACACCCAGTCCAGATGCTGGTGTGGAAAGGGCGGTACCGGTTGCCACATCTCATAATACTCTGCTCAATACAAACTCGGCGCCTTTCTATCCGCTGAATCCCCGCTACACTTTTGATTCCTTCATCGTGGGAAATAGCAACCGCATGGCCCACGCTGCCTCCCGTTCGGTAGCCGAACATCTCGCCGGAGCCTACAACCCCTTGTTCATCTACGGGGGCGTGGGATTAGGCAAAACCCATCTGCTCCAGGCAGTGGCCCATTCGGTTGGCACCAGGGGGTTGCGCGCCGGCTACACATCTTCAGAAGTCTTTACCAACGAACTAATCAAAGCTATTCGCCATCAAAATACCGATGATTTTCGTAACCGCTATCGCAGCCTTGACGTGCTTCTGATTGACGATATCCAATTCATCGCCGGAAAAGAGAGCACCCAGGAAGAGTTCTTTCACACCTTCAATACCCTACACGGGGCAGACCGGCAGATTATCATTTCAAGTGACAGAGCGCCACGCGCAATGGGTACCCTCGAAGAAAGATTGCGCTCCCGCTTTGAGGGAGGACTGGTGGTAGACTTACCTCCACCAGAGTTTGAAACCCGTATTGCCATTCTTCGATTCAAAGCTGACCATCAACCAGTACAGGTCCCCAATGAAGTTTTATCTTTCATTGCCAGAAAAATTGAAAGCAACATTCGGGAGCTGGAGGGTGCGCTTACAAAGGTGATTGCGCACAGCCGGTTTCTGCGTCTGCCCCTCAGCGTGGAAACAGCCGAAATGGCCTTGCATGATATCCTGCAAAAGCGTCGTTCAATTCGACTGGAGGATATCACACGCGCTGTTGCCCAGTACTATGAAATCCCGTTAGCCGAAATCTTGGGAAAGCGAAGAAGTAGTCGCATCGTTTTTCCCAGACAAGTGGCGATGTATCTGTGCCGTGAACTCACCGACACGTCCCTACCGAAAATCGGTGCGGTCATCGGCGGGCGCGATCATTCGACAATCTTGTATGGCTATGATAAAATTCATAAACAAATGGAGGCTGATGAAACGCTCCGGCAAGATATTCTCTCTATCAAAGAGTTCCTCTACGCAGCGCCTGCCCATACTCCCTGATTTTCCTTTTTCCACACTTTCCTGTGGAAAACATTATGATTATTGTGGATAACCCTTCTTGTTTGTGGATAACCCCTCTTATTTCTACGCTGTCTTTTAATGTTACCCCCCCACATTTTGGGGTACAACCCTCCTCGAAACCAACATATCTGGTCTATACCCTTCCCTGCTTTTCAAATAATGCCTGTTTCCTTTTTCCACAGCTATTCCCCCTTTTATACCCAAACGCGGGGGGTACGAATGCGCAACATGTGCGTCCGGACAAGAAGCTATCTGGCATATCTTGTGTGACCTTTCCCCTTTTCAATGCCTTATCCACATATCCTAAGCCCCTACTACTATTATTAGGTAGTAACCTACAAAAAAGAGAGAGAGATTGTTTACAGGGAGAGTGACAAATGAATCCTACGCCAAATCCTCTGAAAAACCTGCCTTCGGTAGATGCCCTGCTGAGTAAGCCCTCTTTGCAAAAGTTCCTGCTGGAAAATGAGCGGCCCTACGTGGTCTCTCTTGTGCGGGACTACCTGGCTGCCCTGCGCGAAAAAATAAAAAGTGGGGAGGATTGTCCCTCCCCGGAGGATATCGTTGCCCGTGTGACCGCATACATTGCTGACTTGTTGCGTCCTAGCCTTTTCCCCGTGATAAATGGCAGCGGTGTGATCATCCATACGAACTTGGGTCGGGCATTGCTCAGTGAGGAGGCTCAGGAAGCAATGGTCCGCGCCGGACAGGCATATAATAACCTCGAATACAGTTTGGAGAAAGGGCAACGCGGTTCACGCTATGACCATGCCACCCATCTATTACGTTTGCTCACCGGAGCAGAGGATGCTCTGGTGGTGAACAACAATGCGGGGGCACTGGTGTTGGTACTAAGCGCATTCGCCAAAGGGCAGGAGACGCTGATATCGCGGGCACACCTCGTTGAAATTGGCGGGGGCTTCCGCATACCGGATATCATGGCCCAAAGTGGCTCCCGGCTGGTGGAGGTCGGCACCACGAACCGTACGTATCTGCGTGACTACCAGGTGGCTTTACGTGAAGAGACGGCAATCATCCTCCGTGTACATGCCAGCAACTTCTTGATCACCGGCTTTACGACCGAACCTTCCCTTGATGAACTTGTTCAACTGGGGCAAGCACAGGGGGTACAGGTGGTATACGATTTGGGGAGTGGAGCTTTCCTGGATACCACGGCCTATGGCCTTGCCCGTGAACCCCTTGTGCAGGAGAGCGTGGCGACCGGCGTGGACTTGACCTGTTTTAGCGGAGACAAACTCCTTGGCGGACCGCAGGCCGGCATTATCGTCGGCCGGCAGTCACTGATTGCCCGGCTAAGGCGACATCCTTTGACCAGAGCGCTCCGCGTGGACAAAACCACGTTGGCTGCCCTGCAAGCGACTTTGTTGCACTATGTTCGCGGCGAAGCCGAACGAAAAATCCCCGTTTGGCAGATGATTAGCATGAGTGTAGATGCAATTGAAGCGCGCGCAACTCGGCTTATGGAACCCTTGAAGAAACAGGGCATTCAGGCGGCTGTTGTGGAGGGAGATTCTGCGATTGGCGGCGGCTCCCTGCCCGGACAGAGTCTCCCCACAAAGTTGCTTTCGATTGCGGTGCCGAACCCTTCGGCTTTGGCTCGCCGATTACGTTCCACTTCGCCGCCGGTGATCGCACGGATCGAAGATGACCGGCTCGTCCTTGATTTGCGGACCGTCCTCCCGAGCCAAGATGACGTTCTCCAAGCAATTCTTTTGGAAGTACTCTCTGCCTGAAACCCCGAAATCGCAAGATTCGCGCAGGCAGAGAAGTGAGAATATAATAGGGGCACGATGAATTTCTTTGGAACGAATGAAACAGTCGATGCCCAAAAAACTACCTATCTGTTGGCGGCAATCTTGCTGCTTGCCGCCGTTCTTCGTCTGTACGGCCTGGGGAGCGAGAGCTTCTGGTATGACGAGGCCTACAGCGTTGCGTTCGCCCATCGCTCTCTTCACGAACTCTCGTTGACCCATTTTGCCGGTCTGCCTTTCTCTGACCGCAATCTGTATCATCTGTTCCTCCATTTCTGGATACAGCTCGGCGAAGGGGACACATTTGTGCGTCTGCCCTCCGCGCTTGCCGGATGGGGCAGCGTTTGGATACTTTACCTCTTGGGGAGAACGCTTTTCGATCGCACGGTGGGATTGTGGAGCGCTGCTATCCTGGCAATATCTCCCCTCCATGTTTGGTATTCTCAAGAAGCGCGGATGTATATCTTTGCCAGCATGTTCAGCCTGGCTTCTGTGCTCTTCTTTGCCCGTATTCTCAGAGATCAAAATGACAGATGGAACATGGATTGGGTGGCGATGATTGTTTCCGCTTGTCTCGCCTTGTATGCCCATTACGTTGCTGTCCTGGTCGTGATTTTCCAAAACCTCTTTGCCTTGATTCACGCGGGGCGGCGCAATACCGGCCGGCCGTTCTTGCAGCGCTGGATTCTGTCTCAAGTTGCCGTGTTCCTGGTCGCATTGCTCTGGCTGGTTGGGTTGATTTACCAGCAACGGCATGGTTGGTGGGGATGGGTCGCCAGAAAGTACGGGCCGCCACACATTGGCAACCTGCTTGTCGTCTGGCAACAGTTCAGCGTGGGCGTGACCTTTCCCGATTCGCACATCTGGCGACTGGCCGCCATGGGAATCTTTGCGTTGGTGCTGCTGGCCGGCGCGATAAGCCCCCTTTTGTCGTTCGCGAACGGCCCTCAGGGGGGAGAAGCAAGCCATGACCGGATGCTCTTCGCCGTCCTCTATTTCTTGTTGCCCTTGCTCCTGGCCTACGTGGCCTCGCAATTCACGCCGATGTTCATTACCCGCTATCTGATTCCGCTCCTCCCTGCCTATTCTCTGTGGCTGGGCCTGGGCATTGCTTCCATCCAGATTCGCTGGATTCAATGGCCCCTGGCCCTGGCTCTGGTTCTGTTGTCATTCGTGTCCTTGCTCAACTTATACCAGCTTCCGCAGAAAGAAGATTGGCGTGGCGCTGCGGCCTACGTGGACAGCCGGGCGCGGCCAAACGACGTGATCTTTCTGGTAGATGGGGACATCTTCATTCCCTTCAATCGTTATTATCGTCACGTCACCGACGAGCAGCGCGTATGGAGGGGGGAGGACAATCCCCAGGAACTGGGCAAACTGCTGGATGATGCCATCGTCGGACACCGCCGTCTCTGGATTGTCCGGAGCCACGCCCCCGGCCACGCTTTGGACCAAGTGTTCCAAAGCGATGGGCGGCTCGTGCAGCTCGATAGGCGCACGTACTTTGGGGTGGAAGTTTCCCTCTTTCAGGTAGCGAGGACGAAAACGTGACTTCCCGACACGCGCCGATCAAAAGCTATGCCGGCATTCTTTCGTTGAGCCTGCTGATCACCTTGCTCATGACCTATCCACTCGTTGCTCATCCGGGGAGCATCATTTTGGGTCCACCCGGTGACAATTTTGAATATCTCTACAAGATGTGGTGGTTCAAAGATGCTCTGCTGGCCAAAGGAATAGCGCCCTTCTTTATCCCGGGGGTGTTTGCGCCGTTTGGCTACCCGCTGGCCCTTTCCGAAACGACGCTGTCCAACATGCTGATCGGCTTTCCGCTTACGATACTTTTCGGCGAAGTGCTTTCCTACAACGCCGTGATGGTGGCTTCGTTCGTGCTCTCCGCTTTTACCGGCTATCTGCTGGGCTACGCGATTTCCAGACGGCGCGTAGCGGGACTGGTGACCGGTCTTGTCTTCGCCTTTGCGCCCTATCGCTTCGCTCATTTGGGTGCCGGCCACCTGCCGTTGATGGGGACGCAATGGATTCCTCTCACATTCTTCTACCTCGAACGAATGATGCGCCGCAAACGGTTGCGCGATGCGGCGATGGGCGGACTCTTCCTGGGCTTGACCGGCCTCTCGTCGTGGTATTATGCCTACATGATGGGCCTATTTGTTTTGGCCTACTTCGTGTTGCGGGGTCGCCTTTGGCGAAAAAGAACATTTGCGGTACAATGGGCTACCGGGTTGGGCTTGCTGATTGCCGTAGCCGGTATCGTGCTTTTGCCCGCCTTGGGGCCGTTGTTGCAGACGACAGGACGCCAAGCTGTGCCCTATTCGTTGCGATATGTTGATCAGTGGTCGGCCAGCCCGCTGGATTTTGTGGTGCCGAATATCATGCACCCGTTGTGGGGAAGCGTCGTCGCCGGCCTGTACCCGCAAAATGTGTTTGAGAATGTCCTTTTCGTAGGATGGATTCCGCTGGCCTTGGCCTGGATCGGATGGAGGAGGCGTAACGCTGCCGCCCGTGTCTTCGGATGGCTCGCCATGGGTGCTTTTGTGCTGGCCCTGGGAACAACCTTACACGTGGGCAGAAATCCTGTCCATCTGGCTGTTCCGGTCAATGTGCAATTTGCTTTCGAAAGGGGAGTGAGTTGGCTTTCGACAACACTGGCCCTGAACCCTGTTCCACGGTGGGACATGGGAGTACAGGGCGCGATTGTGATTCCGATGCCGACACTGTTGCTGTACCTTTTCATGCCCTTTTTCAGCGCCATGCGCGTATGGACTCGCTTTGGGCTGTTTGTCTTGCTTGGTGTGGCCGTACTGAGCGGCGTGGGGGCCGCATATCTCGTGGGGCGTTGGCGGAACCGGTTCGTTGTCGCTTTGCTCTGTGCGGGGATCATTGTTGAGTTTGCGCCCATGCCCTATGCTCTGGGATATGCGCGGGTGCAGCCGCAGCCGGTTGATGTATGGCTGGCCAAACAGCCCGGCCAGGGACTGGTCATCCAGTTCCCTCTGGACCGCACCTGGTTCGGCTACCCGCTCTACGAGGCGCGCTGGCATGGCAAACCGGTTGCCTATGGGTACGGAACCTTTGTGCCGGCAGATTATCAAGCCGCGGCGGCTCCGCTGGAGACTTTTCCCGGCCGGCCGGCGCTGGACCTTTTGCGAAGCTGGGGCGTGCGGTACATCATCATCGCGCAGGAAAGCATGGCCAGTTCGAACCCGGACGCGATAGACACGTTGAATCATACGCCCGGAATAGAATTGGTCTGGGCCGGAACGGACCGGAGCCTGTATGCCGGCGACCGGTTGTTACGCTTGCTTCCGGTTTCTCCCCTGGTTCCGCCATCGGAGTTTCTTTACGGCGATAAGCAATCGTTTTTGCAGGATAACTTGCTGGTGTACGAAATAAAATAACGTACCTCGGAGGTGAATGAATTGACCACTGAGAATAAGCTGGTCGGTGTAATCTTGGCTGCCGGACGGGGCACGCGGATCAAGCCCCTCAGTTTGCGCTATCCCAAACCCTTGCTGCCGGTGTGTAACAAACCGATCATCCAATACCAAATCGAGGACATGAAACGCATTGGCATAAAGGAAGTCTTCGTCGTCGTGGGTCACTTGAAGGAGAAGATGCCAAAGGAGTTGGGAGACGGGTCTGCCTGGGGCATGAAGCTCCATTACATTGATCAGGGAGAAACACTTGGCATAGCGCACGCCGTGCTGCAACTCGAAGACCAGATTGATTCCCCCTTCCTCCTTTTCCTTGGGGACATTTTCATGGTCAATAAAGACCTGCAGACAATGGTCGACATGTTTTGGGCGCGCCGCGCCGGCGGAGTGCTGGCCGTGAAACGGGAGTCGAACCCGGAGTATATCCGGCGCAATTTCGCCGTCATCCTTCATGCCAGCGGTATCGTTACCCGTGTGATCGAAAAACCGCGCTACGTAAACACCGACCTGAAAGGATGCGGCATTTATCTCTTCGATCAAGTGATATTCGACGCCATTCGCCGTACTCCGCGCACAGCGCAACGTGACGAATACGAGATAACCAACTCGATCCAGATTTTGATTGACGATGGCTACCCTGTCTATCCCGCGGAAGTGGTCAAATGGGACATGAATATCACCCTGGCCTGCGATCTGCTGGGTTGTAACCGTCGCCAAAGGGAACGCCTGGGATTGGATAACGTTGTGGGCCAGAACGTCCGCCTGGCTCCGGAAACGCAGGTGATAAATTCCGTCATCGGCGATGGCGTAACGGTCAGCCGGCCGATCACCATTCGGGACTCTCTGCTCTTCGCCGGCACGCAGGTGACCGGCTCCGAGGACATCGTGGATACGGTCATGACCCCTGACGATGTAATTGTGTGTCGGGAGCGCTAGATGCGGAATTCGCGCACCCTGCCGCGCACCTTCCCTTCGTTCGGCCGCTGGGCGGAGGGGACGCTGTTGCTCTTGCTCGCCGTCGTGGCCATGCACGGCTGGTGGAATCGGGAATTGCCCCTCACCCCGCGCCGCGAGATGCTGGTGCAAATGAGCACGGCCTGGCTGGTACGGCAAGACCTCTTGCACGGAGTACTCTTCTCCCCGTGGACTCCGGCCTGGTTCGGCGGACTACCCTGGACGCGGTTCCTGGCCTGGCCAGTTTATTATGCGGTTGCCGGATTCTCGGCGCTGAGCGGCTTGTCTTTGGGTTTCGTGACAAAACTGTTCTATCTGGTGGTGCTCTCTGGTTCGGCGATTGGCCTTTATCTGTGGGCGTCGTCATTGGCGATGGGCAGAGCGGGTGCGCTCATCGCCGGCGCCGTCTACCTGCTCTTTCCCTTCCACCTGCACACGGCCGTGGATTGGTGGGAGCACGCCCTCTTCTGGGCCTTGTTGCCTTTGCCCTTGTGGTGGTACGAACGACACCGCCAACGGCCGGCGGAAAGCTGGTGGTGGGTGTTCGGCCTGGGCTTCTTCTTGGGCATCTTGCCCCTGGCGAATTTGGAGCGGACACCCCCTGCCTGGGTTGTGCTTGGCATATATATTGGCTTGCGCGAAGCCGCACTCTGGCGCAGCGGGCAGCGCACCATTGTGCGGAGCTTGCAGATTGGCCTGGCCGCCGCCGTGATCGCCGGAGCACTCGGCGCTGCCGTGCTCGTGCCGGCGGCCGTCGAAATGAAGCAGGTCGCCGTGTCCCAGATGCGCGGCGTGACTGCGACCCTCTCCGCCGATTTCTTGCGTGGCTATGCGGTCTCCGTGCCGATGCTTTGGGATGCCGCATTGAAAAGAGCGAAGATGCCCGTGGACACGTCCGCTTTGCCGATCATTTGGAAAGCTTTTGGTGGCCTGAATGCCTGGTACCTGGGCGGAAGCACGCTGCTGTTGAGCTTGATCGGGTCACTATCGTGGCGACGGTTTCGGGGACTTTACGCGGTTTGGGTTATGGTGGTGATCGGTCTGGTCATGGCCGCCGGTACGCACCTGCCCTTCAATCCGGTCATGCACACCCCCTTCCTTTCCCGGCTGATGCCCTTCCGTGCCCTGATGTTTGTGGCTGCCGGTCTGGCGGTGCTGGCCGGAGCCGGCGCGGCCAGCTTGCTTGGCAGATTGCGTAAGC
This sequence comes from uncultured Ardenticatenales bacterium, assembly GCA_964455755.1. Lineage (GTDB taxonomy): Bacteria > Chloroflexota > Anaerolineae > Ardenticatenales > JAADHH01 > JAADHH01. Next base: position 16,839 of record CAYWAK010000003.1, on the reverse strand, counting down.
CCCTTTGGCAAGCCGCCATTTTTGTCGCCATCCTGGGTCTGATCGTGGTTGACTACAAACCGGCCTGGGCCGTCTTTCAGCACACGCCGGCCTATTTTTCCGCCGACGAGCTGGCCGCGTATCGTTGGCTGGACGAGCACGGACAGGGATACCGGCTTTGGGAGCCAACCGGCTTGATCGGCAACAAGTATCGCTACACCTTTTCGGTACGCTACGCCGCAGTGCCTCATTACGATGGTCACTGGGACGAAGGCGTTCCCCTGCCGATGTCCCTTTTGCGTGAAAGGGGGGATGAGACGACCTTGTTGAATCTCTTGGGGGTGCGCTACGTACTCCTTCGCCCGGCCGACCCGCACTTTGCCGGTGACAACGAGCGTTTGCAGGCTGCCGGCTGGGATCAGCAGGCCTGGCAATCGCACGACGTCATCATTTTGGAAAACGAAAAGGTGCAGCCCTTTGCCCAACTCTATGCGCAGGCCGTGCGCATGGGCAGCGACGATACGGCGGCATTGCCCGATGCGCTATCGCGGCACGTGGCCCTGCTGGATGGCGGTTTGCCTGCAAACGAAAGCGTACCGGCTACCGGCACGCTGCAAGACTTCTCGCCGGCGACCAACGTGCGCGACCTTCCTTTGCCCGCGTGGCAGCGGCCCAGAGGAGACGAAATTGATCTGCACGTCGAGACGCCTCGTCTGGCGCTGCTCGCCCTCAGCGAGGCGTGGTACCCGCTCTGGCGCGCGACGGTGAACGGGGCTGATGCTCCCGTGCTGCGCGTGGATGGTGCGTTTCTGGGCGTTGTCGTGCCGGCCGGAGCCAGCAACATTCGATTTCACTTTGCCAGACCGGCGTACGTCTGGTTCGGGTACCTGCTCTCGATCTCGGCAGCATGTGGAACCTTGGCAGTTTTTCTCTACGCTTGGCGGCGGGGGAAAATGAGCTGATGAATTGCGAAGACAGGTCATTCCTATGAGCAAGGAAAAGAGGACGGCCGTAATTGTCCCCACCTACAACGAAATCGAGAACTTACCCAGCCTGATTGAGCAACTCCTGGCGCTTGACCTGGGTCTGATGCCGGTCGTGGTAGACGACAACTCGCCCGACGGCACCGGGCAATTGGCCGACGATCTGGCCGGAACGCACAAAGAAATCTCTGTAATCCACCGTGCGAGCAAGTTGGGATTGGGCACGGCCTACATCGCCGGCTTTCGGCACGCCTTTGCGCGGGACGTTGACTACATCGTGACCATGGATGCTGATTTCTCCCACAACCCGCGCTACATTCCGAGCATGTTGCAGGCCATGAGCGACTGCGATGTCGTGATCGGCTCGCGATACGTGCCGGGAGGCGGAACCCGCTATTGCACCTGGTCGCGGAAGATGCTCAGTCGCGGGGCAAACGGGGTGGCCAAAACGATGCTCGGCCTGCACGCGCACGATTGTACCGCCGGATTTCGCTGTTACCGGCGCGAGGTTCTGCAGGCGATACCGCTTGACCAGATATTTTCCAGCGGCTATTCTTTTCTGATTGAGATGATCTACAAGTGTCAGGAATTGGGCTTTCGGATCGGGGAGGTGCCGATCATTTTTGAGAACCGGCAACGGGGATCGTCCAAAATCTCGAAAATAGAGATCGCGAAAGCAATGTATACGGTCTTTCGATTGCGGTGGGGAGGGCTACCCTGGGATGCCTGGGTAGCCGCTTACCGTAAACAGGTGGGGCGGGAAGGATGAGCAGCTCGGTGGAAAATCAAGTGGCGGCGGCCCGGCCCATCGTCATTATGCCGGCGTACAACGAAGCCGAAAACTTGCCGCGCGTGATCGCCGAGCTGCGCGAAGTGTTGCGCGAGGCGGACATCCTGGTCGTGGATGACTGCTCCGCCGATGAGACGGCGGCGGTGGCGCACCGTTTGGGAGCGAAGGTTGTGCAATTGCCCTGCAACCTCGGATACGGAGGGGCGGTGCAGACCGGTTTCCGCTATGCCTCGGAGCGCGGCTACGCCCTCGGCCTGCTGATGGATGCCGATGGGCAACACGACCCGCATAGCGTCCCAGCGCTCCTCTCTGTCGTGCAAACGGGGCAGGCAGACGTCGCTCTGGGCTCCCGCTTCCTGGGCCGGGCAATGTACCAGGTTCCCCTCACCCGGCGACTGGGCATGGCCTTCTTTCGGAAAATCGTGGACCGCATGGGCAAGCAGCGATTCACCGACCCCACCTCTGGCTTCCAGTGCTTGAGCGGGGAGGTGATGCGTTTTTTTGCCCGTGACAATTACCCGACCGATTATCCCGATGCCGACACCATCCTCCTCCTGAAATACGCCGGCTTTCGCGTGAAAGAGGTTCCGGTGACGATCAGAGACCGGCTCAGCGGCCGGTCTATGCACGCCGGATGGAAACCCCTCTACTACGTTTTCAAGATGCTCTTGTCTATCCTGGTTGTCGAACTGCGACAGAAAACCAATCTAAACGGACGTGGTCGCTTATGAAAATTGTCAATGCCCTTACGGTTGATGTGGAAGCGTGGTACCATGCTGAAATCGTGCGCCACCGTGTGCCCGAAACCGAAAGGATCTCGCAAGTAGAGGAAGCTTTGGCTCCCTTGCGACACTTGTTTCGCCGCCAGGGTGTGCGGGCAACTTTCTTCTTCGTGGGAGAGATCGCCCGCCGGCACCCTGCACTTGTGCGCACCCTCCATGACGAAGGACACGAGATCGCCTTCCACACCATGTCCCACCGGCTCCTCCATCAGATGGGGGAAGAGGCCTTTCGGGAGGAGGTTGCCGCCTTCGCCGAACTCACCCGTGATCTCCTGGGCGCGGACTTCGCCACCGCCGGATTTCGCGCACCGACCTTTTCCCTGAACCAGCAAACGAACTGGGCCATTCGTGTCCTTTCCGAAGCCGGCTATCGCTACGATTCGAGCATTTTTCCGATGCGCACGCCGCTATACGGCGTGGATACTTGCCCCCCTACGCCGTACCGCTTGCATACGGAAGATGTAACGAAGGACGCCCCGGGCCGGGGGCTGTTGTGGGAGTTTCCCATGCCTGTGGTTCAAGCCGGGCCAGTGAAGATTCCGCTGGCCGGCGGTTTCTACCTCCGCTTGTTTCCGCTTTCGCTCCTTACGTGGGGGCTGCGCAGGCTCAACGCCGGCGGAATTCCGTTCACGCTCTACGTCCATCCCTGGGAAACGTATCCGGGAACGCCACACGTGGCAAACCTTTCGCCGCAGGACAGTTTCATTACTTACCACAACATAGACAGCACGCTGGTCAAACTGGCCAGGATTCTCAACCGGTTCCGCTTTGCGCCCATGGAAAAGGCCCTGGAGGCGTACCTTGAAAGCCGGGGCGAAGAGGTCTGACGTGGGCGTGCGCGTTTTCGACGACCGTGCGGCCTGGGGGCGCTGGCTGCTCCTCGCCGGCCTGACGGTTTTGCTGGCCCTCGATTATGCCCACGTGTGGGCCATCACCAATAACCATGACTTTGCGGTCTTTTACCAGGCTGCCGTGCGGCTGCGAAACGGGCAGGATATTTACCATGACTTGCCGGCGTTCCAGACCGCGATTGAAAGCGGTTCGTTTGTGCTGAAGAACCCGGACACAGTTTGGCCCTATGCCTACCCGCCGCTGGCCGCGATTCTGTTTCTGCCGCTGACCTGGATCCCGTATGCGAACGCCGCCGCCGGCTGGACGGTGGCGAATTTCCTATTCTTGTGGGGCGGTTGTGCGCTGACCCTCCTTGCCCTGGGACGGCTCACCTGGACACTCGGCCTGGCGACATTGCTGCTGCTCTACCAGTTCTACCCGGCCACGGTGGCCTTGCGGCTGGGGCAAATGGAAATCGCCCAGTTCATCCTGCTGGCGGCGGCGCTGTGGGCTTTGAGAAATCGGCGAGAGGGGTTGGCCGGACTCTCTTTGGGCATGGCCACCGCGTTGAAGTTCTTCCCCGGTGCGTTGATCGGCTTCCTCCTTTGGAAGCGGCGCTGGAAATCTGCGGCATGGGGAATCGGTAGTGCGTTGACCTTGCTCATCCTTTCGTATGCCGTTGTGGGGCTGGACAACATCCCGCGTTACCTGGCCTTTACCTCGGTGTACAGCCGTGGGGGGTTCGCCGCTTTTCCCTACAACCAGTCCCTCAGCGGATTCTTCAGTCGCGCGTTCACCGCCAACCTTTTCGTGACGCCGGTGCGGGGGATAGACAGTCCGGCGCTGGCCTGGTCCCTGACCTTGCTGGCCGGCGCAGTGGTCACGTTGCCCTTCCTGGCCGTCACGTGGGGAAAGAGTGAACCGGACGGCGAAAGATTCACGTTGGAGTATGCCTTTGCAGTGGTTGTCTTACTGCTGGTCTCGCCGCACTCCCAAATCTATGCTTTTGTCTGGTTGCTGCTCCCCTTCATTGTCATTTGGCGATGGGCGACGCACCAGAACCCATTTCCCTGGGCGGTGACGATTCTTCTGGTGGCGGCCTATCTCCTCGTCGGCCGGGAGTTTTCGTTCAACGTGCGCTTTGTGATCCGTTTGATTCAGTCTCACATCTTGATCGGAACGCTGCTTTTGTGGGGTCTGTTCTTTGGCGTGCTGGCACGCAGGAACGTAATCAACGAGAATCTTGTTTTCTGGGCAAGAAAATGAACCACAGATTTCACGGATGACACAGATTGAAAAAACCAAGAATAATCTGAGAAATCTGTGGCCATCTTTTTTTGTTCCGGCTTTTCAGGGTTAGGAGGGGAGAGAGTATGTCCATACGGGCTAAAGTGTTTGTCGTCTTGCTTAGCCTGGGGGTGCTGGCGTTTGTGATAAACCTGGTGCGTACGCGGAAGCTGAAAGAGGAGTTTGCTTTGCTCTGGCTGTTTGCCGGGGCCGCGTTGGTCATCGCCCCCTTGACGATTGACTGGCTGGATGTGCTGGCCTACGCCATTGGCATAGACTATCCGCCGGCGCTGCTTTTTGTGCTCTTCTTTCTCTTTTTGCTCTTCATCCTGTTCCAGTTTTCCGTCAGCATTTCCCGCTTTACGGAGCAAATCAAGGTGCTGACGCAAGAGGTAGCTCTTCTTTCCCAACGCGTGGCCGAGCTGGAACAGCCGGCTGCCGAATCGGGGGGCGACCATGCGTAGGAAACAGGAATGGTGGCTGGTTGCAGCCGTCATCGTCCTGGCGGCCGGCCTGCGCGTCGCGTTGGCTTCTCCCCAGCGCGTTGTGTGGGGCGATGAGCCGTTCTATCTCTGGCTGGGCCGAAATTGGCTGACCGGCCACGGCTACACCTTCACCGGCTATTCTGACGTCCATCATACGCCGCTCTATCCGTTGCTCACCGGCGCGCTCTACCTGGTGACACACAACCTGGAACTGGCCAGCCGCATTTGGTATATCGTACTCGGTGCGCTGTTGGGCCTTCCGGTCTACCTGCTGGCGCGACGTATGTATGGCCGCCCTACGGCTGTGGTGGCTCTGCTCTTCGTCTCGCTGCACCCGGCGCTTACCGCCGGTGTAATCCATTGGGGCACACTCACCGAGCCGCCCTACTACCTGTTCATCTACACCGGCCTGCTGGCAGCCCTCCTCGCCCTCGAAAAACGGTCGGCCTGGGCCTATGCCGGTGCCGGCGCGATGTTCGCCCTCGCCTACCTGACCCGGCCGGAGGCAATTGCCTACCTGGCCGCCGTGGGTGGCTATTTCTTGCTCGTGCGCCTGCTGGAGCGCCAACTATTCACGCGATCAGAGGCGCTCCGTTTGGCCGCCTACGTGGCCGGTTTCGCGCTCTTCTTCATGCCCTACGCGGTGTACGTCCACGGCGAAACGGGCGAATGGATGATCAGCGAGAAGGCCGGCGTGACGTACGTCACCAGCAAGAGCCTGGCCTACAGCGACGTCGCTACGTTTGACCGGGCCACCTGGGGTTTGGACAGCACCGGTCGGGAAGTCTTCTTCTTCTCGCGGCAAAGCTACAACGTCAGCATGGTGCAAACCATTTTGGCCGATCCGCAAGACTTCTTGCGGCTGTTCAAACGCAACGTGGCCCAGTTCGCCCACCTGATGATTTCCTCGCGGATGATACCGATCTACCTTTTGCCCTTCCTGTGCCTGGGATGGTTCCGCCGTCCGTGGGATCGTGACCGCGTACGGCGCGAGGGGTTTCTGCTCATTTCCTGCTTGCCGGTGACGGCCTTTCTGCTCTTCTTTATTCAGGAGCGCTACATCGCCACGGCCATCCCCTCCTTGCTGATTTGGGCGGCGCACGGTGTTCGGGAAGGGGGAGAATGGCTGAAGGAGACGGCCGCAGAAATCACGGGCAGAAGGATATCCGGGCCGAAACAAGGGGCGGCTTTGTTGATGATTCCGGCGCTCGTCTCGGTGGCCTTTTTCGCCGTGATGATCCCCCGCGTGGACGCAAACACCAGCCTGGGATCGTGGAACCCGGCCCACCGCCATGTCGGGCTGTGGATGAAGGCGAACCTGCCGGCCGGCGCTACGGTCATGTCGCGCTACCCGGCCATCGCCTTCCACGCCGATGCCGCCCGTTGGGTGCCCACGCCGAATGCAACTTGGCCGGAAATTCGGCCCTACGCGGAGGCAAAGGGCGTCGAATACTTCGTCCTGGAGGAGCACGAAGTCCGCAAACTGCGGCCGCAGTTGAGCCCGCTGCTCGTGCCCGAAACGCAGCCCCCCGACCTCAAGGAGGTTTACGAAGACAACGAAGACCCGGACAACAAGCTGGTCGTTTTCCGGTATGAAGGGAGTGGACAGTAGGCAACAGGGAGAGTTTCCTACGCCCCGCGCGATACGAGGAGTTTCTTTTCTTTAGGCCTTTGTGGTGAGATAGCTGCCTCCAAGGCACAACGCACTTGTTTGGAAAGGCGCTGTACGTACAAAACCAAAATGAACACGAAACGACGAGACCTTGCAATTTTGATCATCCTAACCGGTGCCGGCGCAATCCTGCGCCTTTACCGGCTGGGAGCGTATGGTTTTTGGCGCGATGAAGCCCAGGGAATCTTCGTCTCCCTGAAGTCGTTCCCGGGGGGGATCATACAGGCCTTAATCCAGGGCGGTCATCCACCTGTCGTCTTCCATTTCCTGGTGCACTTCTTGGTCCCGCTGGCGGGGCGCGGGGAACTGCAGATTCGGTTGCTCTCTGCTCTCGCCGGAATCGCCGTGATCCCGCTCCTGTTTTGGCTGGGACAGGAGATGTTCGACACGCGGACAGGGCTGCTGGCCGCTGCTTTTGGCACGGGCTTGCCCTTGCATGTGTCGGTCTCGCACGAGGCGCGCATGTATACGCTGCTGGCCCTCTTCACCACGCTCTCCATGGGCTTCCTGTACCGGGCCTGGCGGGATGGGCAACGGAGAGACTGGGTTGCCTACGTGGCCTTCTCTCTTCTCTCGCTCTACACCCACAACTGGGCGCTGCTCGTCGTGACCAGCCAGGGCGTATGGGCCCTCTTTCGGCTGGCATGGAACGCGGAGGAACGCAGCCGGTTCCGTGTCTGGTTCGCTTCCGAGTTCGTGGTTGGTTTGGGATATCTCCCTTGGGTTCCGGTGCTGGTGAAGCAAAATCACCACTTGGTGGTGGCCGGAAGCTGGCTCTCGCAAGGCTCGCGGCTGGGCAATCTGTTCCGCATTGCCAACGAAATGACCGGAATGGCCTTCCTCGGCGGGCGCTACTATTTGTGGTTCCTGCTGTTTTTCTTGGGAACCTTCGTTCTGGTGCGGGAGCGGGAGAGTCTTTCCTTTCGATTGGACATGAATCCTGCGCCGACACTCATGTTGGCCTGTATTGCCGGCCCACTGCTGATGGCGGTGCTGCTGACCGGCAGCGGGTTGGGCGTGGTCCCTTCCTACGCCACGATGGCGGTCTATCCGGCCCTCTGTCTGCTGCTGGCGCGGGGCGTGTTTGGCCTGCGCTTTTGGCCCCTTATGGTCACCACGGTTGCCATCGTCGTACTGTTGTGGGCGCACGTTTTGATTCCCGAGTTGGACCAGCCCCCCTCCAGTCTGCGCGAAGTGGCCGCCTTTGTCCAGGAGAACAGCAAGCCGGGAGACGTGATTGTCATTGCCCCGGATTATCTGGCGACGACGTTTAACTATTATTACCGGGGCAGCCTGCCGCAAGTCTCCTTTCCCGATGAACCAGGCCGGCGCGTGGAAGAAATCGAATGGCTGGACTACAACCTGCGCTGGGAGCGCGCCACGATCACGCCCACGTTGCAGTTTGTGCAACAATCGCTTGGCCCGGCGGGGCAGGTCTGGCTCGTTGCCCCCCTTGACGCTTACCCTAACGACCCCCGTTTCGACCAGATTCGGGCGATCAAGGCGGCCTTCGACCGGAGCTACGTGCTGCGTCAGGAAAACCGCTCGTTTCGCGGGCCGGTGGAAACGGCGGACGTTTTTGTGTATGGGAGGACCGCGAATTGATGGACAGTCGGACGCTTGATCGGGACAAAACAGGACTTGTCGTTGCGGTCGTGACCCTGTTTGCCCTGCGTCTGTTCCTTACCTTCGCCCTGCCACGTGTGGTGAAATGGGACGAACCGGACTACTTGTTGCTCGGCCAACACCTTTGGAGCGGCCAGGGCTTTACGTCGGGATGGGTGCCGGAGGTTCATTATACGCCCTTTTACCCGCTCGTTGTCGGCTTCTTTAATCTGGCGACCCACAACCTGGAGCGGGCCAGCGACCTGGCCTACGCGCTCTTCGGTGCGTTGTTGCTCGTGCCGGTCTGGGTACTCTCCCGCCGGATCTATGGGCGGCGCACGGCATGGGTGGCCGTGGCCCTTCTGGCGATATTCCCTCCCCTCACCATCAGCGTCCTGTACTGGGGCACGATGACCGAGCCGCTTTATTTGCTGCTCATTTTCGGCGGGTTGGCTTTGCTCTTGGCCGCGCACGAACGACAATCGTGGCCTGCGATGGGCCTGGCCGGCGCGGCTTTCGGTCTGGCCTACCTGACACGTCCCGAAGCGGTGAGTTTTCTCGTGGCCGGCTTGCTCTGGTGGCTGGCGGCGGCACACTTCCACCGGCCACAAAACGCGCGACTGGCTGCCGGTGGTGCTGCGTTCTACGTGACCATTGCGCTCCTCCTGGTGACCCCATACCTCGGCTACCTCCACGCGCAGACGGGGCAGTGGACGCTTAGCGGCAAGCTGACCGTCACCTGGGACATCGGCCAGGCCGTGCAAGACCGTGACCCGGCCGAGTACGACCGCGTCACCGCCGGCCTCGACTCCGGCGGCAAAGAGATCATCTGGTTCTCACCGCATCGCTTCGACCGCAACGTCGCCCAGATTATTGCCGCAGACCCGGCGGGCTTGCTCCGGCGGATGGCGCGCAACGCCCACACCCTGCGCAGCGACTTGATCGGGCGCACGGCCTTTCCCCTCCTGCTGTGGCCTTTCCTGGCTCTGGCCTGGTTCACCGATCCCTGGTCGCGCCGCCGGCTGCGTGGGGAGGCCTTGTTGGTGATTGGCTTGCTGCCGCTGGTCACGTTCTTGCCGTTCCACATCGAGCTGCGCTTCTTCGCTCCGGTTTTCGTCGTGCTGCTCATCTGGTCGGCCCACGGCCTGGTGACCTTTGGCGATTGGCTGCTGGCCACATTGCGCGCGACCTGGCCGGTCTGGATTGGTGGAGCGCGCAGGAGGCAGGGAATCTGGCTGCTGCCGGTGGCCGTCGTGCTGGCATATTCGCTCCTTTCCCTACCGGCTGCCTATCAAGAGGGCTTGCAAAACACAGACTTTGGGCACAAAGATGCCGGCTTATGGCTGCGCCAGAACACGCCGGACGGAGCGGTCATCCTGACGCGCGACATCGCTGTGGCCCTCTACGCAGAGCGCCCCTGGGTGCCTTCGCCTCATGCCGAATTTGACCGTTATCTGGCGTATGCCCGGCAACACGGCGCGGATTACCTGGTCGCAGATGAACGAGAACTGACCGTGCTGCGCCCGCACCTCCGTTTTCTGCTGGATACGGCCCACCCGCCGGAAGGACTGGAGACGGTCTACGATCAGGCGGGCAACAAGGGCCGTGTCTTGGTTTTTCGTTTGGCGCCGGCGGGGGGCGGCGGGTGAGCAGGCGCACGGTCCTTTTGCTGAACCCGCCCGGCTTGCCGGGCACGACCGCGAATCGGGAAGGGGCGGCCGGCATGGGCGCGGTGCGTGCAGGTTCGGACGGCTTCTTCTACCCGCCGCAGACGCTGGCCGTCACAGCGGCAGCCGTGCGGGAAACCGGCCGGGCGGTCGTCGCCGTGGATGCCGTCGCCGGACGGGTGGACCTGCCCGAAACGGTTGCCCGCGTAGCCGCACACGATCCGGCCCTGGTCGGCGTGTTCGTCTCCCCGGCCACGCGGGAGGCCGACCTGGCCTGTCTGCAACGGCTGCACGCGCAGTTGCCAGCTATACCCCTGGTCGCCTGCGGGCCGGCCACGCGGTTCATGGCGCAGGAGATCGAGGCGACGGGTGCGACGCGCGCCATCCTTTTGGGGGAACCGGAACTGGCCTTCCCCCGGCTGGTGGATGCCGTTTTTGATTCGCCCCAAAGTCTACACGGCCCGCTGTGGCCCGCAGACCTTGGCGTTTCCGGCTACGATGATGCGGGGCGGCTCGTGTCTCTCGATTCTCTGCCCCGGCCGGCCTGGGATTTGCTCCCCGGCTACCCCTTTTACACGCTGCAAGCCAGCCGGGGGTGTGCAGATTCTTGTGGCTACTGTCCCTACGTGGTCGCCCAGGGCCGGCGATTCCGGCGGCGCGATCCGCTCCGCGTGGCCGACGAGATGGGGTGGTTGGCTGCGCAATTCCGGCCTCCCCGCCTGATTTTTCGCGACCCTGTCTTTGCCCGTGAGCGCGAACGCGTGGTCGCGCTCTGTCGCGCGTTGCGGGAGGCGCGTTTCGCGGTGCCGTGGGAATGCGAGTCGCGCCCGGAGCATTTCGATGCCCCCTTGCTGCGGGCCATGAAGGAGGCCGGCTGCCGTGTGATCAAACTGGGGCTAGAGACGGCGGATGCCGAATTGCTCGTGGCGCTGCGTCGTGTGCCGGACGAGCCGGCTGCGCAGCGCTACCTGGCGCACACGCGAGACGTTGTCCGGGAGGCGCGGTCTATCGGCCTGACGGTGCGGCTCTTTGTCATGATCGGTCTGCCCGGCCAAAAGGAGGAGGCGGTTCGCAAAACGGCCCGCTTCGCGCAAACGGTCAAACCGAATGCGTTGCACGTCATGATCTTTTCTGCTTATCCCGGGCTGTCGCTCGTGGAGACGGAGAAGGTTTCCGCGGACGTTTCGGCACAGCGTGCGATTCTGGATGACGTGGCACAGGAATTGGCGCGGCAACGCCCGGCCGGGAGAAGATGGGCTTTCTGGCGCAGGTGAGAGATATCGTTTTCCAAAGTCCAATAGGCGCGTATGGTCGAATTGTAAACGTTTTGTAAAACGCCTGGCCCGCCTTGCAATAACGAATCTGATCGCCGGTTATGGCTCGTGATTCGCTTGCTTCCAGGCCGAAATCAGTTCCTTGGTTTCTTGCAGGTAGCGGTCCCCGTATTGTGCGCTCGGCTCGATGTACGTTCCCTCGACCCATTCGTTGAAGCTGTTGATCCACAGCCAATCGGGGTTGCTCTGCAGGGCAGCGTCGAACGTGGCCCGATAGAAGGCCCCGTTTTCCCGGTCGCGTTTGTGCGGCTGCGAGGGCACGCGCACATTGGGCCGGCACCCGGCGCGCCGGTCGTCCCAGCCGGGCATGAGCGTGGCGATCCAGAGTTTGGTCTGGCCGGTGCGCTCTTCCCACCCGCGCACGCTCTGACCCCAGCGCGAATCTTTGCGGTAGTCGTCGGGGTAAGCGGCATGCGTGACCTTGTAAACGTACAGCCCGTCGAAAACGACCAGATAGGAGGGGTCAAGCCCTTCGGCAATCCACAAACTTTGATGTTGTGGGTCGGCTTGCTGGCGGATCGCTTGCCAGGCTTGTTGCGCCGTCTGTCCGGCGCCGTGTGGTACGCGGTAGATGTCGGCGAAGAAGATGACCGGCTTCCCGTTCCATCGCAAGAAGCTGTCGTGACTGCCGTAGCGATCCAGAATGTAGCGCAGCGCCTCGGCGACGTTTGCGGTCGTCGGGCGGGGGGAGCCTGGCCAGATGTGGCGTAGGAAGACGACCGTCGAGTGGAAGGACTGGCCCTGGGAGACATCCAGCAGCCGGGCGAAATTCTGGTCGGTGCGTTCCCCCGGCGCGAACCACTGCGTGGTGAACCCGTCCACGCCGGCGGCGCGCGCCTGCCCGACGTGGCGGCGCATCGCTTCGGGATCGTCCGAGCTGTACGGAGTCTGCGGGTGGTCGCCGTTGCTGATGTTGCAGCCGTCCCACCCTTCCGCGTCATACCAGACGAAATAGTTTGCCAGCACCAGCGGATCGCCCCGTTCGTGTGACGGGGACACGGCATTCCCCCCACTCTCCGCGCCGGCGATTTGCATGGCTGCGGGGGTCGCGGTGGCGGCGATTTTTGCCCGCGCGGTAGCGGCGCGTTGGATGGCCAGTTCTTCCTGAAAGCTGCGGATTTTCGCTGCTTCGCCCGCCGGTTCGTTGACCGAAAGGGGGATGCTCTCCGGTGTGGGGGAAGGGGCTGGCGTCGCGGTGGGCGGGCGCGTTGGCGTGGAAATAGGTTGGGGCGTGAAGGTCGGTCGCGGCGTGCGCGTGACCGCCGTGGTGGTGGGCTGTGCGGCCGTACAGCCGGCAATGAGGAGGATGATCAGCAAGCAGAGGGATGTGATCGGTTGCCGGTGGTCAGTCATCAGTCGTCAGAAGGCAGAGGTCAGTGGTCAGAAGACAGTCGCCGGTCGTCATTCCTTCGCCGGCAGGCGAACGGTGAAGGTTGTGCCCTGGTGCAATTGGCTTTGGGCAGCGATGTAGCCCCCCATGGTTTGTACGATTTCGCGGGCGATGGCCAGTCCGAGACCGGTGCCGCCTCCTTTGGCACGTGCGCGGTCTACGCGGTAAAATCGTTCGAAGACGTGGGGCAGGTCTTCCGGGGAGATTCCTTCGCCGGTATCGCTTACGCGGATCACGATCCAGTTTCCATTTTGTGCCGTCTGTTCCCGGTCTCCCCGCAACTGCACGCGGCCGCCGGCCGGCGTGTAGCGGAGGGCGTTATCCACGAGATTGGTCAGTACCTGATCGAGGCGGTCTGCGTCTCCGGTAATGGCCAAGGCCGTGGCTGGTATTTCCACGTGCAAGTCGACATGACCTTGTTCTGCTTGCGGACTAAACTTCTCGGCGCAATGCTGCAAACGCTTTCCGGCGTCAACCGGGTCTTGCCTGAAGGGAATCTGCCCCGATTCCAGCCGGGACAGCTCGAGCAATTCCCCGACGAGCCGGGTCATGCGCTCCGATTCCTGGTGGATGACGAGAGCCGCTTTCTTGCGTTCTTCGGGGGTATCGGCGGAGCCGTCGAGCAGGGCCTGGGAGAATCCCTGGATCGAGGTGAGGGGCGTTTTCAAGTCATGGGAGACGTTGGCAAGAAAATCGCGTTGGGTTTTCCGGGCGCGGTACACTTCCAGGGCCATGTGGTTGAAGGCTGCGGCCAGTCGTCCCACTTCGTCATTGCCGGACGTAGCGATCTTCTGTTCGTAGTCGCCGGCGGCGATTGCCTGCGATGCGTGGGTCATTTCTTCCAGCGGGCGCGTGATGGCCCGCGACAGGATGCCCCCGATAGCGATGCACACGATCAGCGTCAGCGCCAGAGCGAACAAGAGCGAAGGGGCCAATTCCAGCCAGGTATCCACGAGGTCTGCGGCCGGCACCACAAGGGCAACGAATCTTGGCTGATCTGGAGTTGGCGGCCGGCCGCGGCCCATCAGGGGAAGGACCACGAAGAACAGGTCTTGCCCTTTTATCCGTTTTCGTCGCACATCCGGGCGCGGCAGGTCTGTGCGTAAGGCAGAGGAAACGCGTTCGCCTTCCAAATTGGAAGTGGTATCGGTATCGGCCAGCACTTTTCCATTGGTGGCGAGCACCACAAGCCGTACGCCGGCATCGTCGGCCTCCTGGCGCAGTTGTGGCAGTAGGATGGGGAGGGTCACTTGCCGCTGGGTGAATTGAGGCAGTCGCACGGAAACGGAAAGGGCCAGGAGGCGCAAACTACGCACAGCCGATTCTTCCTGCCGGTTCTGCAGGAGCCATGCCGCGGCACTGCCCGAGAGGAGCAGGGAAAGAAGAGCGATCAGGGCGTAGGAGACGATCAGTTTGTGGCGCAGGGTTTGGAACATGGCGGCTTAGTCCGTGGAAAGTTTGTAGCCAATGCCCCAAACGGTTTCGATAATGACACCGCTGTTGGCGAGTTTATCCCGGAGGCTGGCGACGTGGACATCTACGGTGCGCGTATCGCCATAGAAATCGTACCCCCATACGGAATCGAGCAGTTGATCGCGGCTGAGCACCAGCCCCCGGTTTTGGACGAAAGCCCAAAGGAGGTCGAACTCTTTGGGGCGCAGGGATATCGGCTGATCATCAATGCGTACCTCCCGTCGTGCCGAGTCCAGGTGCAGCTCGCCCAGGTCAACAGCGGGTGGGGCTTTGGGTCTCGAATCCACGCGTCGCAGGAGGGCTTTTACGCGGGCGACCAGTTCGCGCGGATTGAAGGGTTTGGTGACATAGTCGTCCGCTCCCAGCTCCAGTCCGACGATTTTATCTACGTCATCGTCTCGTGCGGTCAGCATGATGATAGGGATGTCGTTGTTTTCTTGCCGCAGTTGCCGGCAGACGTCCCAGCCGTCCATTTCGGGCAGCATGATGTCCAGGATCAAGAGGTTGGGCCGGTCATCGGCCACGCGCTGCAGGGCTTCTTTCCCGTCGGCAGCGTGGAGTACGTGAAAGCCTTCCTTGCCCAGGTATAGCTTGGCCAGTTGAAAGATGTTATCTTCGTCGTCCGCGACGAGAATGGTAGACATGCGGTCTCCTCTGTTCTGCAAATCAGCGAATCGTTCATGCTCGACTGTCACGTAACAGGTGTTGCGTTGGAACGTTTCACGTCTTCACGGTTTACGTACTGCTCATCATTGATCGTTATCAGAGCGCTCCACGTCCCACGACTATGTCCGCGGCTTCGGTGCTATCAGGGTCTTTATGGCAGCGATGTTCTTGCGTGCTGCTTCTTCTCCCCGGCGGATGAACTCGTCGGCCTTCTCGTATTGCATGGTGTGCAGGTCGGCCACTTCCGGCTTGATGAGCACATCCACGGGGCCCATGCGCGATTGAATGATCTCGCTCTCCATGATTTCCATGGCGCCCATCAGAATGCCCACGATGTTAGGGAGCTTTCCCTGGCGACGGAGGTCTTGTCTTTCCAGTCGCTCTGCCAGGTTCGGAATTACGCTGGAGGCGATGATGGTTTCCACACCGTGGTCAGAGAGTATGCTGGTAGGAACAGGGTTTACGGTGCCGCCATCAATGAAGTGACGCCCCTGCAGGTGCATCGGTTTGAATAGACCGATGATGGAGATGCTGGCGCGTACGGCATCGGCCACCGGCCCGTCGTGGAACACGACTTCCTCCCCGCAATGATAGTCGGCGGAGACGACGTAGAAGGGGATATCTAAGGCATCAAAGGTTTTGTTTCCGAGCAACTCGCGGATATAATTCAGAGTCTTATTTCCCTTAATAATGCTGGATCGTGGGGGGATGCTGAAATCCCAGAGACCAAAGCGGTAGCTGGTGATTTTCGGAAGGTTGCGGGCAAAGTCGGCGATTTCGTCCACACTCTTGCCGGCGGCGTATAGCGCTCCGAACAATGAGCCGGCGCTTGTTCCAGCCAAGACATCAATGGGGATACCCTCTTCTTCGAAGACTTTCAGAATGCCGATGTGTGCGATTCCGCGGGCGTTTCCGCTGGAGAGGGCCAACCCGATCTGCCTGCCGGCGATGCGGCGGGCCATACGCCCCAGCTTGACCGGGTCGAGGGTGGTCACCCGGTAGCGGTCAATGGCCATATCTTGTACCCAGGGAATTTGTACCTCGCCAACCTGGATTACTTCTTCGGCCAGCTCGACGGCCTTGCGGGCGAGTGGACTATCTTCCGTATCTATGGCCAGGCAGACTCGGCTGTAATCTTGCAGAACTTGGCTGAGGACTTCGGGAAGACTTTCGGCGGTCAAGTCATCCGGCGGGTGGAAGGGAATAACGCCGGGGGTATCGGGGTGTAGGGTTGGTGCGGAATCACTTGTTGGGAACCAAAGGACGTTTTCCGCGGTCTGTATCGACAGGAATCTGGCCAGTTCGCTGCCGAAAGCTCCGCTAACGGCAATGATGCGGATTTCCTTCCGCCGTGTGGGGTGTTGAATCGTCTGCTGGAGGCGACGACTCAGTTCGCGGCTGATGGTCAGGCCCAGAGACGGGTGTTCCTGGAGGAGTTTGTCCAGGTCGGATTTTAGCAATACCCAGAGTTCCGCGTCAATGACTACTTCTACAGTTGCCGACCGGCGCTCACTAAGAAGGAGGGCCATTTCGCCGAAGAAACTTCCGGGTCCCAGATAAGCCAGAATTCGTTGGTCGTCGCCTATGCCGGATACCACCTGAACTTGTCCCGATTCAATCAGGTACATTGAATCTGCCAGATCGCCCTCCACAACCACCTTTTTCCCTTTCGGGTATCGCTGCATTTGCATGTGGCTTTGGATTGCGCTGAGTGTTTTGTCGGGCAAGTTGCTAAAGAAAGAGATACGTCGAAGGTGCTGTTCCATGGAGACAGATTCTTTAGGCATTGGTCTTTTCCCCTACGTATGTTGGTTGCCGGCTGTCCGGAACCGAGCTGTTGTCGCTGGGGGCGGCGCCGGCAGGCAGAAATGATTTGCGCAGGTCGTTGGCCTGTT
>CAYWAK010000002.1:35095-41817 GCA_964455755.1 uncultured Ardenticatenales bacterium | reverse complement strand
GGCGGTAAACAAATATACGCGTACTTTTAATGCAACGCATGCTCAAATCCATGCCCATCTTGCCAACGCGGCAAACGTGTGTTATAGTAACGCCCATGAACCCTCCTGTCAGGCTGCGAACCCGTCATGTGATCCTGGCAGCGGCCGGCGCGCTCGTTCTGCTCGGCTTGCTGCTGACCTATCCGTTGCCCTTGCATTGGACGACCCATGCGCCGGGCGACGGCAGCGATGATCCGGCCATCATCTGGAACCTGTGGTGGGTGCGCCACGCCCTCTTGGACCTTGGGCGCAACCCTTTTGCCACCGATTACCTGTTCTTCCCCATCGGCATCAACCTGACATTCTACACGCTGACCCTCCTCAATGCGCTCATCACCCTGCCGGTGCAGCTCTTCGCGGGACTGATTCCGGCCAACAGCGCGGTGGTGTATCTGGAGCTAACGCTGGCCGGCCTGGGAATGTACCTCTTGGCGCTCGATCTGTTGCCTGCGTCTGTACCGGTCGCTACACGTCACCGCGGCTCCTTTTTGGCCGCCGTCATTTTCGCTTTCGCCGGACACAAGTTCGTGTTCCTCTCGTTGGGCCAGTTCAACATCGCCAGCACGCACTGGCTGCCCTTCTACGTGCTATATCTCCGTCGCGCGCTGCGCCCCCCCTTTCGCCGGCGCGACGCCGGTATTGCCGCTCTCTTCTTGCTCTTCAACGCCTGGACGGAGTTTACCTACGCCTCCTTCGCCCTGATCTTCACTGCCTTCTACGCCACCTTCCGGCTGGTGTCGCGACGCACAGAGAGGCCGCTCACAACAGCCTGGCGGCCGCTTCTGCGTGCTCTGCTGTGGATCGCCGTGCCGTTCACGCTCGGCATGACTCCCATCCTGGCCATGATGATCCCCGACCTCCTGCGCGAAGGCGATTTCACCGTCGTCGGGCTGGGCTTTGCCGACGTCTTTTCCAACGATTTGCTGGAGTTCTTCGTCCCCGGACACCTGCACCCGCTGTGGGGAACTTTGGTCCAGCATTTTCACTTTGCCTACTTGAATTTCGCCTACCTGGGCTATGTGGCTGCGGGAATGGCTGCCTACGCCCTCTGGAAGTGGCGCGCCGAACGGGAAGTACGGTTCTGGGCCGTGGCCGCTGCAGCCTTCGCCGTGATCTCCTTCGGCCCGACGATCCGGCTGAACGGCAGCAGCTATGATTTTCCTCTGCCGTTCGATCTGTTGCTCCGCCTGCCCTTCTTTAAGGCAAACCGCTACCCGGGTCGCTACAGCGTGATGATCGCGCTGTGTCTGGCTCTGTTGGCCGCTTATGGCCTGGCGGCTTTGGAAAGTTCGCCTCGCTTCGCCCGCTCTTCGCCATCGCGCATGGCTCTGTTCGCTGCGCTGGGGGCGCTGATCGTGCTGGAGAATCTTTCGGTGCCGCTCCCCCTCTCGAACTACCACGTACCGGCCGTCTACGACAGAATCGCGGCCGATCCGGGTGACTTTAGCGTGTTGGAGATTCCGTTGGCCTGGCGCAACGGCTTTCGTGTGACCGGCCCATTGGACAAGGCGTTCATGTTCGCCCAATTCTACCAGACGACGCACGGAAAACACCTGCTGGGCGGCAACACCTCGCGCAATCCGGGGTTCAAGTTCCAGTACTTCACGGAGGCTCCGGTGATCAACAGCCTGCTGGCCCTGGAGACCGGGCACGATGTGCCGCAGGAAATCATTGACCGGGACCGGCACCAGGCCGCCGATGTACTCCGCTTCTTCCGCGTGCGCTACATCGTGGTGCACAAACTCGCTTCCTCCTCGCGGCGCGTCACGCCGGAGGCGACGCTGCCTTACATCGAACAGCTTTTGCCGGGGACGGAGTGGTACGAAGACGCCCGCATGGCCGTTTTTCGGCTCGACCCGCAAGACGCCCCACCGTCCGGCCGTGTGGCAGCGACCGACCCGCTCGCTGACCTGATGCTTGCGGAAGGGTGGGGGCCGGCGGCTTCACCGGAGCAGGCGGCGCGTTGGGCCACACGGAAAGAGGCCCGGCTGCTGCTACCCCTGGGCACGAAGGCGTACACGCTGACGCTGGACCTGGATGTGCCGGCCGCGGGGCAAATCGTTTCGGTCATCGTGAACGGACGGGAAATCGCCCGGCAAACCCTGCCCGCCGGCCGCAGCCCGCACCACTTCGCCATTCCCGCGGATCCGGCACGGCAAGCACCCGCGGATGTGCGCCTGCGTTTCGACCGGCTCTATCCCCCGCCGGCCGCAAATGGCAGCGGCTGGCCGATCGGCACGACCGGCAGCTTCGCTACCGCCCCTGTCCTGGTCGAAAGCGCGGGCGAGGAGGTGGGCAATCTGGCGCACATTTACGTGGCCGGCCACGATGTCATCACCGCCCAACGCGGGTTCAACCTGGCGGTCATCGCGCCGCAGACGATGGGCGTGGTCTCGCGCGCCACTTTCGACACGCACCTGGACCCGGCAGCTTCCCGGCGGCTGGCAGATTTCATCGCCGGCATCCCGCGCGGGCAAATCGTTGCCGTGGCCGTCGCCGACGAAGCGTCCCGCTTGCTCGGCAACGAGGCGGTGGGCGCGCTGCGCTCGCTGGGGCTGCGCCAGGATTTGCAGGGGAAAGCACATTTCCGGTGGAGCTACGCCGCGCTCGGCGTGAAGGGCGCGCCGTCCGGCAGCGCGTGGGAGGCTGCCTCCGGCATCCGGCCGGTGCGGGTGGGCGTGGGGCCGGCGATCCGGGAGGGGAGCGTGGCCGTCGGCCTGACCGGCATGATTTGGGAGGAGAATCATGGCCCCTGACTCGAAATCGGCCCGCCTGGGTGTGCCCAGTTACGTCTGGCGGTTTGGCCAGGACCGGCGGCTGGATCTCATCGCCCGCTATGCCGACCTGAAAGGCAAACGCATCCTGGACGCCGGTTGTGGCGTGGGGATGTACGTGCGCAAGTTTCGGCGCTTTTCGGAGCACGTGGCGGGTGTGGAACTGGACGAGAGCCGCGCGGCAGAGGGGGGGCAAGACTTGCCGGGCATCGCTTGTGCCTCGGTGGAAGCGCTCCCCTTCGCCGACGCCACTTTCGATGTGGTACTCTCGCACGAAGTGCTGGAGCATGTCGGCGACGACCGTCGCGCCGTCGCCGAGGCGCTCCGGGTGCTGCGTCCCGGTGGGCGGCTGGTTGTTTTCGTCCCCAATCGCCGGTGGCTTTTCGAGACGCATGGGGTCTACTGGCGCGGGCGCTATCACTTCGGCAACATTCCGCTGGTCGGTTATCTGCCCGATTCGCTGCGGGACCGGTTGGCTCCGCACGTGCGGGCCTACACGCACAGCCAACTGCGTGCGCTCTTTGCCGGTCTGCCCTGCCGCGTGATCATCCACACGGCGATCTATCCCGGCTACGATAATCTGTTCGGCCGGCGGCGGCGTTTGGCCGGCCTGCTGCGCCGCTTGACCTACGTGCTGGAAGGGACACCGCTGTGCTGGTTCGGCCTATCCCACTTTCTGGTGGTGGAGAAGTAGGGGCGAGGTATCCCTACTCCTCATCGCCCGCCAGATAGACCGCGGGGCATGAAAAGCAACACGCCGATGATGGCGATACCGTAAAGCATTTGGTGGGAAAACGGGAATAGCGGTTGGAAGATGAAGGCGTCCACCAGATACAAGGTCAAGGCACCGATCAGGGGGCCGCTGATAGTCGTCATCCCTCCAAACATGGACATGACGAGGGGCAGAGCAGACAGAGAAAGATTGAAGATATCGTTTGGGTTCAGGAAATGGATGAGGTGTGCGTAGAATGCGCCGCACAATCCTGTGAAGAAAGCACTGATCAACAGGGCGCGGCTCTTGTGGAGGCCCAGGTCCACGCCGAGAGCGGCAGCCGCCACTTCCCGTTCGCGGATGGCGGCAAAGGCCAGCCCGACGCGGGCGGTCATCAGCCAGCGCGTGGTCCATACGACGGCAAACAGCAGGAGCCAGGCGACGTAATAATTTGGCCAGCGTGTGTGGAGGAAGTCAATCGTCAGGGGGCCGATGGCTATTGGGGCAAAGGAGGGTATGCCTACCAGTCCTTGCGAGCCGTTGGTCAGCGAATTGAAATTCGAGACGACGGCCTTGACCACCTCGTTGATGGCAAACGTGGCCAAGGCAAAGTACAGGCCGCCAAACCGGAAAAACGTCCTGCCAATCAGCCAGGCGAAGAGCGCCGCCAACGCTGCCCCGAAACCCACAGCCACCAGCGGGTTGGCGTGCGCACGCAGCACGAGCAGTGCCGAACCGTAGGCTCCCAAGCCGAAAAACACGGCATGACCGAGCGATATTTGACCCGCGCGGGCCAGCAGCGTCCAGCTCATGGCCAGCGTGGCGAAAAGGAAAGCCAGGGTCAACACAAAGAGGTAATAGTCACGGAACCAGGGCACAAGAGGCAAGAATAGCAAGGCCAGAAGAAACAAGTACAAGCCCCGTCTGCGTTCCCCTCGTTCCCAGTGTGCCCGGCTCCAGAAAAACGGATCAGCGTTCGTCACGTCGTTGTCCCGTCAGCGGCCCAGGCCGGCCCGCAATCCCTGTGGCCGCAGAAACAGGGATGCCAGGAGGACCAGAAAAAAGAGGAGTTCGCGCCACTGCCCGCCCAGAAAGACTACCGCCGTAGCTTCTACCACACCCAGCATAATTCCACCGGCGAGCAGACTGGCCGTTTCGCCCACGCCGGCCCAAATGGTCAACACCAAAGCGATAATCAGCGGTTCACGTCCGGCCGCGGGGTGGACATAGTTCAGGGTCACGAAGAGGGGGCCGGCGGCTCCGGCCAGCGCGGCACCCAATCCAAAGGAGAGCAGGTCTATGCGCTGTACGTCAATGCCCATCATCTCCGCCGCCTCGCGGTCCTGGGCAGTGGCCCGCATCGCTTTACCCGGATAGGTGCGGGAAATGAAAAGGTGGAGGCCTAGAATGATCACAATGGTCGCCGCTGCGACGACCAGCCGCCCCACGTTGAGGACGATCCCCCCGAGAGAGACTGTCGCTTGCATGTACTGCACGACGAGGACCTGGTAATCGCCCGTCCACAACTGGAGCATCAGGTTTTGCAGCAACATGGAAAGGCCCAGGGTGACGACCAGTCCGTTGAGGCGTTTTGGCTCCCCCAAACGGGAGAGTCCGGCCTGGACGATCAGGCCAATAACGAACAAGAGCAACGCTGCCGGCACGATCGCCAGGAGAGGATCTATTCCGAAAAGGGACCAGAGACCATAGGCCAGGTATGCGCCAATCACCAGGAACTCGCCATGGGCCATGTTGAACACCCGCACCACCCCAAGGATCAGGCTAAGGCCCGCGGCAAGCAGGGCATAGAAACATCCGATCAATGCCCCGGAAAGTAGGCTCTGCAATAACAAGGTTACAGGCACATTCCTGGCCTACGGTATCAGAGAGTTTTTCTACGGGAGACAAAAGTGGTCTCCGGCAGAAAAACTCCCTAATATTCGCTACCGCTCTGCCCAGGCCGGTATGGGAAAGATTGCCTTGCCATCAGCTCGTTCCTCCGGCCAGACGATCACTTCCTTGTCCCCCTGGATTTGCATGATGGACTGCTGGTAGAAGAGCGGGTCACCGTTTTCGTCGAACGTAAGATGCTCCAGCGGCAACGGAACGTCCAGGGCTGCAAGTTGGTCGCGTACGTTTTCGGGTGTCAGTTCCAGACCGGCATCGAGCGTGTTCTGAATGGCCAGCAAAATGGCCTTGCCCGTGCTGTAGCCGTGCTGTTCCAGGCCGCCGGCCGGCCGGCCCATCTTTTCCTGGAAACCTTTGGCAAAGGCCGCCGACATTTCTTCCGATCCGGGAGGGGTCAGGCCCCGTTTGTCATCCCAGATGGCGGTGTGGAAAGTGTAGTTGGCCGCGTCCCCTAACTTGAACGTGGGCACGCGCAGGCTGGCTCCGTAGAGCACAAGGAAGCCGCCGGCATCAATCTTGTTGGCCTGGAGTTGGCGCACCATGTTGACGTTGTCGCCGGTGAAGCCGGCCGAAACGATCAGGTCTACGCCGGCCGCCTTCGCTTTGTTGAGCAGCGGCACAAAGTCGGTCGTCTTGCCGGGCACGAATTTCTCAAAGACCGGTACCTCGACCCCTTTTGCGACCAAATCATCGCGGATGCGTTGCGATGTTTGGGTAGCGCCCGGTGTGCTGGCATGAAGAATGGCGACCTTCTTCACGTGCAAGACATCCGTGGCCAGACCGACTGTGGCGTCGGAGAAGCCGGATAGCTTACTCATGCGGAAGAAGTAGTGATAGCCGCGTGCGGTCAAACGCTCGTCCAGGCTGGAGCTGGCCAGGTAGGGCACTTTGTTCTCTTCGGCTACTTCGCTGGTGGCGCCGACCAGGGTGTCAACGTATTCGCCCATCAGGGCCACGACGTGCTTTTGTGTGATCAACTCGCGCGCGGCGGCGGCCGATTGCTCCGGTTTGCTCTCATCGTCGCGGGAAAGGAGCGTGACGGGAATCCCGTTGATGCCGCCGGCAGCGTTGGCTTCATCTATGGCATACTGAATCCCGTCGTGGACGATCTTTCCTTGCGGCCCCTGCACGCCGGTTAAAGGCTCGACCTCGCCAACAACGATCTCTTTGACGGTAGGGGCCGGCGCTGTAGTAGCAGCCGGTGGTGCGGTACCTCCTCCGCAACCCGCCAACGCCACGCCGGCGATGACTAACCCTGCAACGGCCAGCCAACGCCCGTACTGCTTAGC
>CAYWAK010000002.1:0-34995 GCA_964455755.1 uncultured Ardenticatenales bacterium | reverse complement strand
CCACGCCGGCGATGACTAACCCTGCAACGGCCAGCCAACGCCCGTACTGCTTAGCCAAATGTGTAACGGTCATGTACATATGTATCTCCTCCTAAACACAGAAATTAAGGGGTGGCACAGGCAGAGGGATTATATCACAGAAGGACACTCCGGGCAAAGTGCATGCCGCAGAAAATATCAAAACGATGCCCGGTCCGTGTTCATCGTTTATTTGCCCCTACGTGTCGCCGGTTCTCCGCGTCGCAGGTCAGGTTGTAGGGGGGCGTCCCGCCGATGGTGCGGGTCGTCTGGTTTCCCAGCGGCGGTACGCCCCCAGCCGCCCCACGCAAACGATGAGTACAGCACCGCAACGCTGCCCGGCTCAAAAGTCCAGCTTGTTGATCCGCGCCATCGCTTCGCGCAGCCGGTCGGCTGTGGTGCAGAGCGAGATGCGCAGGAAACCTTCCCCAGACGGGCCGAAGGCGTTGCCCGGTGTGATCCATACACCGGCCTCGTTGAGCACTTTCATGGAGAATTCTTCGGAGGTGAAGCCGGCCGGCGTCTCCGGCCAGACGTACAACGCGGCCTTCGGTGGTGTCGCCGCAATGCCGGCGGCTTCCAGACCGGCCATGACCACGTCGCGGCGTTCCTGGTACGTGGCGTTGCGTTCGGCCAGCCACGTTTGGTCGCCCTGCAAGGCGGCGATGGCTCCGATCTGCACCGGCCGGAAAATGCCGGTATCCACGTTGCTCTTCACGCGCGTCAGAGCTTCGATGATTGTCTCGTTGCCCACGACCATCCCCACACGCCAGCCGGCCATGTTGTAGGTCTTGGAGAGCGAATGGAACTCGACGCCCACTTCACGGGCCCCGTCCATTTCCAGAAAACTGGGCGCTACATAGCCATCGTAGGTCACGTCGGAATAGGGATTGTCGGCCATCACGGCGATGTCGTTTTCCTGAGCAAAGGCGATTAGCTCCTCGAAGAAGGAGGGGGGGGCAATGGCTCCGGTCGGGTTGTTGGGATAGTTCACCCAAATGCAGCGCGCGCGTTTGCGGATGTCTTGGGGAATAGCGCCCAAGTCGGGCATGAAGCCGTTCTCTTTTCGCAGCGGCATGTAATACACTTCGCCATTGGCCAGCAGTGTGCCCTTGCTGTAGGCAGGGTAGCCGGGATCGGGAACCAGGGCCACGTCGCCGGGGTCAATGAGCACCTGGGCCATGTGGGCGATGCCTTCCTTGGAGCCGATGAGCGGCAAGACCTCGCAGGCCGGATCGAGGGTCACGTTGAAACGACGGGCATACCAATCGGCCACAGCCTGACGCAATTCCGGCAGGCCGAAGTAGCTGGGATAGCGATGGCTGATGGCCTCATCGGCGGCGTCCTTTAGCGCATCCACAATAAATTGCGGCGGCGTCAGGTCGGGGCTGCCAATGCCCAGATTGATCACGTCCATGCCTTCTGCTCGCTTGGCGGCGATCTTCTTGGAGACGGCGGCAAAAATATACGGGGGGATGTTGTCCATGCGTTTGGCAATGCGAATCATGATTTACCTCCTGTTAAGAAATATGTGTCGGGTGTCATGTGTCAAGTATTGCGTGCTGCGTATTGCGTGTTCCGTCGCCTGATCATTGACCATTGGTCATCCATTCCTGGATCACCCGCCCGACTTTCTCCATGCTCTCTGCGCTGATCTTGTCGCAGGTGTCCTGGCGGGTGTGCCAATACGGATAATCGAAATCAATCAAATCCAGGGCGGCGAAGCCCCGCTGCCGGAAGGGAATGTGATCGTCAATCATGGTCCACTTGCGGCGGGGGATGAAGGCGTCGCTGTAGCCCAGGCGGCCGGCCACGTCCCAAATCTGTTTGGTAAGCTGCGGGTCAGAGTTCCCTTCCTGGTAGATTTGCAAATCGGCATCGCCGATCATGTCCAGGACGATGACGGCGGTGGGGCTTACCGTCAGCGATTGGGCCAGGTGGGTAGCGCCGACGGAGAAGGGCCAGCCGTTGAGGTCACCCAAATCTTCGGCATCGAAGAAAGCCAGTTGCACCGGTGTGGCGAGGTCTGGCGGCAACACCCGCGCCAGCTCCAACAGGACGGCCACGCCGCTGGCGCCGTCGTTGCCTCCGATGATCGGCTCGCTGCGTACCTGCGGGTCGCGGTCGGCCACGGGTCGGGTATCGTAGTGTGCGCCGATGAGCACCGGGCCGGCGGCCTGGTCGCCGCGCGTGCCGGTGATGTTGCGAATGGTCTTCCCCCGGTAGGTGAATTCCTGCACCTCCACCTGCCAGCCCGCCTTTTGGAGCGCATCCTGAACGTAGGCGCGGGTTTTGGCGTGTGCTTCGCTGCCCAACGTGCGCGGGCCAAGATCGCATTGCACCTGGGCATCTTGCATGGCCCGTTGCCCGTCGAATTGGGCCGGCGACGCGCATCCGACGAGAAGCAGGAGAAGTGCGGCAGGGAAAAGAAGCGGGAGACGTGTGGTAGCAAGCGTGGCACGGATAGCGCGGATTGTTCCACACGCAAGTTTTGGAATGTTCCGCGTGGGTTGTGTTTCGTGCCGCGCGCGGCGTGTTCGATATTGTGTGAGACGTGATGGCATCATCTTAGCACTCGAACCCCGAAACTCAGAACCCGGAGTTTCATTGTACCACAAGACTCCATTCGACGCAATTCACAACGCTCCGTGTGCCATGCTCTCCAGCGCGGCCAGGGCCCGTTCGGCATACGCACGGTAGCGATCCCGCTTCTTGCGCACCGGCTTTTCCAGCGGGGGCAGCAACCCGAAGTTCGCTTTCATGGGCTGAAATTCAGGCGGCGTGGCATGGGAAATGTAATGGCAGAGTGCACCGAGCATCGTTTCACGGGGAAGGGTGAGCAACGCGCGCGTCTGCACGTAACGCGCCGCATTCGTGCCGGCCAGCCAGCCGGTGCCTGCGTTGCCCACGTACCCTTCCGCGCCGACGATCTGCCCGGCAAAGAATAGGTCGGGGCGCGTGCGGAATTGCATGGTTGCGTCCAACAAGCGGGGGCTGTTGATGAACGTATTGCGGTGCATCTGGCCGTAGCGCACGAACTCTGCTCGCTGCAGGCCGGGGATCAGGCGGAGTACACGATCCTGTTCGCTCCAGCGCAGGTTCGTCTGGAAGCCAACCAGGTTGTAGAGCGTAGCCGCCAGGTTGTCCTGGCGCAGTTGCACGACGGCGTGCGGGCGCCGGCCGGTGCGCGGATCGGTCAGGCCGACGGGGCGCAGCGGGCCATAGGCCAGCGCATCGCGCCCGCGCGCAGCCAGCACTTCGACCGGGAGGCACCCTTCGAAGAACCGCGAATCCTCGCGCTCGAAGTCGCGCAGGGGAATGGTCTCGGCAGCCAGCAACGCATCCACAAATTGCTCGTACTCCGGCCGGTTCAGCGGGCAGTTCAGGTAATCACCATCTTCGTCTGCTCCCCGCCCGTAGCGCGAGGCGCGAAAGGCAACGGACCGGTCAACCGTCTCTGCGGCCACAATCGGAGCCATGGCGTCATAGAAATAGAAGGACTCCTCACCGGTCAGGCGGGCGATACCGGCGGACAGCGCCTCGGACGTGAGCGGGCCGGTGGCAATGACCGTGGGGCCGTCCGGCACGGCGGTCACCTCGCGGCGGATGACGGTAATCCGCGGGTGTGCGGCGATCCGCGCGGTGACCGTTTCGGCGAAGCGATCCCGGTCTACGGCCAACGCGCCGCCGGCCGGCACCGCCGATTCCTCCGCGCACGCCAGAATCAGTGAACCGAGTCGCCACAGCTCCTCTTTCAGCAGGCCGGGAGCGCGATCTACCAGCGTGGAGCCGAGCGAGTTGCTGCAAACGAGTTCGGCGAGTTGGCCAGTGGTGTGGGCGGGGGTCGTTTTGTGGGGGCGCATCTCGTAGAGCGTTACGGTCAGGCCTTGTTCCGCAGCCTGCCAGGCCGCTTCGCAGCCGGCCAGCCCCCCACCGATTACCTGCAACTGTTGTTGATCATGGTTTCTCACGCCATCATTTTACCACAGGAGGGTGTTGCTGGCAATCTGTCCGCATTTCCTTCTGTCCGCGAGCCGCACCAGATCGGGGCCGCCGGCCAGTCATTGCTGGCCGGGCGCAAGCCTCACGCATACACAACACGATACTTGATTTGTACGAGACCATCTGGATAAGCTCGATTTTCCAAAAGCTCCAGTCTTATATCTTGCTCCAACGGCCCAAATAACGGTATCCCATCACCAATTAGAATTGGAATGACTGTTATCGTTAATTCTTGTATCAATCTGGCAGACAAAAATGATTGGATTGTTTTTCCCCCATCGATATAGAGGTGTTGCGCACCACTGTTCTCAAGATAATCGATTAACTCCCGTGGTGGCAACGAGCTGCATTCGACTTGTTCTTCCAATTCGTCAGGAATCGTCGGCAACCCACGGCTTAGAACTACACCCCGCAATCCTGCATAGGGCCATTCCCCAAAACTCAATACTTGTTCAAAGGATTTGCGTCCCAGAACTATCGTGTCAACTGTCGAGATGAATTTTTCGTAGCCATAATCTTCGTTCTCACTACCTGAAAGCCAATCTAAACCGCCATTTGGTCGGGCAATAAACCCGTCTAGACTCATGGCGATATACGCCGAAGCTTTCATTTTGGGCGACCCTTCGTGCGAAATGGCATGTTCATGTATTTGTCACCGATCTCTAATTCATCAACCATTTGTGCCAGGCGCTTTTCAGTTGTTGCCTGACGTTTTACCCGCGTTACCCACCCAATGTAATCACGCATTGGAGCAAAAGCCACACGTGGAGTAGCCTTTCCAGGCTGCTGACAGGCTCGAAAGCCTGTTCCACGTGTCAATTTTACCGTAATGGGCAATCACTTTGTTGCTGGAGTCTGGCGAAGGCGCCGCTTCGCCGATTTCAGAATGTAATATCGCCCGCGACCGCTGCTCATGGGGAGCAGGAGGTCTTTCTTCACCAGTTCCTGCAAGTCGTAGAGGGCTGTGCGCTCGGCGACTTCGTTAAGACCCTGGTATTCGCGATTGCTTATGCGGCCCTGCTTGCGGAGGTAGTCCAGGGCGCGGAGTTGTCGTTCGTTCAGGCCAAGGGAGGCAGGATCAAAGCCAGTCTTGCCGTTGTACAGCGTAACCCAAAAGGAGGTCTGGCGGTCGTCGAAGTGGGGCGGGGCCAGGCCGGCCCGTTCCATGGAAGCGATCATCTCGTCAATGCCCAGGCCGCGCCGTTCCACGTAGCCGTAATCCTCGAGGAAGCGGACGATGTGCGGGTTGCGGGTAAACTGCTCGTAGACGATGTTGTCCACGGTCACGCCGCCGGCCAGCCCGCCGGGGTTTTGCACTTCCAGACGGTCGGAGAAGATGCGAATCTGGATGAAGCTGCCGGTGCGCCGGTAATCGCGATGGGCCACAGCGTTCACCACGGCCTCGCGTACGGCGAATTCCGGATATTCGGTCACGTCGCGGCGCACGAAACCCTCGACGATGGCTTCCTTGCGTGTGGCCTGGTAGATCGCTGCGCGTGCGTTCTCGATCATTTCCGGCACCGGGCCGGTCAATTCGCGGTTATCCAGGTAAAGCGGAGCGTCATCATCGGGCCGCGAAATCGTGGTGCCGGAGAAATGGAGGAACGTGGTCGTCAACGAAGGGAAGAACTGTTGCGGGTCGGCGGCAAAAAACAGAATGCCGGCCACGGTCGGGCGAATTTTCTTCCCTTGCCGGCTGGCGGCCCCTACCCGCAGAAGGAGCGTCTCCAGCGGCAACGTCTCCAGACCGCTGCCGGGCCGGCGTTCGACCAATCGCTGGCGATAGTCGTCCAGCAGAGATGGATCGAGGTCACCGATACCGGCTTCCTCTGCAATTCGATTATCCGTCTTCTGCACGTGCGATTTCATGATTCGCGGCAAAGCTTTTGCGAGCTTTCACAGCCGCCTGTTGCTCAGATTTCTTGCTTGGCTCCGTGCTTCAATTGACTGCAAAGGCACGAAGGCACGAAGAGAACAGGTTGCAATCGGCGAATTTGCTCATTCGCTTATTTGCCTGCTAACTCCATTCCTCGTCCGGCGCGTAGTTCTCTTCCAGTTCAAAGATTACTTGGCGCGCATCTTCTACAAAATCTGTGGGAACCAGGATGCGGACTTCACCCAAACCGTTCACGGTGAGTCCCATCACCGGCCCCAGGCTCTCGTAACGTAACAAAACGGGAATTCCTACCGATTCTAGCTTTCCCTTCAATACTTCAGCCGTTAAAATGCCGGCCACACTATAGATTTGAATCAGGTCGCCACCTTCCACTTTCGCTGTCACGTAGCACCTCCTTGGGTCATGTTTTGTGATTCATTACAGATTGTCTGCTCGTTGTACGATTCCCGTGCGTCCATCCAGCAGAATCCACTCGTTGTCGTGAAGTTTTCCGGTCACGCCGGGGAGGCTTGTGATGGCCGGCAGGCCATATTCGCGGGCCACGACAGCGCCATGCGAAAGTTGTCCTCCGCGTTCCATGATCAGGCCGGCCAGGATGCCGAAGACCGGCGTCCACCCGGGGTCTGGGCTGGTGGTCACCAGGATGTCGCCGGGATGGAGTTTGTCGAAGTCGCCGGGTGTGCGGATAATCCGCACCGGGCCGCGGGCCACGCCAGGACTGACCGGCAGGCCCTGCAAGGTCCCATTCCCGGCCGGTGTCGCAAGCTGCACAGGCGTGTCGCCGCGCAGGTAGTCCGGATAGCTCCGGTCGGGGAGCAGGTCCTCGTCGCGGCACAGTTTTTCGTGCGCGATTTTGCGCCGGCCGGCGACTGCGGACCAATCGTCGCGAGCCGTGGTCAGCGCCGGCCCGATCTCATCGAGCGTCAAGAAGAAGATGTCGTCCGCCCGATCCAGCAGCCCCGCGCTGGCCCAGGCCTTGCCCAAAGCGGCAACCAGTTGCCGCTGCCGGGCGAGAATCTGCTGCCAAAAGAACCGCTGCTCTTCACGGAGCAGAACGTAGCGCTGCGCCAGTGCGGTCAGCGGCCGCAGCAGAGCCATCAGCCACCGGTGTTCACGCTCTGATTTGCGTCCGGCCGGTTGCGACCGGGGTCTGCCCTCGTTCTGGGCCAGTTCTCGAATCAGGGTCAACACCTGCGCCGGATCATCCCGGAACGTGGGCTGGTAAATGTCCAGCGAATACGCGCGATGGCCGTATTCCTTCAGAAACTGTTCCAGGCTTGCGCGAAAGGCCGGCCCCTGATGAATGGAAGGGAGCTGGGCAAGAAGCTCAGACCAGGAAGCTGTCCGTATCGCCTGACTGAGGGCTGGATTCGCGCGGGCCTGCTCTGCCAGATTTTGCAAGGCTTCATCCAGGCGAAAGGAGCGCGTGGGTAATTGCGTTACCTGCGATGCCGCAACCTGCGCCCCTTCTTCCGGACCCAACAGGCGTACACAGAAACGTCGCAGCAGGGTGTAGGTTAGGTCCGCGTGTACCAGGCTCCAGCGGTGAAGGGCCAGCAGACGTGTGCTGAAGTCTTGCGCCCGCATCACTTGCTTCCACACGGCCTGCTGATTCTCCGCAGCCGCCGGCGACTGTGCCAGCGCTGCCATCGCCCGATCCGCTTGCGCATCGAGGCTTTGCAGTGTCGCGCGGTGTTGCGGAACAAACCGCTTCCACGTTTGCCAGTTGTGCAGGGGAGACCAGTTTTGCCAATCGGCCAGCGCCGCGCGCAGCACGCTCCACAGCAGACGCGGCCCCCAGCGTGGCGTGGCCATGTTCCGGCGCAGGGAGACGTCGCCGCCGGGAAAATAGCGCACCGCATCTTCGGGCAGCAGCGCATCGGGAAACAGTTTGTAGATTCGCCAGAAGACGCCGGCGTCGGTGTAGGGGTGTCCACGATAGAGTCGGGTGAGCGGCCGCCCGTCCAGGTCGTGCACACCCAGGTAATGCAGCGGGTCGCGGAATGCCAGCGGCTCCAGCAGCGAACAGATCAGCGACCAGCCGAGGGGCGTGACCGGCTGTGGAAAGCGTTCGTTCAGGAAGCCGGCCACCCACAGGCGGCCCTCATCGGGAAAGCTCTGGTGGAAGAACATCTCTTCCTGCGCGGTGATGGGACGGGATTGAAAAAGGTAAAGTGCGTCGTCGGCGTATCCCCATTCCACGTCTTGCGGGCAACCGAAGTGGGCTTCCAGCCGGCGTACCGTCTGGGCCAGGTGTTGCACCTGGTGGGGCGAAAGGATGGCGCGGGCGAGCGGGTCGGCGGTCGCGGCCCCCTGCGGCGACACGCGATAGCGGACCGGCTCGGCGCTGCCGCTCATCAGGCGGTCGCCCAGCCCTTCGACGGCTTCGATGGTCACCGATTCTGTGCCGTTCAGCGGATCCAGCGAGAAGGCCACGCCCGCGGCCTGACAGGGGACCATGGTCTGCACGACGACGGCCACGCTGACATTGGCCGGGCTTTGCGCCTGGCGATACTGCACAGCCCGATCGCTCCAGGCCGAGGCCCAACAGGCCCGAATGTGTCGTAGCACGTCGTCCAGACCGGCCACGTTCAGGAAGGTATCCTGCTGGCCGGCGAACGAGGCGGTGGGCAAATCCTCGGCCGTGGCCGATGATCGAATGGCGACCGGCAAGGCACCGCGCGTTTGCCCGGTGCGATCCGGCAGCCGGGCCGGGAGATCGCCGTACGCCTGACCGACCAGGGTGGCGATGGATTCCGGAACCGGGGCTTGCGTGATCCGCGCGCATAGGTCTGCCAACAATTCGGGAGTTTCCGGCGCGCGCCGGAGATGTTCTTCCAGTTGGTTGCGCTCCACGAATTCCCGCCAGGCCCGCGTTGTCAGGCAGAATCCGGAAGGGACAGGGAATCCAGCCTGAGACATGGCGCCAAGGTTGGCGGCCTTGCCACCGACGAGTGCTACATCGTTTTGGTTGATTTGGTCAAGCCAAAGAATCATGGGTCAGATACCAGATGGCAGATGCCAGACAGCACGTATTCACGTTTCACACAGCACGAACCACGTAGTACAAGCACGGCGCAAATACGTTGGTCGTTTTTCCACCACAGAAACGCAGAGAACGCCGAGTTATGCACGGTTTTCTCTGCGGACTCGGCGTCTCTGCGGTGATTTCAACGAGTCCTACGGCCAAAAGGTTTGGATCATGTGGCTTCGGATTGCTATGCTACCTTTTGCTTCAGATGTCACGGTGATTCTACCACAAACGAGTTTGTCCGTCAAAGCCGCCGCACCCTCCGCGCTTCTTGCTCTTCGGCGTGATAACGGGTATAATATCGGGCACGTGCGCTGCTGCCGCGCGAAGGGTGCGCGTCCGAAATCAGGACGTGAGGCGCGGAAAACATAGTAGGCCACGCGATTTCGGGAAGAGGACGAAATTGACCGCCATCAAGACAATCTATCGCTGGGCTCACAACCTGATTCTGTTTCGCCCCATTGCGTGGACCCTTATCCTCGTCAACACGATTGGCGCTGTGTTGGGCTTCGTCTACTGGTACGGTGCGCAGATACTCTCCACGCCGCTGCCTTTTGTGCCATTCGTGCCCGATTCGCCCCTTTCGACGCTCTTCTTCCCCATCAGCCTGCTGTTGATCATGAGCGGCCGGCGCTATCCGCGACTCTTCGCCTTCGCCGCGTTTGGCCTGATCAAGTATGGCTTGTGGACGGTATGGGCCTGGATCGTCTTCTGGACTCGTGGGGGCGGGCCGACGATCGAGAGCATCGCCATGACCATCACCCACGTGGGCATGGCCGGCGAGGGACTCTTTTTGCTCGGCTATGCCGGCCTGGATGTGGCCGGCGCGCTGCTGATCGGTGGCTGGTTCCTGCTGAACGATTGGGTTGATTACGGGCTGGGTTACCATCCGCATGTGCTGCCGCAAATGCCGGTGTCTTGGATGGGAGCGGAAGGGTTTCTGTCTACGATCGTTTTATCAGCGCTGTATCTTTCTCGCGCGCAGGGGGTTGCACAGAGGGTGTTACCCTGGGTCGGGCCGGATGATCTAGAGTAGGAGTGGCAGATGTCGTCTCGCAGCAAATGGTTTGTCGCTATCGCGTTAGCGCTGTTCTTCTGTGTGGCCTGCATCTTGTTCGCCTTCGTGGCCAGGTCGTTGATCGGTTCGCGGGTCTCCACGGCGCAGCCCTCCCCTGTGACAGCGAAAACTGCGCCGCGCAAAGACTACATGGCGCCCGATTTTTCGTTACAGGTTTTGGGGCCGAACGCACGCACGATCTCCTTGAAGGGGTATCGCGGCAACCGGCCGGTGATTATCAACTTCTGGGCGACCTGGTGTCCCCCTTGTCGCGCCGAGATGCCGGCTATCCAAGATGCCTACGAAAAGTATCAGCCGGAGGGCCTCGTCGTGCTGGCCGTGGATCAAATGGAACCGTCCCGCGTGGTACAGCCCTTCGTTTCAGATCATGGCCTGACCTTCCCTGTGCTGTTGGATGAAGAAAGCGTCGCTGCCGATGCCTACCGGATACGAGCGCTGCCCACGACCGTCTTTGTGCGCAAAGACGGTACGATTCTGGACATCGTGGTGGGCGGGCCGATGAGCAAAGCGTTCATTGAGGGCAGGGTTCATGAACTGCTGGGGTCCAACGGCAAGTAGACATCATACCGGCCTTGTTCGGGCAAGCTGTCCAACCGTTGCCATCACAATGGTACATCGCGAGGAATTCTCATGCAAGCTCATCACGAATTTGCGGCGCCCCGGCGCCGGCCTCCGCGCAAACGCAAACGTCGGCCCTCAGGTGAACAGGGCGCAGGCACACAACCAACCGGCCCGATGGGAGCCGGCGATCTGCGGGCATTGCTTCGGGGGTGGCGCGAGCGGCTGACCAGCGAACCGTTACGCACGCCGCTGGCCCTTTTCTTTGGCTCGCGGATTGCTCTGTTCCTCTTTGTCGCCTTCTTCACCGGCCTGTTTCCCGTCGCCGCCGATCAGAAACCTTCCTTCTTGAATGCCTTCAGCCGTTGGGACGGGGGATGGTATGTCAGCATCGCTCGCGACGGATACCAATGGAAGGGGCTTGCTACGCAATCTAACGTGGCTTTCTTCCCTCTCTATCCACTGCTGGGAAAAGTCACCAGCTTCTTTGTGTTGGGCAACGTCCAACTGGCACTCTTTTTGGTCTCCAACGTGGCCTTTGCCTTCGCCCTGTATTATCTCTACCGCTTGACAGAGCATGAATTCGATTCGGGGACTGCCGGGCGAGCCGTACTTTACCTGGCGGCCTTTCCGTTGGCCTTCATCTTCTCTTGCCTGTACAGCGAATCGCTCTTCATCGCCCTGGTCGCGGCCGCGCTCTTCTATGCGCGTGCGGAACGCTGGCGACCGGCCATCGCCCTGGCGACCCTGGCCACGCTGACCCGCTCCGCCGGTCTCGCGCTACTCCCGGCCCTGGCCTACGAATATTGGCGGCAGAAAGAGGGCCGGCTGGACCGCAAAGCGGCCGCTCTGGCCATCATCCCTCTGGGCACAGCAAGTTACATGGCGTACCTCTGGTCCCTGACCGGCACGCCGCTGGCATTCATCGCCGTGCAGCGCTCCTGGGACCGGCAGTCCGTCTATCCGTGGGGCATGTTGCGCATCGGCTGGCAATTGCTCACCACCCAACCGTTGACGCGCTACATCACGGCCATCGCCATCGTGGATGTGTTCGCCGTCATCGGCACGTTGCTCCTGCTCATCCTGGCCTGGCGGCGGCTGCCGGCCATGTACTGGATCTACGGGCTGCTCGTGTTTCTCGTGTCCACTTCCACGGCCCTCGACCCATCCAAAGGGCTGCCCACGGCCTCTGTGGCCCGATATCTGATGTCCATCGTGCCCGCGTTCATTATTTTGGCGTATCTTGGCCGCCGCCGGTACGTGCACTACGCGCTGCTCTTCATCTTCCTGATCCTCCAGGGGCCATTGGCCTTGTATTTCTTCTCCAATGTTTGGGTGACCTGAGGAGAGCCTTGCATGGCTCGCACAGCGCGTTGGCAGCCCCTGGCGTTGCTTCTCGTGGCAGCGGCCTTGATGTTGGGGCCCATCACCCGGCGCAGCCTGTGGGTGGACGAGGCCTTCACGGTCCACGCTGCGTCGTCTTCCGGCCTGTCCGGCGTGTTGACTCATGTCACCACCCTGGAGCGCCGGCCACCGGGCCATTTCCTGTTGATGTATGGCTGGGTACGCCTCGCCGGTGCATCCGACTTTGCACTGCGTTTGCCGAACATCGGGCTGACCCTGCTGAGCGCAGCGGCGGCGTATGTCCTGGCCCGCGAGCTGGCCGGTGATTCGGCGGCCCTCGTCACCCTGGCCCTGCTGGCCTTCTCGCCCATGCTGCACCTCTACGGGCCCATGGCACGGGCCTACAGCTTGACCCTGTTCCTTTCGCTGCTCTGTCACATCACGTTCTTGCATTGGGTACGCCGGCCCGGCACCGGTCGCAAAATGAGCTACCTGACCACGTCGCTGGCGCTGCTCTACACGGACTACACCGGCCTGGCCGTTCTGGCCGCCCATGGTTTGTGGCTTATCGTGAATGTCGGCCGCCGCCGCCAGGCTTTGCGCCCCTGGCTGGTGGGCATGATCGTGTTGGGCGCGGCCTATGCACCCTGGCTGGGTTTCCTCCTGCGGGCTGTTTCTCGTCCGGTGCTGCCGGCGGATTTGGCCCGTTCGGGACTCGGCGTATTGCTCAAAATTGCCTACCCGTTCTACAGTTTCACGGTCGGGGAAACGATCTTCCCCTGGCACCCGGCTGCGGCGCTGGGCGTGATCTGCGGTGCGGTCGCCGGCCTGCTGGGTGTTCGCCATCTTGTGCGGCGAAACTCGTTTGCGTTTGTTGCCCTGTCCTTCGCCCTGCCGCTGCTGTTCGTCATCTCGCTCCTCACGCTTATTGCCCAGGACATCCCCTTCTTGAACGTGCCCAGCCGGAGCATTGTCGCGCTGCCCTTCTTCGTCCTGGTGATGGCCGCCGGCATCATGGCCGCGCCCCGGCGGTGGCTGGGCGGTCTGCTCCTGGGGGGCCTGCTCCTGTCCAGTGTCATCTCACTTGCCAATTTGTGGCAGGGCACGCAATATCACAATCCCATTTACGCGGTCCCGGCCCGCCAAATCGCCGCCGACGTTGCTGCTCGACTCCAGCCCGGCGACGTGGTGGTCAGCGAGCCGGACATCGTGTTCGAGCGCTACTTCGTACAGATCGGGGAATCGGCCCCGCACTTCACCGCCGACCGGACCGGCCGCGCGATCACCTTCATCGAAAAGGAGCGACCGGCGAGGCTGTGGTTGATCACCTTTGGCCGCGACCGGACGGCCGCGGTACGCCCGGCGCAGCACTTGCTCGACCGGCTACCCGGCCACTATGCCCTTTCCGCAACCTTGGGCTACGTCCCGCAAGACCCCCGTTACAGCCGGTTCAAGGCGCGTCTGCTGGGACGGGCCAACTATCCGTACAAAGTGCAGGTGGGTCTATGGGTCCGGAAATGACGAACGCCGGCCCACTCGTCCTGCTGGATGGCCGTACGATTGGCGACCATTATCCCGGCATTGGGCGTTATGCCTACCACCTTGCGGATGCCCTGGCCTCCGTGGCCCCCGGTTGGGAGTTCCGGCTGCTGCACAATCCCGGCGAACCGAACAGCCGGTTCGATGTGACCCGGCTGGCCGGCAGCCATCCCAACCTTGAGCTGCTGCACTGCCCGCTATCTCCGTTTGCCCCGGCGCAGCAATGGCGGGTGCCCGGCATGATTCGCGGCCTCCATCGCCGGCCGGCCCTGTACCATTCTCCCTACTATCTGATGCCATATCGTTCCGGCTTGCCGGCGGTGGTCACCATGCACGACCTGATTCCGCTGCTATACCCCGGCTACTTCTCCCTGCGCGAGCGGCTGCTGTTTCGTCTGACCACGTGGATGGCCTTGCGGTGCGTGCGCCAAATCATCGCCGTCTCTGCGGGAACGAAGAGCGACCTGCAACGTTATTTTCACGTTCCCGGTGCGTGCGTCTCCGTGATTGCCGAAGCACCCGGCCCGCTCTTCCGGCCCGCCGCGCCCCAGGCGCTGGAAGCAATCCGCCGGCGCTATGACCTGCCGGCCCACTATGCCCTCTATTTCGGCAGCAACAAACCGCACAAAAACCTGGTGCGCTTGATGGAGGCCTGGGCGAACGTGGCCGGACGCAATGGAGAGGTGGCCGCCGGCCGGTGCCCGCTGGTAATCGGCGGCCACTGGGACGCGCGCTACCCGGCTGCGCGGGATCGCGCCGAAACGCTCGGATTGGGCCGGCAGGTGCGCTTCATCGGGCCGGTCGCTGAGGAGGATTTGCCGGCTCTGTATGCCGGTGCAGTCGTGTTCGTTTTTCCCAGCTTGTATGAAGGATTCGGCCTGCCCCTGCTGGAAGCGCTGGCCTGTGGCACGCCCGTGGTTTGCAGCGACCGCTCCAGCCTGCCGGAGGTGGCCGGCGACGCGGCGCTGCTCGTCAATCCGCTTGATGTCGACGCGCTGGCCGATGCTCTGCTGCGCCTGCTGGAGGACACGGCACTGCGCGAACACCTGGCCGGACGTGCGATAGCGCATGCAGCCACGTTTTCGTGGGAACGCGCGGCGCGGGAGACTCTGGAGGTGTATGGCAGGCTGCTGACTTGCTCTTCTTGCACGATTTAGGTATAATGACGGCCATGAACAAGACCGCTCATCGCAACAAAATCAAGTCCTACGTATTCGTTGCCGGCCAGCTCTTCTCCCTTGGCCTGCTGGCGATAACCGGCCCGGTGATTGCCTCCGGCCTGTGGCTACAGTTGCTCGAAGTGATTGGTATTCTGCTCGGCGCATGGGCAATCTTCGCCATGCGCATGGGCAATTTCAACATCACACCGGATGTGCGCGAGACGGGACAACTGCGGGAGCAAGGCCCCTACCGGTTTATCCGCCATCCCATGTACGCATCACTTTTGGTGACAACCTTGGCCCTTGTCATCAACACCTTTACGTCAATTCGGCTGATCTTGTGGATCGTCTTGTTTGCTGACCTCCTCCTGAAACTTACCTACGAAGAGAGCCTTCTCGCCCAACATTTCGATGCGTACACCGCCTACATGTCGCGTACCAAGCGACTGCTACCTTTTGTGTACTAACCGGACACCGGCGTCGCGCAAATCAGTATGCCTGGGAAGCGATTGACCGGAATGCGCGTGATGATTGATGTATCGGCGGCGGTCTACCGCAAGGCCGGATTGGGCCGGTATGCTCAGAACCTGGCGGAGCATCTGGCCCAACAGGAGGATTGCCGGCTCTCCCTGTTCTACAATCGCTCCGGCCCGGCGACGGTGCCGCCATCCCTCGCCGGTTTGCCGGTGCGGTCGTGGCCCATCCCGACCCGACCGTGGCGGCTGGCGGTCGCCCTGGGGACGCTGCTGCACACGCCCTGGGACGGGCTGCTCCCGGACGTAGACCTCTTCCACGCCACCGAGCATCTCCTGCCGCCGTTCCGCCACGTGCGCAGCGTGCTCACCGTGCACGATCTGATTTACATTCTCTATCCGGAATACCACCTGCCGATGAATTATCACTTCTTGCGGCTGATGATGCCCCGTTTTGCCCGCCGGGCCGACGCCATCATTGCGATCTCCGAGTGTACGCGCCGTGACCTGGTGCGTTTGTGGCACATTCCGGAAGAGAAAATCCGCGTCATCTACGAAGGCATAGATGCCCGCTTCCGACCGGTTGCCGATCCCCCG
The DNA here is from genome assembly GCA_964455755.1 of uncultured Ardenticatenales bacterium. Classification (GTDB taxonomy): domain Bacteria; phylum Chloroflexota; class Anaerolineae; order Ardenticatenales; family JAADHH01; genus JAADHH01. The sequence continues at coordinate 19,298 of CAYWAK010000002.1, read as the reverse complement.
GCATTGGACGGCGTGCGCCGCCGCTACGGCTTGCCCGACCGGTTTGCCCTCTACGTGGGCACGATTGAGCCGCGCAAGAACCTGCCTGCGCTGTTCGAAGCCTGGGCCAAGCTCCATGCCCCCCTGCCCCTGGTGATTGCCGGCAAGCGGGGTTGGCTCTACCAGGAAACGTTCGCCCGCGTGGAGGCGTTGGGGGTAACGGATCGTGTCCATTTCACCGGCTACGTGGCCGACGAAGACTTGCCGGCGTTGTACAGCGCGGCAGACCTGTTCGTCTTCCCCAGCCTGTACGAGGGATTCGGTCTGCCGGTGCTGGAGGCGATGGCCTGCGGCACGCCGGTGGTCACTTCGACCGGGGGGGCCTTGCCCGAGGTCGCCGGGGATGCGGCGCTCCTGGCCGACCCGCAGGACGTAGACGCGCTGGCCGATGCCCTGCAGCGCCTGTTGGCCAGCAAGCCGCTGCGCGATGAATACCGCGACCGGGGGTTTGCCCGCGCCCGCATGTTCTCGTGGTCTCGCACCGCCGAGGAGACCCTGGCGCTCTACCGGCGCACGCTGTTGCAGAAATAGCAGGCAACGCGCCGAACGTACCCGTGAGGCTCATTTTGCATGACAATTTTCACCGAGTTGTATACACACTCGAAATCCGCCACAGTTTCACAGAAAGTTTTTCTTGTGGTATAATCCCTGCAGGTAACAGAGACCTGAATTCGTTGCGTTGAGGAGACAATTTGTCAAAGCACATCTACATCGCCATCGAGGGGCCTATCGGTGTCGGCAAAACAACACTGGCCCACATGTTACGCCAGAGTCTGGACACACAATTGTTGTTGGAGGTATTCGAAGAGAACCCCTTTCTCCGTGATTTCTACAAGGATCGTGAACGATTTGCCTTTCAAACCGAAGTCTTTTTCCTGATCAGCCGTTACCACCAACAGCGGGCGATCCCTGATTTGCTCGGGAAGGGGGGCTTGATCAGCGATTACCTCTTCGCGAAAAGTCGGCTCTTCGCCCACCTCAACCTGCGTGGAGACGAATGGGATTTGTATGAACGCACACACGGCGCGCTGGCCGAGCACATTCCGTTGCCGGACCTGATTGTCCATCTGCGGGCTTCCGTGGACGTGCTGATGACACGCATTGCGCACCGCGACCGGCCCTACGAACGGGTGATGGAACGTTCGTACATCGCGGCTTTGAGCGCGGCCTACGAAGAATTCTTCGCAGCTTACGATGAAACGCCGGTCATTGCTGTGGATACCGATGAACTGGATATTATCGCGCGTCCGGCCGACTATTCCCGGCTGGAAAAGGACGTGTTGGCTGCATTGCAAGGGGCCGTGTATCAGCCTGCTTTGAACATAAGGAACACAACGCATTGAGCGCGAAAAGGTTTATTGCCATTGCCGGAAACATTGGCGTTGGAAAATCAACGCTCACAGCCCTGCTGAGTGAACGCCTGGGCTGGAAACCATTTTTCGAGGCCGTGGACGAAAATCCCTATCTGGCCGATTTCTATCAGGACATGGAACGCTGGAGTTTTCATTCGCAGATTTTCTTCCTGTCTCGCAGATTGCAGCACCTGCGCCAGATTCTGGATTACGCCGGGTCCGCGATTCAAGACCGCACGGTGTACGAAGACGCGGAGGTGTTTGCCCAAAACCTCGCCCGCCAGGGAAACATGACGGAGCGGGAATACCGTTCGTATTGCGAGCTGTACGAGGCGATGATTCCGTTTATTCCGCCGCCGGACCTGCTGGTTTATCTGCAAGCCTCCTTGCCAAAGTTGCTACATCAGATCAACCAGCGCGATCGAGCGTACGAAAAGGCCATTGATCCGCTGTATTTGCAGCAACTTAACGACCTGTATGACGCCTGGATTGAAGGGTTCACGCACTGCCCGGTCCTTACGGTGCCGGCCGACAACATGGATTTCCTCAATCACCCTGAACACCTTGACCTGCTTGTAGCCAAGATCATGGATAAGCTGCAAGGTCGGGAAATCGTAGTCTTCCCATGACCGCGAACGGACTACCAGCGCCAGACGTCAGAGCAGATGGACAACGCGCGGCGTGGAATGTATCGGCGCAAACGTACCGCCTGGACGGCGACATTCCGGTCGCCCTGCCGGAAGCGGCGGCAAGCGGGTTGAATGGCGCGTCGCGATCCTTGCCGCAGGGAGCCTACACAACATTTCGGACATATTTCAGCGACCGGGCCCTGTGCCTCGATGTTCACCTGGCGCGGCTGGAATCTTCGGCGCGACTGCTGGGGAGCGGAGCCACACTGGACCGGCAGGCCCTGTGTCGTGCCCTGGCCCGGATCATAATCCGGCACGGCTATCCCGAATCGCGTCTGCGCGTCACCTGGGCTGTGCCGGCCGGAACGGTGTATTGTACCATCTCGCGGCTCGAGCCGCTGCCGCCGGAGATTTACCGGGAGGGGGTGCATTGCATCACGCGCACCATGCAGCGGGATCGTCCACGGGCGAAGGACACCGGCTTCATCGCGCCGTCGCGACAGTTGAAGAAGACGCTCCCCGGCCGCGTGTTCGAAGTGCTCATGTGCACGCCGTCCGGGGAAATCCTGGAAGGATTGACAAGCAATTTCTTCGCTGTGCAGGGAGACCGGCTGTACACAGCCGGCGATGGCGTTTTGGAGGGGGTGACCCGGCGGATCGTATTGTCCATTGCGCCGCACGTGTTACCCGTGAGGCAGGTGCCGCCGAGCCGTGCGGAGATTCCGGCAATGAGCGAAGCCTTCATCACCAGCTCGTCGCGGGAGATCGTGCCGGTCGTGGAAATTGACGGCCGGAAAATCGGCCGGGGATCTCCCGGCCCGATGACCGGGCGGCTGCTGCGACGGTACCGCGCATTTGTGCGGCACGCAGCGCGTCCGGTGCGTGTGTGAAAGAAGCCGGCGGGTGAGAGAATAATTGGGACGTAATGAAGAAATCAGCACATTCTGAAAATTGGTTTCACCGGTTTGCGAACAAGGCATTGCAAAAGCTGTTCCCGCTGATCTTGCGGTTACGCATCATAGGGTTGGAGCACGTGCCGGACGATGGCCCACTGATCGTGGCCTTCAACCACACATCGTTCCTGGATCCGCCCCTGCTGGGCGCATACATCCCGCGATACCTGGTGCCGATTGCCAAAGCCGAATCATTTTCCTGGCCCGTGTTGGGCTGGCTGATTCGGAGGTACGACGCGATTTCGATTCGGCGCGGCGCCGTAGACAGGGAGGCGTTGCGCGCTGCCCAGGAAGTCTTGCAGCGCGGCGATGGCCTGATTGTGTCGCCGGAGGGCACGCGCAGCAAAACGCACGAGCTGTTGCCTCCGCGCGGAGGATTGGTGTTTCTGGCCAGACGCGGCGATGCCATGGTCCTGCCCGTGGGTATCTCTGGCGTGGGGCAGTTTTGGCGCAATCTCTCGCGTTTACGGCGCACCCCGGTGACCATCCGGATTGGCCCCCCATTCCGCTTCGTTTGCGAGCAGCGGCGACCCGACCGGCGCATTATGACGCAGATGGCGGAAGAGGCGATGTACCGTCTGGCTGCGCTCCTGGATCCGAAGCAGCGCGGCCCGTATGCAAAAAATCTGGAGCTGGCCACGACGCAGTATCTTGAAGTGAACGGAGAAAATTGACAAGACAGGAGCTTCTCCTTATAATATAGGGGTTGCAACTGAAAGAATCTAATGGAGCCATTCGCTTTTGTCCTCAACCTACCTTCGTCACGCGGACTCATTGTCCCGGTACCAACCGAAGGTCCGTCTTGTAGCACTTTGACAATGTGAAATCACCTTTGGGTAGTTGCCCTCTTTCAAACAGTAGCCGCTTGAAGGCCTAGCACCGAACTCGCGGCCCAACCTAAATTAGACCATTCTGGCAATTTAACATTGTCAAACTACTTATCGCCGGGGCACCCGGTTTTAGCAAATGTCACAGGACTGTTATACACAAGGAGGTGAACACCATGAAAATTCTTGTCACCGGCGGAGCGGGCTTCATTGCTTCACACGTCGTGGATGCCTACATTGCGGCGGGGCACGAGGTAGTGATCATTGATGATCTCTCTACCGGCTACCGCGGAAACCTGAATCCCGATGCGCGCTTCTATCGCCTGGACATTCGCAGCCCGGTCGTCGAGCAGATCTTCGGTAGTGAACAGCCCGACATCGTAAACCACCATGCGGCGCAAATGAACGTTCGCCGCTCGATCTCCGATCCTCTGTTCGATGCCGATGTCAATATCGTGGGTTCGCTCCGATTGATTGAGTATGCACAGCGCTTCGGCGTGAAGAAATTCATCTACGTTTCGACCGGGGGGGCTGTCTACGGCGAACCGGTCTATCTGCCCTGCGACGAAGCCCACCCGATTCAGCCGATATGCCAGTATGGGGTTAGCAAGCACACCGTCGAGCACTATCTTTATCTCTACGGCGAGAATTATGACCTGAACTACACGGTGCTCCGTTATCCCAACGTTTATGGCCCACGCCAGGACCCGTACGGCGAGGCGGGAGTCGTGGCCATTTTCAGCGGACAGATGCTGCGTGGCGAACAGGTAGTTATCAATGGCAATGGGGAACAGGCACGGGATTTCGTTTACGTCGGCGACCTCGTGCGCGCGAACGTCGCCGCCCTCACCCAGGGGGACCGCGATATCTTCAACCTGGGCTGGGGACAGGGCACCTCCGTCAATGAGATTTTTCAGACGCTGGCCGGCATTACCGGTTACCAACTGGAGCCACACCACGGCCCTCCCATCGTCGGGGAGACCTACAAGATATTCCTGAACGCTGAACATGCGGCTGACGGCCTGGACTGGAAACCGACCATGACGTTAGAAGAAGGACTGCGCAAAACCGTCGAATACTTCCGCGAGAAATCGTAATGCACACAACCCAGCCTCCCGTTTGTCAAACAGCAATGATTCTGGCGGCGGGCAAAGGTACGCGGTTGCGCCCCCTGACCCTGAAAACGCCCAAGCCGATGTTGCCGATAGCGGGTAAGCCGGTACTCGAACATACGCTGGAACTGCTGCGCCGGCATGGAATTCATCGCGTTGTCATCAACCTGTACCATCAGGCCGAAGCTGTGATTGTCCACTTTGACGGCGGGAGCAAAGGCCAAGAAATCATCTATTCCGTGGAACCGGAGCTGCTGGGCACGGCGGGCGGCGTGGCTGCCATGCGCTCCAGCTTCGTTGACCCTTGCTTGCTCGTTATCTACGGTGATGTGTTGACCAACATGAACCTGTCGGCCCTGCTCGATTTTCACGTGCGGCGTGGCGGTGTGGCCACGCTGGCCCTCTATCGCGTGCCCAACCCCACCGAATGTGGACTGGTCGAAACCGCGACCGATGGGCGGATTCTCCGTTTTGTCGAAAAGCCCCCGCCGGAAGAAGTCTTCACGGACTGGGCCAACGCCGGCATTTACGCCCTGGATACAAGCGTGCTTGATGCGATCCCGCAAAACGCGTTTTACGATTTTGGACATGACCTGTTTCCTGCGTTGCTGGCCCGGGGCGCAGCCCTCTACGGATACCCTTTGCGTGATCACGAATACCTGATTGACATTGGCTCACTGGAAAAATATCACCGGGCAGAAGAAGAGTGGCCCGGCCTGGAAGACCCGCAACCATGATTGTCGTACAAACTCCACTGCGTATCAGCTTTCTTGGCGGCGCTACCGACTTGCCCGCTTTCTACCGTCAAGAAGATGGCTGGGTAGTCAGCTCCGCCATAGATAAGTACATTTTTGTGATCATAAAAAAGCGTTTCGATGAGAAGATTCGCGTTGGGTACACCCGCACCGAGATGGTCGACGCGGTGGATGAAGTGCAACACGAACTGGTCCGCGAAGCCCTGCGCAAATCCGGAATCACCAAGGGCGTCGAGATCAGCACGATGGGCGACATCCCATCAGCCGGGTCTGGCCTTGGCTCATCGAGCACCGTCACCGTGGGTCTGTTGAATGCTATGTACAACTACCAGAACATTCCAAAAGACGCGGAAACGTTGGCCCGCGAAGCGTGCGAGATCGAGATCAACATACTTGGAAAGCCTATCGGAAAGCAGGACCAATATATTGCCTCGTACGGCGGCCTGCGCTTCATCCGTTTTTGCGCAAATGAGCAAGTGATGGTAGAATCATTAACACTCTCCGATTCTACACGGCAAGAGCTGGGCAGGCGCTTGCTTTTGTTCTATACAAATGTGACCCGGAAATCGGAAACGATCCTGGCGGAGCAAGTTGCCAATACCAATAACCGCATGGGGCAATTGCGGACCATGAAAACTTTAGCTTTGCAAGCGCGGAGTGCCCTCGAATCGGGAAGGCTGGATGACTTCGGGAAGATTATGCACGAGGGCTGGATGCAAAAACGCCAACTGGCCAGCAAGATTGCCAATCCGATGATTGATGCGCTGTACGAAGGCGCTCGCGATGCCGGCGCGGTGGGAGGCAAAATCACCGGCGCGGGCGGTGGCGGGTTCTTGTTGCTCTACTGTCCGCTGCACAGCCAGGTTCGCGTTCGTGAACGATTGCGTGCCCAAAGGGAGCTGCCCATTACCCTGGAAGCCGGGGGCAGTAAAGTTATCTTCAATGACGGCCGATAATCAAGCAGTACCGATTTGGACTGCTTTTGACTCGCAGACCGGGGGAGGCACGCCTCGTCCGGCCATCTTTCTCGACCGGGACGGCGTGATCAACCGCAACCGGAGCGATTATGTAAAATCGTGGGAGGAGTTCGCATTCCTTCCCGGCGCGTTGCAGGCCATTGTCCAACTGGCTGACAGCCCTTTCTACGTGATCGTGGTGACCAATCAATCGGCAATCGGCCGGGGAATCATTCGCCGGCAGGCCGTCAAGGCCATTCACGATAGAATGGTGCGCGAGGTAGCGCACGCCGGCGGGCGCATAGACGCGATTGTCTTTTGTCCGCATGAGCCACAACTGGGCTGTTCGTGTCGAAAGCCGGCACCCGGCATGTTCCAGGAGGCCGCCGCAAGGTTGGCGATAGACTTGCCGGAATCGATTTTCATTGGGGACGCGCAGAGTGATGTGCTGGCCGCCCGCGCTGCGGGGTGCAGGCCGGCCTTGGTGATGAGTGGCCGAACAACGCCGGATATGCTGGCGACCTGGGATGCGGCGACACGTGACATTGTCATACAGAGGGATTTGTTGACAGCGGTGACACTGATTCTGAATCATGGACAAGGAAAATAAACCATGGAACTGCTCACGAGATATATTCAAGAGACCTCTGATACGATAAACCAGTTGCCGGTGGCTCTCATTCAAGAAATCGTGGAGATTCTCCAAACTGCACGCCTGAAGGGGCAGCACGTATTCATCATGGGCAACGGCGGCAGCGCCGCCACCGCATCACACTTTGCCTGTGACCTGAGCAAGGGCACGGCTGACCCGCGTGCTCCGCGTTTGCGTGTGGTGGCCCTCACGGATAACATGCCCACTTTTTCTGCCTGGGCCAATGACACAGCTTACGACAACGTCTTCGCAGAACAATTGTGGAACCTGGTTGAACCAGGCGATGTTGTCATAGGCATTAGCGGAAGCGGCAATTCAATGAATGTGCTCAAAGCCATTCATTTGGCCAAACTCGTTGGGGCCATTACCGTTGGCATAACCGGCTTCAATGGCGGTGAACTGGCCAAGATTGCGCACGTCCCCCTTGTGGTCCCAAACTATACGATGGAACAGGTCGAGGACGTACACATGATGCTCTGTCACCTGATCACCACCCGGTTGCGGGCGATGACCGATGCGCTGCCTTTGCCTGCCGATCTGGCTATCGACCTGTTTTCTACCTCACAGGAAGCAATCTACAAAGCGCTGGCGGACATCCCTCGCCGTCTGGCTCAGGCCCTGCCGGCAACGATGAGTACCGTTGCCCTCTTAGATGGGTACGGTGAGACGCTGGTGGTCCGGGGCGGACATTATCTGCACAACGAGGGTGGGCCACGCAACTTCATCGGCCGGCAATTCCGCACGGCCAACGTTCCGGCACACGCGAAAGTTCTTACGCAACAACAGCCCGCCATCTTTCGCCAGGACGAACTCTCCATTTCGCTTCCACGCAAAGAACTGGAAGTAACTCTTGATGAGGATATACGATCAGGAGCGATCATTCCGCTCACGATCGGTGAAAAGCCTGTCGGGGTTGTCTCGATTGGAGAAGTGCGTTCGTGGGGACGCACGCCTTTCAACCGGGCGAAGTTGATCGAATCCTGGAAGATTGCGAATAGCGCGCTGAAGCAACTCGATATCGGCTGCGTCTCGGACAATGGGGAAACCGACACCGGTCCCACTGTTCCATGATGTTTCCGAATGCTCTGACGAAAGGGAGCGACCGGGCCGTATGGCGAGAGGGTTTCGCCCTGGCCCTGGCCGCTCCCTTTTTGATTCTGGCGACACGCTGGTGGTGGGTGGGCCTTGCCATTATCGCGGCCGCGTGGTTCGCCCGGCGGCAAGCGACTGGCCGGTGGACAGAGCGCACCCCGTTCGACCTCCCCTTTCTGCTGATCATTGCTTCTACTCCTTTGGCCCTTTGGGCTTCCGTGGATCGCGGACTGGCAATGGTCCTGATTACGCGTGTCCTCTTTGGCATGGCCGTTGTTTACGGTGTCGTGAACGCGATTGAATCTGAGAAGGGGGTTTGGTGGGGCCTGCTGGGGCTGAGCCTGTTGGGCATTCTCGTAACCGTCGTGGCTGCCTTGGGCATGGAATCACCCTGGCAAAAAATGTTTGACCTGTCCGTCGTATACGGCTTCCTTCCGCACAGCCTGCACAGACTGCCCAACGGCAACGAGACCTATTACCTGCGCGCCGGCTATCACCCGAACACGATTGGCGGCATGTTGGCCATGCTCATACCGGTCGGAGTCGGACTGTTGATGGCGGCCCCTGCCTGGATTCGCCGCCCCGGCCGCTATCGCCTGTTGTTGAGCGTTGGCGTTTTGTTGATGGGCGGTATGTTGCTCATCACGCAGTCGCGCACGGCCTGGGTGGCTGCTGCCGCGGCGCTTGCCCTGCTGGCTTTTCGGAGGGGCCGGCGATGGCTAGTGCTCCTGCCCCTCATGGCGCTGGCCGCCGGCGCGATCCTTTTCCTGCGCCAAACGTCAGCGCAATTCTCGTTTCTCGTCACCGGCGGGCGCGGAGCGGTGTGGTCGCAGGCCTGGGCGCTCATTCGCCTCTACCCCTTCACCGGAACCGGCCTGGACCCCTATCCCCTGGTAGCAGAGTTTCACTTTCCTTATTATCTGATCTTCGACAACCCGGTCGTTCTCAATTTGGCGCCGGCCGACCGTTTGTGGGTGCACGCCCACAATTTCTGGCTGCAAACCTGGCTGGACTTTGGTATCGTTGGCTTGCTCGGAGCGGTGGGATTGTTCGTCGCCTGGGGCCGGATGGCCGTCCGCCTGGTGCTTGCCTCACCCCGCAGCGTTCCGCGCGCGTGGGTGTTTGGGTTGCTGGCCAGCTTCGTCGCCTTCGCTATTTTTGGCCTTACGGATGGTCCCTTCTTCTATCGCAAAATGACGCTGGTGCTGTGGCCTGTGCTGGGCCTGACCGTGTGCCTGTACCGGGTGGCGGAGAGCGGAGATCGTGCCCCCCTGCGCCGGAGCAAATTGTCCGCACGAGAACGGCGGGTGGCGGGTGGGGCAATCGCTCTCCTTGCGCTCTTGCTCCTCCCGATGGGTGGCTCGTTGCTCGCGGCGAACCTGGGCAACGTGTTGTACGACCGCGCGGCACTCGGCGACGGGGCAGACGCACAACGCCAGAGCCTCGTGACCGGCTCGCTCGCCTGGCTGGGGCGAGCCGTACGCCTCTCGCCCGGCGACGCTTCCGCATGGCGCGCACTCGCTCGCGCCGACGCCGTAGCGGGGGATGTGCCGGCCGCGCAAGAATCGTTCCAGCGCGCTTTGTCGCTTCGCCCGGATGACCGGTTCACCTGGTTCCATCTGGGCCGTGCCCGGCAAGCGTGGGGGGACGAGGCGGGGGCCATCGCCGCCTGGCAGAAAGCGGATGCGTGGCTCTTCTTCATGGATCTGGGCGATCGGGAAGCCTCCGCCGGCAATTGGCCTGCGGCGGCAAACAACTACCGGACGGCTGCGCAGATTCGTCCGGATGATCGCCTGGCCGCTATGCGATTGCAAGACGCACAACGGAGGTGACCGCCGGTGAAAACGCCCCTGGTACCATTCGCCTGTTGACAAATCGGACGAATGTAGTAAAATAGAAACTGCCGCTGATTGCGCGATGATTTTGACGACTTGTCACTGCGAAGCGCGCCGGTGCCAAAGCAATCTTCATTGCACGAAAGGAAGAATGTTTCGCTGACTGTGCTATTGCCTTCGTCATGACAAAGCAATAGGCAAAACGTACGGGAACTCAGATTTCCTCTGGAAAGAATTATGATGCAAAACAGAACGAGGCCGTTGGCTTTGGTTGTCGGCGTCGCCGTGCTGTGCACGCTGGTTACCTTGGGCCTGGCCAGCCGTATGCAATCCACCGAAGCACTCGGTGAGACCGGCCCCAGCATAGACATTCCCTTGCGACCGGGCTGGAACCTGATTTCCTTCAACATTTACCCTTCCGACACGACCGCGTCGAGTGTGCTGAATCCCTTGGCCGGGCACTTTGATGTTGCCCTGGGCTTTGACGGCGCTGGACAATCGTACTACCCCGGCATTCCGGCCGACCAGCAGTCCCTCAAGCGGATGGATCCGCTGCACGGCTACTGGATTCGCGCGCGTGACTTTGTGACGCTCACGATCCAGGGGTCGTTGGTGCCGAGCGACACGCGCGTGCCCCTGCGTGCCGGCTGGAACCTGATACCCTATTTGCCGGCGAGCAGCATGCCCCTTACCCAGGCCCTTCAATCCATCACCGGAAACTATTCGGCCGTACTCGGCTTTGATCAGGGCGCGCAGTCATATTACGCGCGGATTCCGGCACGCATGAACACGCTGCACGATTTGCAACCGGGGCATGGCTACTGGCTCTACGTGGATCATGATACGTATCTGACCTATGGCCCTACGCCCATGCTTTTGGGTGTGCAGACATTCGGCGAATTGATCAATGAGCCAACGCGCAACCGGGCCCGTGATGCCGGCATGCGCTGGCCACGCATGGATGTCTCGTGGGCATCCATCGAGCCCAACCCGCCGGCAGGATCGGTGCATAGCTACAACTGGGGCAATTACGACGCAAAGATCGGGGCCATGTTCCAGTTCGGCTGGCGCAACCCCGTGCTAACCATCAAGGGGTCCCCGTCCTGGGCTGTGGACAGCTACGCGCCCTCCGTGCCATTTACCGGCGGCCCCATTGATGCGGAAGACTTGCCGAACTTTTATGCTTTCCTGACCGCACTCGTCAGCCGTTATGCTCCGGATAGCCCGTGGGCCCGGCAGCGTGGCCTGCCTCCTGGCGTGGGGGTGCGTTACTGGGAGATATTCAACGAACCGGACAATCAGCGGATTGACAATTCTGTCTGCGTTGCCGTGGGAAGCGCGTGGGGCGGAAACCTCGACGCCGATGCCGACCCCGACCCGCAGGAATATGCCGAGCTATTGCACAACGCGTACCCCTTTATCAAGGCGGCCAACCCGCAGGCCCAGGTGATCTTAGGGGCATTGGCCTACGACGTGATTCCCGAAGACTGCTTTAACATGAACTTCCTGAATCAAGTCCTGACCTATTTGCAAAATAACTACGCCGCGGAACCGAATTATCCCTTCTTTGACCTGCTCAGTTTTCACCAGTACGATCTGTGGCGCAATGCGTGGGATGGCACAGGAACGGCGACCTTGCCCTTCAACCAGGGTCTCTTGGCGAAGGCCGTACACGCCTATGCCGGCGCAGCCCATCCGGCGATTCGGGAGGTACTCGCTTCCTACGGATTAGACAAGATTCCGCTCTTGATTTCCGAGCTTGGCCTTTATTCCGATCGTTCGCCGGGCGGTGATGCCTTGCAGGCGCGCCACGTCGTTCACGCATTTGTGCGTGCTTTAACCTTGTGGCCGGACCAAGCCTTTGCTGCGGTGTGGTTTACCCTGCAGCAAAGTGACTTTAGCCTCGTGCAGGACGATGTGCAGGCCACGCCCTATCAGAGTTACTATGCCTACAAAAGGTTGGACCAGGAACTGGCCGGCTACCGGTTCGATACGGAACTAGGGCCTGAGTCTGCCTCTGCCGGAGGAACGGGCTCCGTCTATGTGCAAGCCTACCGCTTCCAACGGGACGACGGCCAGCACAAGCTGGTACTCTGGACGGACGATGGCCAGCCGCTGCACGGCTGGGGAAGCAACCAGGCGCAGGATATCTCGGTTCCTGTTCAACTCGGCGCCCTGCAACTTGGGCAGCCCGTATCCGCGCCGCTCACCTTGCGTGTGGTGGATAGCACCTCCCCCACATTGACCGTCCGAACGATCCAGGATGGCGGACCGGAAGATGAGGATCAACTGACGAACGGCTGGATCAAGTTGACGATCAGCCAGAACCCCATTTACGTTGAACCTGTAGCGTCGCCATGACCGCAGGCGCACTGGCAACTTGGGGGGCTGCGGCTGCGACGCGAGGTTGACGCCCAGCCCCGATGTAATCGTTAGCGGTCTTTGAACTTTGGTGCGCGCTTCTCCACGAAGGCGCTCAGGCCCTCGCGCATGTCTTCGGTCTCCGTCAGGCGCGCGAACTGCGTGGCCTCAATGCGGAGCCCCTCGCCCAACGTGGTATCCAGCCCTTCGCGGACCGCGGTCAAGAGCGCGGCGACGCTCGGTGCACCCTTCGCCGCCATCTTCTTCGCCAGCCCAACAGCAGTGCGCAAGACGGCGTTCCCCGGTACGGCCACGTTTGCCAGCCCCAGCGCGACCGCTTCCTTGCCGGTGATCGGGTCGCCCGTGAGCAACAGCTCCAGGGCCTTGCCCCGGCCCACCAGGCGGGGCAAGCGCTGGGTGCCACCGAAGCCGGGAATAATTCCCAGATTGATTTCCGGCTGGCCCAAACGGGCGCGCTCGGCGACCACGCGGATGTGACAGGCCATGGCCAACTCCAGTCCTCCTCCCAAGGCGTACCCGTTTACCGCGGCGATGACCGGCTTGGGCGATGCTTCGAGTTTGTTCAAGATGGCCTGACCCTGCAGGAGCATGGCCTCGGCGTCCTCGGCATTCGCCAGCACGGCGATTTCCTTGATGTCTGCACCGGCAACAAAGAACTGTGGCCCGGCGCCGGTGATTACGATTGCCTTCACGTCGGGATCGGCCACGGCCGCGTCAAAGGCGAATTGCAGATCATTGAGTGTGGCACTGCTCAGCGCGTTGGCTGGCGGGTGGTCAATCGTCAAGACAGCCACCCGTTCTTCCACTTTGCTCTTCACATACCGCTGTTCTGTCATGGGTTTTCTCCTTTTCCTAAGCCGGCAATCAGGTGCGACGTCGTCAGGCAATATACTCTCCCACTGCTCACTGCCTCCTCCGACAACTGTTCACTGACCACTGAACACCACCTACTGATTCACTTCTTCCAGGATTGTCCGCAAACGCTGGGCGACTTCTGCCTGCTGTTCTTCTTCAGAATCTTGGGCCAGTGCGTTCAGAAGTTCCTTGAACTGCGGAGTGACCACTTCTTGATGTGCCTGCAACACCTCGCGACGCTCTTCCGGCGTCTCCGTACGGATAAGTTGGTTCACCAACCTCAGTTCTGGCGGAAGGTTTTCTTCCAGTATATTCATAACGATCGTGTAAATCTCCTGCAGCGCATTGACAGCCTCTTCCTGATTTTGTTTCTCAGCGGCGGAAACATTCGCCGCCAACGCAACGAGAAATGCCTCGTCCACCTGGTCGATTCGTTCGCGAACGGCTTGCTCTCGGTCTGGGGCTTGGAGGATTTCCAGAAGTAGCGTGCCTGCCTTGCGCAATTCCTCTTGCGCCGCACGGTCCAATTCGCCGGTGATTTCCAGCAGCTCAGACCGCAGATTTGTCAGGCGCGTGGCTTGTTCTGCGTCACCGGCGGCCTGTGCAGACTCGATTTGGCGCGTGAGCGTCTGGAAGAACTCGTAATCGAGTTGCGGGCGGTTAGCAGCAACGGCTTGGGTGCGCGCGGTGCGATCTGGCATGTCCAACAGCCGGACGATGAACTCTTCCATGGTCATGGCATCTGGCTGCGGAGCGCCGGCATCGGCACCCGAAATCCCGGTGATCGCGGACAGCTTGTCGCGCAACTGGATCAGCCTGCCGGCCTTCTCGTGATTGCCTTCTTGCTGTGTTATCGTGGCATATTGAGTCAGAAGAAGGAAGAACTCATAGTTAATCTCTTCCTGATGTTCTTCGGCCATTGCGGTCAGGAGTTCTTCATCTTCGAGCACAGCGACCAAATCTTCAATCAGTCGCAGCGTACGGTTCTGTGCCTCGATCATTTCGGGCGTGATGCCGTCGCCCCGCAAAATCTCTTGGGCCAGCGTTTCCAGGGAGAAGACCGTTTTCGGCTGAAGCAGGTACCCTTTTCGTTGATCCGGTGGAATCTGGGCCATGAGCGCATTTGTCAGGCTGCCGATTGTGCGCTCCTGATCTTCCATCTTGAAGCCAAGCTGCATTGGCACCAGGACCAGCAACAGCTCGGTTCCAGGATCGTGGTACAGCAACGGTGTGGCCAGCATACCGGTTGCCTGGCAGGACGGGCAAGACATAAGATTCAACTGCCCACGGAGCAATTGCTCTTTTAGCTCCGGATGTTGACCCACGTCGATAATGGTCTGTACGGGCAGGGTAATGGGCTGTTGGCACTGCGGGCATTTCACTTGCGTAGGTTGGGGTGCAAACACGAGACCTCCTGTTCTGTGCGATTCGTTGTGTGTGTGATTTGCGACCAGAGACCGTGGCCATCTGGATCACGCATCACGGCTTATCCAGCTAACTTCTCCAATGATGCCAGTAAGATTGCATTCTCCTCGGCCGTGCCGACACTCAAGCGAAGGTGCCCGGCCAATCCGGGATAGTGGCTCACGTCGCGCACGAGTACGCCGTTCTCCAGGCAGGCGGCAAACACCTCCCCGCTGGGCCGGTCGAAGCGGGTCAAGATAAAGTTTGCCTGCGAAGGGTACGGATGTGCGCCTTCCAGTGCGGAAAGCGCGCCGAACAGCAAATCGCGCTGGCGGCCGATTTCGGCAACCTGCTCCTGCATTGCTTCCCGGTGGTCGAGCGCAACGAGTGCCGCCGTCTCTGAGAAAATGTTCAGGCCATAGGGCAGCTTGGCTTTGGCGATTTCCTGGACCAATGCCGGCGGTCCTAGCAAGTAGCCAAGACGCGCGCCGGCCAGGCCCCACGCCTTCGAGAAGGTGCGCAACAGCACGACGTTTTCGTAGTCATCCAGCAGGGAACGAAGGTCCTGATTGCAGAACTCGTGGTAGGCCTCGTCCACGATAACCAGGCCGTCACAGGCTTCGATGATCCGGCGGATGTCGGCCTCGGCGTGGGTGTTGCCCGTCGGGTTGTTGGGCGTGCAGAGGATCACGACGCGGGCTTGCTTTTCCCGGGCGACAGCAATGATTTCTGCCGCCGGCAAGGCAAAGTCGCCGTCACGGAGCATCACAGTTTGCGGCGTTGCGCCCAACACGGTCGCCAGCAGCGCGTACAGGGTGAACGTCGGCGTGGGGATCACGATCGTGTCCCCGTGCGACACTGTGACCATCAGCGCGACCTGGATCAGCTCGTTAGACCCGTTGCCGACCAGTACCATGTCGGGGGAAACGCCGGCATGATCGGCCAGCCGTTCGGTGACGTGCCGCAAGTGGAAATCTGGGTAGCGGGCCCAATTCCGGTCGCGGACGCGCTGCCAGAACGCTTCCTTCAGTTCGTTTGGGAAGCCAAACGGGTTCTCGTTTTGGTTAAGTTTGTAGCGATATGCGTGATCCTGCAAGGTGTACGGAGTCAGGCCAAGCACTTCCGGTTTGATGATGGTTTTGGTCACGGTACGCCTCACGTGTCGCGCAACCGCCGGCGGATAGCCGCAGCATGGGCCTGGAATCCTTCCGCGTCGGCAATGGTGGCTGCCTGCGGACCGGTCTCTTTCAGGGTGCGGCGACCGACGGAAAAGATGCTGGTTACTTTCAGAAAGTCACGCACATGAACGGGGGAGCCAAAGCGCGCTGTCTGTCCCGTGGGCATGATATGGCTGGGCCCGACGATGTAGTCGCCCATCGCTTCGCAGGCCGTCTCGCCGACGAACACCCCGCCGGCATTGCGCACCTGCCCGACCAATGACCAGGGGTCTTCAGTCAGCAGGCACAGGTGTTCGGGGGCGTACTCATTTGCCAGCTCCAGCGCTTCGTCCAGGTCGCGGACGAGTACGATGCCGCTGCCTCGGGCCAGGGAGCCGGCGATAATCTTGCGACGTGGCAGGCCGGTCAGTTGCTCCGCCACTTCGTTTTGCACCGATTCGGCCAAGCGGCGTGACGGGGTGAGGAGCAATGCGGAGGCCAACACATCATGTTCGGCCTGCGCGAGCAGGTCGGCGGCGACCAGTTCCGGGTTTGCCGAATCATCGGCGATGAGCAGCGTCTCCGTGGGGCCGGGCAAACCGGCAATGCCCACGCTTCCAAAGACCTGGCGCATGGCCAGCACCACAAAGAGGCCACCGGGGCCGAGAATCTTGTCCACGCGATGCACGCTTTCCGTGCCGTAGGCGAGCGCCGCTACGGCCTGTGCGCCGCCGATCTTGAACATGCGCTTCACGCCGACGATTCGTGCAGCGGCCAGGGTCACGTCGGCCGGGGTTTCCTGCCCTCGAGCCGGCGGACTGACCGCATAGATTTCCGGAACGCCGGCGACTTGTGCCGGAATCGCGGCCATCAGCAGGGTGGATGGGTACGCGCCTTGCCCACCCGGCACGTAGATGCCGACCCGTTCCAGCGGGCGCACGATCTGGCCGAGGGCTTCATCGGTTTGCCAGTCCATCCACGACTCATGTTGTTCTCGTTCGTGAAACGCACGGATGCGTTCCGCGGCGGTCGTCAGAGCCTGGCGAAGTTCGTGGGGCGTGTTTTCCCAACCTCGTTCGATTTCCCCTTCGGTGACGATGGGGCTGTCCAGTTCTGTGCCGTCCAGGCGATACGTCCAGGCCAGCAGCGCGTCGTCCCCTTTTGCGCGCACATCGGCGATGATGCGGGTCACGGCTTGTTCGGGCGTCAGCGGTTCGCCGAACAGTTCGGCCAGGCGGGTCTGTGCCTGCGGAGAGGCGTCCATCTCGTCGAAAGGCCGGCGGTGCAGAATCGTGGTCTTGGCTTCTTCTACAGTTTCAAAGATGCGGATGTCAGGCATCTAAGACTTCCTCCACTTGCTGGTGATTTCTCAAGGCGTTGTAGTATAACACAAAACGTTTGTGGTCGCAATCTGGCTCTTTTGGTTTTGTGAACATCCCGTGTACTGCAGAGGCGGCCTGGGGTGTCTACCTTCTTGTAAGTCCCTCATGACGCCCCCGGGGACAGGAGTTGGGAGCTGGCACGTGTGGCTTTTTCCCGAACACGTTCTTTGATCCGCGGCCCGGCGGCGTGGGAGCCGCCTCCGCTCTAAACGGGCCCTTTTGTAGCAGAGCGGGCTCCCACGCCCGCATTTCGGCTCTTCATGGTTGCCAGAGTAGCCGTGCTGGCCGCGTGGCGATGCTCATTTACCTTGCGTAGCGGGCAAGGCAGGAATCGGGAATGTGCTCTTGTTCGGCTCCGAGGACACGGCTTTCACCGGTAGAGGCCACAGGAAACGGCGCGCCTGACTTGGATTACTAAGAGGCAGACCCGTCCATGAATTATCCTTCTCTGTCCCGGTGTGACGCATCACAACGACGCTCCACCGGTAAAGTTGACCTTTGGTCTGCTCAGGATCGCGAACATTCGGGGGTATCCGCCAGCTTGTGGCCTTGAGCCATTCTATCCAAGATTGTGTCACGGTGGGGCCTCGCAGTCGTTCGAACCGTACGACATAGTACTCTTCCGGATCAAGGATGCCGACCGAGGTCCAACTCAGTGTGGCGGCTTCGTCTGCGGCGAGGCGCGTGCCGTTGATGGGCCATAGCGGTGCAGGAACGGCGTAGGGCAGTGAAGCGGTCGGTGATGGAGAGGGGGCTTGTGTGGCAGTGGCCACGGGCGTAGCCGTTCCCAGCGGAATCAGCAATTCTTGTCCCACGCGCAGCCGTGTCGGGTCCTCAATGCCGTTCGCGGCCATGATAACCTCCACACTCGCGCCGTTCTCAATGGCGATACTACTCAGGCTGTCGCCGGACTGTACGGTGTGCGTAACGCCGGCCGGCTTTTGCTGCGCCGCTTCTGTTTTCGCTGCATCCGCGTTTGCGTTTGCGTCGGTGGAAGGTTGGTGAGATGTCGCGGAGACAGGTTTCGCCGCCCGAGTCTGGTGGTTGTCGTGGGACGGGGCTTGTGCAGGCGTAGCCGGTGTCGCGTCGGCCGGTTGCGATGCCGGGCCGGAAGTCGCCGCCCCTGCTGCGGGCGTATCGGATGTTGGCGCAGAGACAGCAGGAGTCGTATCCGCCTGCAGGGCTACCACCTCGTCAGATGGCCCTTGGGGAATAATCAAGGTCTCGCCCGGTCGCAAGGTGGCATCGCGGTTCAGGCCATTGACTTGGAGCAGGGCATCCACGGTAATGCCAAATCGTCTGGAGATTCGCCAAAACGAATCGCCAATGCGCACTACGTAGGCGACCGGCGTGTTTGTTACCGTTGGGCTGGGTGTTGGCGTAGGCGAAAACGTCGCCGTTGGAACGGGTGTATGGGAAGGCTTGGAAGTAGCGGTTGGCGATGGCAAGGGACTGGATGTCGTGGCTACCGCCACTGGCTGCGAAGAGTCCGCAGCACAAGCACCCATAGCCAGTATCAGGAACATCCCCCAAAGACAGAACAGCACGCGACGTGTGGCCGACATTGGCTTCACCTCCTGGCCTCTCTGTCATTGCTCATTAATGGCAGGACAGGTTTCATTGCCCCATTATAACAAAGAGTGACGATTTTGCCAAACGGGGCCTGGGCCTATGTTGGGGCATGCGCAGCGGTTTGCCGCAAGCCCATGTTCAGGGGTATTTGTTTACCGCCGAGACGCAGAGTAGGGGCGCAGAATTCTGCGCCTGGGCGAAGCATGCTTCGCCCCTACTCCGCGTTCTCCGCGTCTCTGCGGTGTATCTGAGAGCGGTAAACAAGTACGTTCAGGGTTTGCGTCAAAGTTTTGTGTTTGTTGAGCCGAATCCTGGTGATTCACCCCCGCCCATTGCGAGACGTT
>CAYWAK010000001.1:6457-42388 GCA_964455755.1 uncultured Ardenticatenales bacterium | reverse complement strand
CGACCGGGGCGGGCGATCTGGCTTGGATGGTGATCAGTGAAAACCATCCTTACAGCTGCGGGACAGCGCCGGACTTTCACCGGCTTCGCCTTTAAGCCCTGCCATCCGGGGCGATAGGCACCACGGTCGTACAGGTATGCGTATTCGGTTGTATGAAAAGAGTATAGCATAGGAAAACCAAAAGCGCAAATTGCGATTGCTCTGGGCGGGGGCATGCGCAGCAAATGCCTGGGGAGTACGAGGGGTGTCCCCTCGTCTTTCTCCCTCCCCACATTTCGGGGCTTGCGGCGAACCGCTGCGCAAGCCCGACGGCTCCACCATTTGACGAAATCACACAAGTTTGATAAACTCGCTTTGTGGAGACTATTAGTTTGGCCTATACGCGGTCGGGAGACTTTCACCCATCGGGAATCTGCTTGCTGACCTCTGACAACGGATCACTGTTATGAAATAAAGTGTCAAGTGTCACGTTGGCGTGCCTTACGCTCCACGCCCGACGTATTTTCATCCTTGATAGCGTGCATACGCTCATGGTGACTGTTTTCAAAACGGGGGCAACCACGGAATGGATCAGGTACAGGTATCGGTCGTCATACCTCTTCTCAATGAAGAGGAAAACATCATCCCGCTCTACCACGAGTTGACAACGGCGCTGGAATCGCTGGATCAACCGTACGAAGTCATCATCGTGGACGACGGGAGCACTGACCGCAGCTTTGAGCGATTGCGCGCACTGCAAGCAGAGGACGACCGTCTGGTGGTGATCCGATTCCGCCGCAACTTTGGACAAACTGCCGCCTTCGCAGCCGGCTTCGCTCGCGCGCGAGGCGCGGTGGTCGTCACGCTGGACGCGGACTTGCAAAATGATCCGGCAGACATCCCTACCATGTTGGACAAACTCAACGAAGGCTACGATGTGGTCAGTGGCTGGCGCGTGGATAGACAAGACACCTTCCTCACGCGGCGGCTCCCATCGATGATGGCAAACGCCATGATCTCTTCGGCCACAGGCGTACACCTGCACGATTACGGATGCTCCCTCAAAGCCTACCGCAGAGAAGTGGTCAAGAACTTGCAACTGTACGGAGAATTGCACCGCTTCATCCCGGCGCTGGCCAGTTGGATGGGGGTTTCCGTAGCCGAAATACCGGTGAACCATCGCTCTCGCCAACACGGTAAATCTAAATACGGCTTGTCGCGTATCTTTCGTGTCATGCTCGACCTCCTGACAGTACGATTCTTGCTTAGCTATGCTACGCGCCCGATCCAAATTTTCGGTTTGTTCGGCTTGCTGACCTTTGTCGGCGGAATACTGCTCACGGTGTACCTGGGCGTCGTGCGAATCGTCCTCCAACAGCCGATATCGGGTCGCCCGCTGTTGCTCCTGGCCATTCTGCTGACCCTCGTTGGCGTGCAGTTTATCACCATGGGCTTATTGGGTGAACTGGTTGTGCGCACGTACCACGAGACGCAACACAAACCGATCTACATGATTCGGGAAGTGCTGGCGCCCGAATCGCACGCCGGCCACAACACACCGGATACCACGCTGCCGGCCTCCGCACTCGACACGTCGCAAGAGGCGAGGCCGCTACCATGAAAATCTTGATGATTGCCCCGACCCCTTTTTTCGCGGACCGGGGCTGTCACGTGCGCATTTACGAGCAAGCCCGTGCGCTGACCGATTTGGGCCATCAGGTCGCCCTTTGTACGTACCACAATGGCCGGGAGATCGGCGGCCTGGAAACCTACCGCATTCCCAATGTCCCGTGGTACAATAAGCTGGAGGCCGGCCCTTCCCTGCACAAACTCTATCTCGATTTGTTGCTGCTCGGCCTTACCTGGAAGGTCGCCCGGCGGTGGCGGCCGGATGTTCTGCATGGTCACCTGCATGAGGGGACACTGCTCGCCGGTCTGGCCGGCCGCTTGCTCCACATCCCCTCCATTGGCGATCTCCAGGGCAGCTTGACCGGCGAACTGGAGGCCCACCGTTTCTTGGGCGGGAACCGGTTCCTTCTGGCTCCGCTGCGATATCTGGAACGAGCCATTGATCATCTCCCAAACATGCTGGTCGCTTCTTGTGCGCAAGTCGAGTCGGATTTGCGCAGTCAATTCGCCATCCCCCGCGTGATCTTGGCGTCCGATGGCGTGGACACGGGCACGTTTCGTGACGATATTCAGCCTGACGGGCTGGCGCCGTCAGTACCATCCGGCCGGCCTGTGGTCGTTTATCTGGGTCTGCTGAATCGCTACCAGGGTGTGGATCATCTGATTGCAGCAATCCCCCAGGTTTTGCAGAACGTACCGGACGCACATTTTCTGATAATGGGCTATCCGCAAGTGGAAACGTACC
Organism: uncultured Ardenticatenales bacterium; assembly: GCA_964455755.1. Classification (GTDB taxonomy): domain Bacteria; phylum Chloroflexota; class Anaerolineae; order Ardenticatenales; family JAADHH01; genus JAADHH01. The sequence continues at coordinate 40,035 of CAYWAK010000001.1, read as the reverse complement.
GTGAACAGGTGCGCCATTTGGGCATTGGCGCAAACGTGACCTTCACAGGGCGGTTAGATTATCGGGAGGCTCCCCAATATCTGGCCCTCGGCGATATTGCCGTTTCCCCCAAGTTCGATAGCACGGAATCCAACGGCAAGCTATACAATTACATGGCGATGGGCTTGCCCACGGTCGCGTTCGATACGCCGGTCAACCGAGAGATTCTGGGTGATGACGGAGTCTACGCTCCGCTGGGGCGCACCGACGAATTGGCCAAGGCCATTGTCGTCTTGTTGCAGAATCCTCAACGGGCACACATGCTGGGAGCGCGGCTTCGCCAGAGGGCGGTAGAAAAGTTTTCCTGGGAACAGACGGCCCGTCAATTGCTCGCCGCATACGAAGCGGCATCCCAGCGACGGAGCGAGCGCGTGTGACCCTGCCACGCCTGAGTCGCGTTTTGCGTCCGGCCATCAGCCTGGCCCTCCTGGGCTACATTCTGTCCCACCTCGATAGGCAACAACTCGTCGCTCTGTGGCCACAGCTACAACCGTGGTATTTGCTCGCGGCTCTCGCTTTGGGCCTGACGATGATGATGTTGAGCTCCTTCAAATGGCAATTGTTGTTGAAGGGCCACGGCGCGCACGTGCCTTTGATCACCCTCTTCAGGTATTATCTTGTGGGCACCTTTTTCAATATGTTCCTGCCTACCAGTGTGGGGGGAGACGTGCGCCGCGTGTATGATTTGACGCGAGACCATGCCAACGCGCAATTGGCCACGGCGTCCGTGCTCCTTGACCGGGCAACCGGCGTGCTGGCTATGCTGATCATCGGCAGTGTCAGCGTGCTATTTGTCCCGCTGCAATGGCGCGGAGTCGCTCTGCTCATCCTGGCCGGGACAGCAACGGCCGTTTTGGGGCTGGGCGGGGCCATATTCGTCACGCAAATGCAAGGCCTGCTTGTCCGGCTCACGAACCTGGTCTTGCCACCGGCACTTCGCCGGCGTGCGCTGGCCTTTCTGGATACCCTGTCACGCTACCGCAACGCAAAGCGGCTGCTCGGCGTGGCTACCGGCATTGGCCTGGTCTTTCAAAGCGTATCGGTGTTCATCGTTTTCCTGTTGTCCAAGGCTCTGGGGTTGCACGTCTCGTTGTTGCCTTTCTTCTTGTTCGTGCCGGTGATTACGCTGGCTACCATGCTTCCCATCTCTTTGAACGGGCTTGGGGTGCAAGATACCGGCTACGTGGTTCTCTTCGCCCAGGTGGGCTTGCCGGCACCGGTCGCATTCTCCCTTTCCCTGCTGTTTCACTTGTATCGCGCGACGATTGGCGTGCTCGGCGGACTGGTCTACGCTGCCGGCCGGCGCGAAGCGGGTCCTGATGCTCCGGCGGGCGACCTGCCGGGGATTTGGCCGCTGGCCGCCGCAGCCGCCGGACTCCTTCTGCGCGGCTACTACCTCTGGACGGCGTCACCTTTTGTGGATGAGTCCAGTACGCTGCTGGTCGCGCAGTCGATTCTTCGGCACGGCCTGCCGGTACTCCCATCGGGGCTTTTCTACGGGCATGACCTGCCGTTTTCTTACCTGGCTGCTCTTTTTGTGGCGTTGTTCGGCCCCCACGTCGAATCGGTGCGCTGGCTGTCGCTGCTGGCCAGCGCCGGCACGCTGGCACTGCTCTACGTCTGGGGCCGGAAGCGCTTTTCGCCGGCTGTGGGATTGTGGGCTTTGGCCATCTGGGCAGTGATACCCGACGCCGTACTCTGGGGAGCGCGTGGCCGGAGCTACGCATTGTTGCAATTGCTCCTGCTGGCGGCCTGCATCGCTTTTGTGGAAGGGGCGTTGGCCGCGGACCGGCCCCGCTTGCGGCGCACGGCCTGGCTGCTCCTGCTGCTGGCCATCTTCACCCATGCGGAAGCGGCGATGGCGTTCGCCCCCTGGCTCACCGCCGCCCTCTGGGTCAAGGGAAGGCGTTGGCTCATGCGCCCGGCCGTGGCGGTCGAGACGGCGCTGGTGGCGGGCGGGATTGGCGTGCGCTTTGCGTTGCAGCGGTTCATCGCCCTGGGACAGGGTTCGTTTGGCACCATAGCCGGTGCGCGGCCCGCCATCGTGCCCCTGGCCCACACCGTTGACGGTCTGAAAACAGTGCTTCCCTTTTTTTCCGCACCAGATCGAATCGTCTTATCGTTGCTTGTCGTGGCGCTCGTCATCCCGGCCAACTGGTCTCGGCTGGCGCGCCTGCACCGGGCCGCGGTCGCCCTGCCGGCCCTGATGTTGGCCCTCGTGCCGGCGCAAATGATTCTGCTGGTGGGATCAACGTGGCAAAGCCCGCGATACCTGATCCAGTTGCTCCCCCTGTTTGCAGTGCTGGCTGCTTTGGGAATCGATTCGATTGCCGGTCGGATTGGACCGCGAATTTCCAAGCGTGCATGGGGTCAGGGCGTGACCGTGGCGATTGCGCTGGTTATCCTGCTCGCCGGCGGGTGGCAGGCCTGGTCTGTGATCCAAACGCCGGAAATCGGCTATCGCCAGAGTTTCGCCTACGTGCGGGAGAACGCCGGGCCGGATGACCGCATCGTCACGACGGCGCCGGCCATAGCCATGACGGAAATTGGGCGTGTGGATCGCTTTGCTATGTCCGTGGGATACGAAGAGTTCGTCCTCCGGCGCGACGGGCAGTGGGTAGATCGCTGGCTGGGCACGCCCCTGATTCGCTCCGCCGGTGAAATGGCCGCATTCCTCGATCAGTTTGACTCCACCTGGTTCGTCACGGATAGCACGCGGTTGTACACCCACTACGACCCGGCCTTCGTGCAACTGGTGTGGGATCGCATGGCACTGGTCGACTCGAACCAGCGCTCGCTCGTTTTTCGTTCGCGGCCGGCGCAAACGTACGCTGTCTCCCGCGCCCGGTCCGACCGCTTTGAGAATGGCCTCTCGCTGCGCGGATATCGCATCGGCGCACTGGAACAACGAGGTGCTGGCAAATGGGGCGAACTGCTCGCCGGCCCGCAGGAGGCTCTGCCTGTCGAGTTGCTTTGGCAACGCACCGGCAACGTGGCGGACGTGCCGCAACTCTTCCTGCATCTGGTCGGAGAGGATGGGCAATTCTACAGTCAGGTGGATTTGGCAGTGCTACAGGGACGCCACCCTCCGTCAAATTGGGCCGCAGATATTCGCTATCCGGATCGCATCACCTGGAATCTGCCCGCGGATTTGCCGCCAGGCCGCTACCGAATCGACGCGGGGCTGTATCGCCCGGCCGATGGCAAGGTCTGGGCCGTGCAAGGTGCGGATCACGTGGTCCTGGACTATGTGGTCGTGCCGCCTGCCGGCGAGGCCAGCCTGATACCGCGATTGCCCGACCCCCCCGTTTTTGGCAACGCCATTCGTCTCTTGGCGGTGGTGCCTCCGCCCGACAAACAGACAGTGCGAAGGGGCACGAAGCTATCGCTGACCTTCCTGTGGCAGAGCGACCGCCGGCCCGCGCGAGACTACACGTTGTTCGTACACCTCCTGGACGACAATGGCAGGGTCCGCGCTCAATACGATGGGCAGCCGTTGGGCGGGTTCTATCCAACTTCGCAGTGGGACATTGGCGAACAGATTCGAGAAAGTATCAGCCTTCCGCTGACGGACGACCTCCCCGCAGGCCACTACACCGTGCGAGCCGGCTGGTACCGTCCAGACAGCGGCCGGCGTTTGTTGCTTGCCTCTGGCGAAGACACTTTCAACTTGGCGGATCTCACGATTGTGCCATAATAGACCTCAAAGGAAAACATAGCGCCCCCCCCTTGACACATTCCTAAGTAGATGTTATACTATTTGTGACAGCACAGCGAACCAAACGAATGGGTGGTTGCACGCCACGTCGGGCGTGGAGCGAGGGTCGGAAGCTCCCCAGTCCCCAGTTCTGGGGGGAGTCGGATGGTTCCCTCCAGCAGGAGGGGAGGGGGCCGCTAAAACACCATCTATTTTCAGAGCAGAACTCACCGGACAGCAAATCATCATGAAAATAAACAAACACGTAAGTTTGAATCTCGACATACGGGGGCTGGGCCCCTCGGCAACGCTGGCTATTAACGAACGGTCGGATGAGCTTCGCGAACAGGGCACAATGATATACAAGTTTGGGCTGGGGCAATCCCCCTTCCCCGTACCGCCACCGGTCGTCGAGGCGCTGCGGCTTCACGCCTCGGAAAAGAACTACCTGCCGGTGAAAGGATTGCCGGCGTTGCGGGAAGCCGTGGCCCGATTTCACCGGCTGAAGGACCACGTGGATGTTCAGGCGGAGGGGGTTCTGATTGGCCCCGGCTCCAAAGAGCTGATGTTTCTTCTGCAGATCGTGTTCTACGGAGAAATCATCATCCCGACGCCTTGCTGGGTTTCGTATGTGCCACAAGCCAAGATACTGGGGCGTAAACTGCGACTGGTTTCGACCACCTTCGAGGAAAGGTGGCGCATATCGCCCCAGCAATTGATGGAGGTTTGTGAAAGCGAAGATGATCTCTACAGACCCCGTCTCCTGATTCTAACCTATCCCAACAATCCAAATGGGGTCAGCTATTCGAAAGAGGAACTCAAAGCAATCGCCGATGTAGCGCGAAAGTTCGAGATTATCCTGCTATCCGATGAGATATACGGTCAGCTCAATTACAAAGGGGAACACGTATCTGTGGCCCAGTTCTATCCGGAGGGCACGATCATTAGTTCCGGCCTTTCAAAATGGTGTGGGGCTGGCGGCTGGCGATTGGGCACCTTTTCTTTCCCGCCGTCCCTGGATTGGCTCCTGGAGGGCATGGCGGCCGTCGCCAGTGAGACCTACACCTCGGTGAGTGCACCCATTCAATGTGCCGCTGTGCGTGCCTTTCGAGGCGGTATCCGCATCGAGCGATACTTGTGGCACTCGCGACGGATATTGGAGAAGCTGGGCCATTGGTGTGCCGACACCCTGACACAAGCGGGGGTGCGCGTCCACAAGCCGGTGGGAGCGTTCTACTTGTTCCCCGATTTTTTGCCGCTGGCCGGGCGACTGGCGGAACGGGGCATTCATGACAGCACCACACTTTGCGAGCAACTCTTGCAAGACACGGGCGTGGCGATGATTCCGGGCGTCTCATTTGAGCGCCCTCCCGAAGAACTCACCGCCCGGATGGCCTATGTGAATTTTGACGGCGCCAAGGCCCTTACGGCAAGCGAATCCATCCCGTTACACGACGAGCTGCCGGACAGCTTCATTCGGACTTGGTGCCCAGAAGTGGTCACGGCTACCGAGAAAATTGTGGACTGGCTTTCGTAGATCGTTGCGATTGGCTGTCATGAAAATAAAGTGTAAGGTGTCACGTTGACGTGCCTTATGCTCTACGCCTGACGATTTTCATTCTTGGTGGCGTGCAGCCGCCCACAAATTCATAGTTTCAACGAGGAGATAGAGAACGATGCTCAACGGAGAACACCGATCGTATTACTCAATTGTTATCCTTTTCGCTCTACTTTCACTATTTCTGGTTGCTTGCGGAGACGTAGTAGATCGGGTGGAAGCCACGCCCACACCACGGCCTGCCGCAGCATCCCAGGGTACAGGTAACGCGAACGGACAACCGTTGCCCAGCCCGACGATCATCGAGATTCGCCCAACCAGCACAGCCCCGCTCCCCCCGCCGACGCCAACAACGAGACCCACAAGCACGTCAGTGCCAGAAGGTACAGCTACGGTCGAAGTGCCGGCCATCACCGATGTGATGGTAGAAATCCCCGCCGGCACATTCAGCCTGGGCAACGACAACAGCGACCCCAACGAAGCGCCTGCTCAACAGATGGATTTGCCGGCATTCAAGATCGATGCCTACGAAGTGACCAACGCCGACTTCGCGGCCTTCGTTCAGGCAACAGGATATCAAACATACAGAGAAGGACAAGGCAGCCAGCAGAACTGGCACTGGGCCTTCAAAGAGGGCAAAGACAACCATCCCGTGGTCTTCGTCACCTTCGACGATGCCCAGGCCTTCTGCGATTGGGCCGGCAAACGGCTGCCCACGGAATTCGAATGGGAAAAGGCAGCCCGCGGGCCGGAGAATTTCATCTATCCGTGGGGCAACGAGTATGACGCAACGAAGCTCAACGGGAAGGACAGCGGCCTGCGGCAAACGACATCCGTAGGCAGCTATCCGGCGAACGGGTACGGAGTTTTTGACATGGCCGGCAACGTAAAAGAATGGGTCGATTCACCCTACCTTGCCTACCCGGGAAGCAACTACAAGGACCCACACTACAGTGCCAGCTATCGGGGCATACGCGGTGGCGGCTGGTTCGACGAGGCCAAATATGTGCTGAGCACCAATCGCAACGGCGGTGACCCGAAAATCACGGCCAACGACGACATCGGCTTCCGGTGTGCGCAGTAGTTACCGTGCGTGTGCAGCGCGTGCCACCAATCATGAAAATCGTCGAGCGTTGAGCGACCTGATAACGATGAACGCGAAACGATGAATGATGAGCGGCACATGAAACGTGAAAACGTGCCAACGTGACACCTGACACGTATTTTCATAACACCAGAAAGGGGGGATGCCCGGAGATCAAGAAAAGACAGGTCGAAAGAAGAGGTTGAAACGGTTAGATGTAGCTATCACAAGGGAGGAACAACACAAGTGAGAAAGAAACTGTTAATCATATCATTGATGATCATGATCCTGGCAATGACCTTGCCGGCAGTAACCGTATTGGCTGCTCCCCCAACACAGGACGGCGGGCAGGACTACGTTATCGTGGCTGACGACTGGCTGAGTAAGTTGGCTGACAAATTCTTGGGCGATGTACTTTCCTATCCAGCTATCACCTATTACACGAACCAGAAAAACAAAGAGGATAGCAGCTATGCCAAGATCACAAACTCCGACGTGATCGAGGTAGGGTGGAAAGTCTACATCCCCAGCAAAGAAGAAGCTGACGCCTACTTTAAGGGGCAGGTATCCAACGTCGGTGCAGCGGGCGGCATCAAGATCGGCGCTCTGGTACCTCTCTCGGCGCCGGGCTCCGTGACGGGTGGCACAGCGATGAAAGCCGCCTTCGAAATCGCGCTGGATGAGATCAACGCAGCCGGCGGCGTGATGGGCAAACCGGTGCAACTTGTCCTGGTAGACACCGAAGGTCTGCCGGAGCGCGGCACCGCAGCCATGGAACGTTTGATCAATCAGGACAAGGTTGTGGGCGTGGTAGGCTCATACCACAGCGCGGTTGGCCTGACGGCGAAAGAAGTGGCCCATGCCAATCACGTGCCCACCGTATTCGCGGAAACCTGGAATGACAAGATCACGTCCGTGGAGTACCCTGAAGTCTTCCGCATCGCTCCTGTTTCTTCCGAAGTCGCCGGCGTTGATGCGCACTTCATTCAATCACTCGGGGTCAAGAATGTGGTGATCATGACCGAGAACACCGGCTATGGCATTCCCGCGGCCGAAGAGACGACCAAACGACTGGCCGATCTCGGTGTTGCCGCTACGACCTTCTCGGCAGACCTCGGCACGCAGGAATTCTCTAGCATCGTCGAGCGCATCAAAGCAACGAACCCCGATCTGATTCTGGTATTGCTGACCGGCGAGACTTCGTACAACTTCGAGCAGCAGGCCGCAGAAGCCGGCATTGGTCCGCAGAACGTGAAGATGATCTGCAACCAGGTCGCCGACGACAGCGCCAGCTTCTGGACCAACGTACCGGATGGCAAGAACTGCTTCTACCGGCGCATCGGGCTGCCGAGGGCGCTGTACACGGATGCAACCAAAGCCTTCGTAGCGAATTACACCAAAAAGACCGGTAAGGCGTCTGCTGAATCGTACGCCATGGAGGCCTACGACTCGCTGAAGCTCATGGCCCAGGCAATCAACGAAGCCAAAAGCACCGACGCCGACGCTATCATCAGCGCGCTGGAACACATCTCGTACGATGGCTCGCTGGGGACAATCACCTTCCCCTACGGCACGCACAACCCCATCCCCGCAGGAACCGACGCAAAGTGGTGGCACCAGTTCCCCAAACCGGCCATCACTATGGTGCAATATCAGGAGAAGGGGCAGAACTCGGCTGATGCAGCCGTCGTTTTCCCCGACGCCTACAAGACCGCTGATCCAGTCCTGCCCTAGCAGGCCAACGGTTTGATGGTTCGGCAAGGCAGCTCTGGTTCGCCAGGGCTGCCTTGCTCATTGCACAATCTGACTTTGAAGAGCAGGAAGCGCTCTTCATCGTGTTGCGTACTGCGCAACACGTACCACGCAACACGTAGTACGTTTCATGAAGTATCAATACTGGAAACTTCTCTTACCCTTTACTGAGGTTAGACTATGGAACATGCTTATTACTTTTGGTGGGCCCTTTTGTGGATCATCGGATGGGGGGCAGTAGGAGGGATTGTCACTCCTCGCATTTACACCAAAAAGGACCTGGATATTTCACAGGCCGCCCTGGCCGGCGTAGCAATGGGTGCCGCCGGCGGACCGTTTGCCCTGGCCCCTTTGTGGTATCTCACTCCCAAATTGAATTGGAAATGGGTAGTGACCCCGGGGGTCGTCGTTCTGGCAATCTTCGCGGCGTCTTTTGCCGCAGCGGACCCCAATAATTTATGTGTGACCAACGGCCCCTTCGTGGCCACGCAAGTCACCAACGGTCTGATTGTGGGAATCATCTACGGCCTGATGGCATTGGGGTTAACGCTGATCTTTTCTATCATCGGCATTGTAAGTTTTGCTCACGGCGAGTTCTACATGATCGGCGGCATGGCCGTTTACTATCTCACCGTGGTCTGGTTCCCCGGGATGAGCCCATTTATCGGCATTCTGTTGGCCGCCGTTGTGACCTTTGCCCTCGGCGCGGCCTTTGAACGGCTCTTCTTGCGCGTGATGAACACCGGAAAAGTGGAACGGCCAGATGAGTATGCCATTCTGGTCACCTTTGGTCTTTCCTTCTTTTTACAATACTTTATGCTGGCATTGGTAGGAGCCAACCCGAAGAAGGTTCAGCGGTTCCTGGATTTTCCTGCGTTCGGCTTCCCTTCTACCGATCATCCAACCGTACTGAAGGTGACCAGCAGCACAGTGAACCTGTTCAGCACGATATCCATCTCCGCGCCACGCCTGACGGCTGCCTTTATGTCCCTATTGTTGCTGGGCCTTTTGCTGTGGTTCCTCCAGAAAACGTGGCTCGGCAAGGCCTTGCGTGCCGTCAGCCAGGATCGGCAGGCTGCTGCCGTGACCGGCATCAATCCCGATACGATGAACACGCTGGCCTTTGGCATTGGCACGATGCTGGCCGGCCTGGCCGGCGCCGCGCTCGTACAGGTTTTCTCGTGGGTGCCGTGGGTAGGCACGCTGGCCTCGGCGCGCGGTTTTGTGATCATCGTATTGGGTGGCATGGGCTCTTTGCCCGGCGCATTTGTCGGCGGACTGATCGTCGGCGTGGTTGAAGCGCTCGGCGCCGGTTGCGTCCCCGATCCGCAACGGGCCGCGGCCTACATTCCCGCTTACGGCATGATTATCTTGACCCTCGTATTGCTTCTGAAACCGACCGGTCTTTTTGGGAGGGAGCTATGAACCAATCTAAATGGCTGTGGGGGCTAACCTCCGGGGCCGTACTGCTCCTGATCATTGCCCCTCTCAAACTTCAAACGCAGCCATACATCATACACATCGCCATCGTGGCCTTATTTTATGCGATCCTAGCCTCAAGCTGGTCGCTCCTGGCCGGATACGCGGGACAATTCTCCTTTGGACACATGGCTTTCATGGCCATTGGCGCCTATTCAACAGGACTGTACGGCAAATTCGTCCGCCTGACGACTGCGCCAACCCACGTTTGCAGGGAAATTCCCCTCGGCAACCACTGGCTCGTAATCATGAACATATACGGCAAGAATTGTCTGGAAGTGGGCAAAGCCAACATGCCGGTAGGCACGCTAATCTACCGGCTGCCGGCGTTTCAGGGTATTATCGTGGGCGCTCTCATGGGCGGATTCTTTGGCCTGTTGGTTGGCGTGCTGGTTTTGCGCCTGCGGGCTGCCTACTTGGCCCTGTTCACCATTGGTTTCTCGGAGATCGTGCGCGTGGCGCTCAACGCCGAGATCAAGATCACCGACGGCCCAAACGGGTTGGAGCTGCCCCCCCTCTTTCCACGAGGTGTGCACATCCTGGGCCATGCCTTCGCGCCGACAGACAAATTGCCGTCTTACTACGTGATGCTCTTTCTCTTTTTGCTCTCCATGGGCATTATGTCCTGGCTGGCCGCCTCGCGCTTTGGTCTGTTCATCCGTTCCATCCGCGAAGATGAAGAGGCAGCGGCGGCGCTGGGCGTACACATCATCCGCTACAAAGTACTCGTCTTTGTGATCACCAGCATGATCGCCGCGGCGGCCGGGGCCGTGGAGGCACATTACATCGGCGTGATCACACCGAACATCCTGCTGATCTTGCAAATGAGTTTGGTGATTGCCATGGCCGTCATCGGGGGACTGGAAAGTATCCTTGGGGCTGCCGCGGGGGCTATCATCATCGAATTTGCGCTGGAATTCTTGCGGACGAGTTTCACCATCGGCAGCGTGACGGTAGACATGACCACCTGGCGGCTGGTCTTCTTTGGATTGCTTTTGATGATCACCTTGCGATTCTGGACAAGCGGGCTGATTTATCCCCTCATCCAGCGTATGACCCGGGCCGGCGTTGGTGAAGAGACAGTCGCCAAACGGCAGATAGCAGAGGAATAAAGATGATTGAACTGGACGTCAAAAATATCAGCAAGAACTTTGGGGGCTTGCAAGCGCTGAATAGCGTGACCTTTCAGGTGCGGGGCCCAGAGATTGTCGGCCTAATCGGGCCGAACGGGGCCGGCAAGACCACGCTCACGAACGTCTTGGACGGGGCCATCAAACCGTCAGCGGGCACGGTCTATCTGAATGGCCGGCGCATCGACACCTTGCCACCCTACCAGGTGGCGCGCTGCGGTTTGGGGCGCACCTTTCAGGTGACCCGTGCCTTCCGCCGCATGACGGTCCTGGAGAACTTGATGGTGCCAGCTCTGGCTATGCATCCCACGGCACGCCAACGCGATTTTCGTGACAAAGCTCGAGAAGTATTAGAATTCCTGACCATTGAACACCTGGCAAACGATTACGGACGCTCCCTCTCCGGGGGGCAGCAGAAACTGTTGGAATTGGGCCGCCTCTTGATGCTTGACCCTGACATCATCATCCTCGATGAGCCCTTTGCCGGTGTCCATCCCAAGCTCATGGAGATCATCTACGAGTACATCACCACGGTCAACGCGCAAGGCAAAGCCTTCATCATCATCAGTCACGACATGGATACGATCTTCACCTTGAGTCAGCGTCTGCTCGTCCTGAATTTCGGCGAATTGATTGCCGACGGTGTCCCGGAGGTAGTGCGTCACGACCCGCTCGTCATTGAGGCCTATCTGGGGGAAGAGGAACCCCCGGAAGCGATGGAGGAGATTTATTTGGGCACGACGGAGGGGGGGGCAAAAGATGCTTGAGGTTAAAGATTTATACGTTGGCTACTACAAAGACTTGAACATCCTGCAGGGCATTTCAGTCAAAGCGGAGAAGGAAAAAATCACCGCGATTCTGGGGGCCAACGGGGTGGGCAAATCAACCATGCTCAAAGCCATCTATGGCTTTCTCAAACCTAATGCGGGGGAAATCCTGCTGGATGAGAACAGCATTGCGGGAGTTCCAACCTACCAGTTGATCCGGCGCGGGCTTTCGTACATCCCACAGCATCCGGGGATCTTCCGCTGGATGACGGTCGAAGAGAACCTGGAATTGGGCGCCTGGACATTCCGCGACGACAAAAGGCGCATGAAGCGAAGGTTGGAGGAAAACTACGAGCGATTTCCCGTCCTGCGGGACCGCCGGGACTCGCAAGCCGGCCAGCTTTCCGGCGGCATGCAGCGTATGGTTGAGCTGGGCCGCACCTTGATGACCGGCCCCAAAGTGATCTTGGTAGACGAGCCGACCGCCGGCCTGGCCAAGCTGCTTTCCGAAGAAGTCTACCAAATGCTGGTAGACCTGCGCGACAAAGAAGGCATGACCATCCTCCTGGTCGACCAGGAGATCAGGCAAGCCCTCAAGATTGCCGATTACGTATACGTGCTGGAACTGGGCCGCAACAAATTTGAAGGCCCGGTCGAAGAGTTTGGCGATCTGCAAAAGGCGTTTTGGGCCTAGCGGGTTGAGAAAGTCTCCGGCTGCTTTCGGTTTTACGCTCGGTGCCCTCTGCGCCGGCCTCAGTAGAGACGTAGCACTGCTACGTCTCTACTGAGGCCCCTGGAGGTGGCCCAAGACCATGTCCCCAGGCTGTGGCGCTCACCCTGTCATGAATTGCCTGAACCTATGACCTATGATATAATGGAGCTGTAATCTCAAGCCCATATCATCACGTACTTCCGCCGGAAATGGATACGCTGCAAGCAAGGTACGGGGGACAATGACCTATCGCAAGATCATAGGAATATTAATCCGGGCTGCGCGCGAACGGACGGGCAAACCGCTGAAGAAATGCGCCGCAGTGATTGGACGCAGTCCCGCCACTTTTCGAAAAATCGAAGCCGGGACGACCGAGATAGGTGTGGCAGAACTGGTCAGCCTTTCGCGCTTCCTGGGTGTTCCCATCGAGTACTTCTTCAGCGAAGATGTTACCCTCACAGACCAGGATACCGCCCACTTTAGACTATCCCAGTCTGCCGAGCAACAAGCTCAAATTGGCAAGCAACTGCAAGAGGCCAGACGCCAGGCCGGTCTCAAACAGAAGGAACTGGCGTCCGCGCTGGGCTGTTCCACGCGTATGATCTCACAATATGAGCAGGGGAAACGCGATCTACCTGCCGGCCACGCCCTCCAACTGATGGAAATTCTCGATCTCTCGCTCCCCCAACTCTTGCCTGACGAGGCGCTCGCTGCCCAGTACCAGATGAATAGTATCCCCGATGAAGTACGCCAATTCGTCCTCAATGCTGAAAACCTTCCGTACATACAGGCTGCGATGCGACTACAGAAAATGGCACCGGCAGATCTGCAACGCCTTGCCGCAATCCTCGATGAAATAGTGGAAGCTACATCTCCTGCTACTACCGAGGGAGCGGAAGATGCTGCCTGAGAACCAAGACGACTGGACGACAATTTACACGCAGATGCTCGCCGGGCTGGCCGAAATTTCGTTGCACCCCGGATTGGACCTATCGGACACCCTGACGCACATCCTGGCCAGCACACAGGCCCACGGGGGAGCCTTGCTTGTGCGCGGAGACCAAGATGAGCCGGTCTGTGAAGAGCGAAACCTCCCCGTGGAGGGGCAAGCCCTGGTTTCCAAATTGCAAGCGGCGCTGCAATCAACCGACGACCAATCGCCGGCCGATGGCTGGACTGTACAACCCCTCCTGAGTTCTCGCGTATTGGTGGCCATTCCGCTTGTGAACAACACCCGCCCTCTGGGATACGTCAATCTGCTCGTCTCTGTGCATAACCCCTTGATTCAACACCGCACAGAAACGGATTCTTGGGCCAAAACACTGTGCGGCTTGCTCAGTGCGCGCCAAGCCCTTGCGCAGGCGCAGAAACGCATCGAACAAATGGATGTCCTCTACGGCGTCATTCGCGCCCTCTCGTCTACGCTGGAACTGCACGACTTGCTCCAGGATACGATGGCCGTCGCGGCAAAGGTCATGGAGGCCGAAGCCAGCACGCTCATGCTCCTCGACCCGGAGGCCGATGAGCTGGTGTTCGAAATAACGCATGGTTCGTCCGAACAAGAACTTCGTCAATTTCGCATGCCGAAAGACAAGGGCATCGCCGGTTGGGTGCTGACCGAGAACAAGTCGCTGATCGTCAACGAACCGGCAGAAGATGCCCGTTTCAATCAAGCGGTTGACGAAAAAACAGGATTTCACACCTTCTCCATCCTTTGCGTGCCGATGCAAATCAAGGGTCAAGCCATCGGCGTGCTCGAGGTACTCAACAAGAAGACGTCCAGCGGATTTGATGCCAACGACGTACGGCTGCTTTACGCTTTGGCCGGGCAGGCCGCCATTGCCATCGAGAATGCCCGCTTGTACCAGAGCCTGCGCGAGGAACGCGATCGCATTATCCAGGCACAAGAGGACGTGCGCCGCGAGCTGGCCCGGAATCTGCATGACGGCACCGTACAGTTGCTGGCCGCCATCGCCATGAACGTCGAACATGCCAAGAGGCTGCTGCGCTTTGCTCCGAATGACCTGCCCTCCGAGTTGGATCGCGTGACCGAATTGGTGCACACGGCCACACGCCAAACCCGTACCCTGCTGTTCGAACTTCGCCCGATTATCCTGGAGACTCGCGGACTGGTTGCCGCCTTGAACAGCTATGTGGATCGACTGGGCGAAGCGATGGCCGGCCCATCTGTTGAACTGCGCCTCGATAGCGATCTGCCACGCTTGGAACCACATGTGGAGAAGACAATATTCGCCATCGTGCAAGAAGCGGTGAACAACAGTCGTAAACATGCGCACGCGTCTAGCATCACCATTTCTATGGTTCGTGTCAACGATGAACTTCAGGTCGTTGTAGAAGACAACGGAAGAGGATTTGATCTGGCGGCCGTAGAAAACGAATACGCGGAGCGAGACAGCTTGGGCCTGGTGAACATGAAAGAGCGTGCCGAACTCATTGATGGGTGGCTCAGAATCGACACCGCTGTCGGCCGGGGAACGCGCATTATCCTTCAAACGCCGTTGCCCACGGAGCCGGCCGCCTCGTCGTCGCCGCGATAAGCGCGCCCGGCGTCCGTTCCGGTAGAATTCGCGTCCTCTGCTGCGCACACGCATGCACGCGGGCTTCGAATGTGATAGTGATGAAGTATGATCTAACCTTTACCATTTCTTTAGACAAGGAGGTCAATAAATGTCTACCACACTAACTTGGTACGGTCAGGCCTGTTTCTCCATAGATACAAAGGGCACGAAAATCCTGATTGACCCCTTCCTGACGGGGAACCCTCTGGCCACGGTCAAAGCGAAGGATGTTTCTGCCGACTTCATCCTCGTCTCGCATGGTCACAGCGACCATCTCGGAGATGCTGTGCCTATCGCCAAGCGGACGGGAGCCACGGTGGTGAGCAACTTCGAGATCTTTAACTACATGCAAAGCCAGGGCGTGGAAAATGCGCACCCCATGCACATCGGTGGTTCCCATCAGTTTCCCTGGGGCCGGCTCAAGCTGACGATTGCCCATCACGGATCGGCGCTGCCGGACGGTAGCTATGGAGGCAATCCGGTGGGGTTCCTGCTGACCCTGGAGGGTAAGAACATCTACCACGCCTGCGATACCGGCCTGTTCTACGACATGAAGCTGATCGGCGAAGAAGGTTTGGCGCTTGCCATCCTGCCCATCGGAGACAACTTCACCATGGGGCCGACGGATGCCATCCGCGCGGTTAAGTTGCTGGAACCCGCGGCAGTGATCCCCATCCATTACAATACATTCGACATCATTGCCCAAGATCCGCAATCTTTTGCCCGTCACGTGGAAGCGGAAACCTCGGCCCGTTGCATCGTGCTACAACCGGGGGAAAGCTACACGCTGTAAAGTTGCCGTAACCGTTCCCGCCACGTAGGGGCAGGCTTGAAACTGCCCCTACGTGGCGCGTTGCTCGGCCAAGGATGAAGAACGTGGGGCATCGATCGTGGAGCGTGACCGCCGGCTATCATTCGGGGTTCCGGCCGAGATGAAAATCTCTGACCAAGAAGTTCAGCTTCTCCGAGAAGTTGAACTTCTAAGCAGATAAAGTCCTATTCTGTCAATCGCCGTTATCTACCGGGCGCGCCCCCCCCATTGTTTTCAAGGCAACTTCCGCGGCGGCCTGTTCCGCCAGTTGCTTGCTGCGCCCAGTCCCCCGGCCTTGCATCTTCTCGCCAATCAGCACGGCTACCGTAAACTCCTTGGCGTGATCTGGCCCTTCTTCGGACAAAGTCTTATAGACCGGAGTGAAGCTGAATTCCGCCTGGCTGAACTCTTGTAATAGACTCTTGAAATCTCGATCCAACCGATTTTCGAAGATACGACGCGCCTCAGGACGTATCAACCGCTCCACAAATTGGCGCGTCACGCCCATCCCCTGGTCCAGATAAATCGCCCCAATCAGCGCTTCGAAGGTGTTGCACAGAATGGGATCGCGTGTCCGGCCTCCACTGTTTTCCTCCCCGCGACTCAGGTACAAGTACTTGCCCAGATTCAATTGGCGTCCCAGGCTGGCCAACATCTCTGTGCGTACCAGTGCCGCACGAAGGCTTGTCAACTTGCCTTCTCTCATCTCCGGGCACCGGTTATACAAGAACTCGCCGACCAGGAAATCGAGAATCGCATCACCCAAGAACTCCAATCGTTCGTTGTGCGGCAGCGGAAATCTTGGATTCTCGTTCAGGTAGGAACGATGGACAAAAGCTCGTTCCAGGAGTGACTTATCGTGAAATGAAATCTCCAGGGTTTTTTCGAGAGCTGTAAAATCTGGCATAGTTCCGGCTATCCTTCAAAACGGCGTAGCAAAATGCTGGCATTGTGCCCACCAAAGCCAAACGAGTTGGACATGGCCGTGTCCACCTGCGTGCGGCGCGACTCGTTCGGCACATAATCGAGGTCGCAGTCAGGGTCTGGGTATTCGTAGTTGATCGTGGCATGGATGATTCCCGATTGGATTGTTTTCACACACACAGCGGCCTCAAACGCGCCGGCAGCCCCCAAAAGGTGACCGACCATGGACTTGCTCGAACTGACCGGAACGTCATAGGCCGCTTTTCCGAACACCCGCTTGATGGCCATCGTCTCCATCTTGTCGTTCAGCTTGGTGCTCGTGCCATGCGCATTGATGTAGTCCACCTGCTCTGCCGTCATGCCGGCCTTGCGCAGGGCCAGGTCCATGGACCTGGCCGCGCCGGCACCCTGCGGGTCGGGCGCACTGACGTGGTAGGCGTCAGACGTCGTGCCATAGCCAACGATTTCGGCCAGCGGAGTCGCGCCCCGGCTGAGGGCGAAATCCAGGTCCTCCAGCACCATCAGCGCAGCGCCTTCTGCGAAGACGAACCCGTCCCGCTCGGCATCGAACGGGCGGCTGGCCCGCTGCGGTTCGTCATTTCGCGTGGAGAGCGCACGAATGCGATGGAACGCGGCCAGAGCAAAGGGCGTGATCGGCGCTTCGCCGCCGCCGGCCAACATGACTTTGGCGTCACCCCGCCGGATAATTTCGGCGGCCTCCCCGATCGATTGAGTGCCCGTCGCACATGCCGAAATAATGCAAAAGCTCGGCCCGCGCGCGCCGAAAACCATGCTGACCTGCCCGGCTGCCATGTTTGGCAGCATGTACGTGGCCACAAAGGGACTGACGCGCTTCGGCCCCTGAGCATAGAGTGCCTTATAGCCACGGTCAATCGTCTCCAGTCCCCCTATTCCGGACCCGAATAGCACGCCCACTTCATCCGCAATGTCATCATCAATCGTCAGGCCGGCCTGTGCCACCGCCTGTGCGGCAACGACCACCGCGAACTGCACAATGCGGTCCATGCGCCGGGCTTCCTTTTCACTGGCATACTGACGATAGGCGGACATATCAAAACCGTGTACCTGACAAGCGAAGCGTGTGAAGAACTCGGCAGTATCAAACCGTGTAATCGGCTTAGCCGCTGACTTCCCCGCCACAAGCCCTTCCCAACTGCTTTGCATATCCAGTCCCAAGGGAGTCACAGCTCCCATTCCGGTAATAACTACGCGACGTCGTTTGTTCTCATTCAAAGGTCAACCACCTTTCTTTGACTGTTCCGTTGGTTCTATGCAAACTTGGGCACGCAAAACGCACGCCATTGATCGGGTGTTCGTCACTTTTTTTGCGTTTTGGGCTGCCCTACTTGCTCAGAGCGGACGGCAGTCCGCATCTCTTGCGGTGGACTGTCATCCGCCGCGAGCAGGCACATTGCTCTACGTCACACCACGACAATCACGCCGGTTTGATCCGTCACTTCGCCGATTACCCAGCACGCCTCGTCACCCGAGGCCATGGCATCTTGCAAAATCTGGAGTCGGGCGGGCGGCACGGCGATGAGCAGTCCGCCGGACGTTTGCGCGTCAAACAGCAAGCGCCTGGTCATATCGGGAACGCCGTCCGCCCATCGTACGACCGCATCGAAATAGGCCCAGTTGCGTCCCGAACCGCCGGGAATGTGCCCGGCTTCTGCGTATTCTCTGGCCCCCTCCATGAGCGGGATATCTGCCGCATGAAATTGCAAGCCCACGTGGCTCTGTTCGGCCATCTCCGCCGCGTGACCCAGCAGGCCAAACCCGGTGATGTCCGTGGCGGCGTGCGCCTCTGCCTGCTGCATCGCTTGCGCGGCCCGGCGATTCAGTCGCTGCATCCAGCGGACTGCCCCGGCCAGGTGCTCGGACGAGGCAACGTCGTTGCGCGCAGCCGTCGTAATCACGCCGCTGCCGACCGGCTTGGTCAGCACCAGCACGTCGCCCGGCCGGGCGCCCGCTTTCGTGATCACCTGTTCGGGGTGCACGAAGCCGGTGACGACCAACCCGAATTTCGGTTCCTTGTCGGTGATCGTGTGCCCGCCGGCCACGACCCCGCCGGCGAGGGCGACCATGTCGGCGGCTCCAACTAGCACCTGAGCAACCATCTCGGGCGGCAAGTCCGCCGGAAACGCCCCCACGTTCAGAACCAACACCACTTCGCCCCCCATGGCGTACACATCGCTCATGGCGTTGGTCGCGGCGATAGCGCCGTACGTGTACGGATCGTCCACGACCGGGGTGAAAAAGTCCAAGGTCTGAATCAGTGCTCGCTGATCACTCAGCCGGTAGACAGCAGCATCGTCGCCGGTCTCCAAACCGACCAATAGATCCGGGTATTCGGCGGCGGGGAACCGCCCTTTCAGGGGGCGCAGAACCTGCGCCAGGGCTCCAGGGCCCATTTTGGAAGCTCACCCGGCGCACGAAGAGAGCTTCGTCAGGCGGATTTGCTTTGCCAGTCCGGCGTCTCCTACCACAATTGTCTCCTGTCATCCGTTACTGGGTATTGACGTTTTCTGTCCACAGATTACGCAGATTTTCACAGATATCACAGCCAGGTCTCGCGATATGTCTTGCGCAAACCATCAATCGGGTGCAACTCTCCCTCATCTGATTCGTAGAACCAGTGTTGCCAGCCGTTGCACGGACTGCCGTTCATCAGCCTTCTTCCCGCCTGGTGAATGGAGCCGGCGAAGCCATCGGCAAGTAGAAGTTTACTGTCGGGCCGCACACGGGCGGCAACATGGCGGTCGCCCCGGAAGTATAGCTCCTGGCCGGGGACGAGCAAGCCGGTTTCTACGAGCAGGCTGAATGCTACCCTGGGTGCCAGCCGCTTCTTATCGCGCACGTCAAACACGTCTTCGGCAAACGGCCCGGCCGGCAGCGATTCAAGGCGAGCGCGGGCGGTTTCGACGTACCTCTTCTCCCGCTCGATGCCGATCCAATGGCGGTGCAGCTTCTGGGCAACAGCGCCGGTTGTTCCGCTGCCAAAGAACGGATCCAAGACCACATCGCCGGGGTTACTCGACGACAAGATTACGCGGTAGAGCAGAGCCTCCGGCTTTTGGGTGGAGTGCGCTTTCTTCCCGTTTACCTTGATGCGCTCTTTGCCGGAGCAAAGCGGAAGCCGCCAATCGCTGCGCATTTGCTTGTCCTCGTTGAACGCTTTCATGGCGTGATAATTGAAGGTGTACCGGCCCCCCTGCGTCTTGCCGGCCCAAATCAACGTTTCGTGTGCATTGGTGAAGCGCACACCCCGAAAATTGGGCATCGGATTCGTCTTGACCCATACGATGTCGTTCAGAAACCAGTAGCCCAGGTCTTGCATGATCGCGCCAACGCGGTAGATGTTGTGATATGATCCGATCACCCAAAGTGTTCCGGTGTCCTTCAGAACTCTGCGGCAAGCGCCGAGCCAGTTACGGCTAAACGCATCATAGGCCTGGAAGTCATCGAATTGATCCCACGCATCGGTGACCGCGTCCACCTTCGTCATGTTGGGCCGCCACAATTCTCGTTGCAACTGGAGGTTGTAGGGCGGGTCGGCGAAGATCAAGTCTATCGAATTCTCCGGCAGCGTGCGCAGGATTTTCGTACAGTCCCCGCAAAGGATTTGGTTCAGGGGCAGCGCGTTTCCTTTCATATCATATCGTAACAGTCTTGTGCGTTCGCCGGTCTGCGTATTCTTTCGCATTGGAGCAAAAGCCACACGTGGAGTAGCCTTTCCAGGCTGCTGACAGGCTCGAAAGCCTGTTCCACGTGTCAATTTTACCGTAATGGGTTCTTTCGTTTTGTCTCATGCGCATTGCGGTGAAGAGCCTATCCTTTCAGCACCTGGCGGGCGATGACCAATCGCTGTATCTCGCTGGTTCCTTCGCCGATTTCTGTCAGACGGTTGTCGCGGTAGTAGCGCTCCACTGGATATTCGCGGCTGTACCCGTACCCACCATGGATCTGGATGGCCCGGAAGCAGGCCCGTTCTGCCGCTTCGGAGGCGAACAGTTTGGCCATGGCTGCCTCTTTGGTGTAGCGTTTGCCGGCATCTTTCAGCGCCGCCGCCTGGTAAAGCAAGAGACGGGCGGCTTCCAGCTCCGTTGATGAGTCGGCAATCATCCATTGGATCGCCTGGAAGTTGGCGATGGATTGGCCAAACGCGTGCCGCTCCTTGGCGTAGGCAATGGCCGCTTCCAGCGCCGCCCGCCCCAACCCCAGGGCCATGGCCCCGATGCTGATCCGTCCCCCATCCAGCGTCTTCATGAACTGCACGAAGCCTTCGGTGGGATCGCCCAAAATGTTTTCGGCCGGAACCCGACAATTTTCAAAGAAGAGCTGCGACGTGATCGAACCCTTTAGCCCCATTTTCGGCTCGTTCTTGCCGGCGGTAAACCCGGGCGTCCCCTTTTCGACGATCACGTTGGACACGCCATGTGCCCCTCGCTCAGGATCGGTCACCGCAGCGACAATCAAGGTGTCGGCGATTGCGCCAGACGTGATCCACATCTTTTGGCCGTTGATCACCCAGTTGTCGCCCTCGCGGACGGCGGTCGTGCGCAGGCCGGCAGCGTCCGAACCCGATTGCGGCTCGGTAAGCCCGAATGCGCCAAAGTGCTCACCCTGCGCCAACGGCACCAGGTATTTTTGCTTCTGCGCCTCCGTCCCAAAATAGTACAGCGGGCTGCAAACCAGCGAGACGTGGGCCGCGTAGGTCAGGCCGGTCGAACCACAGGCAGCCGATATCTCTTCGACGGCCAAAGCGTAGCTGAGCGTGTCGGCTCCCGCGCCGCCGTACTTCTCCGGGATGGGCAGGCCCATCAAGCCCAACGCGGCCATGCGCTCGAAATTCTCGCGCGGGAAACGCCCCGTCTCATCTACGTCGCGCGCGCGGGGCGCAACCTCTGCTTGTGCGAATTCGCGGACCGTGTCCCGAATCATTCTCTGCTCTTCGCTAAGCTCAAAATCCATCGCTCCGCCTCCTCTCGCGATTGCGCGGCCTTGCTCGTGCGCAATTATACCCCAACTGGAAGTGATTGGCAAAGATGGGGCGTAGGGGCCAGTTTCCCGAAGGTTGTATTTCTGCCATACTAATGATATAATGAGTACCGGCATTCAGTATGGAAAACGAAAGACGAGGCTCTTGCAAGATTCCATGAGGAGACGCTACATGAAAGAAAACCTGGCAGCAACACAATTCGGCACGTACTTCGAAGACTTTGCAGTTGGCCAAACCTACATCTCGCCGGCACGCACTATTACCGAAACGGACGTGACCATCTTCGCCGGCCTATCGGGCGACTACAACCCCCTGCACACCGACGCCGTTTTTGCCGAGCAAACCCGCTTCGGGAAGCGCATCGCCCATGGCCTGCTGGGACTCTCCATCGCTTCCGGTCTGGCCGCCCGCCTGGGCTTCATTGACGGCACTGCCGAAGCCTTCTTGGGCCTGGATTGGAAGTTCCGCGACGCGATTTACATGGGGGACACGATTAGAGTGCGCGTGCAGGTGACGCAAACCAAACCAATGAAACGGCTCGGCGGCGGTATGGTGTCGTTTAAGGTTGAGGTTGTCAACCAGTCGGACACAATCGCTCAAAAAGGTGTCTGGCGCGTTTTGGTCCGCAGCCGCGAGGAATCGAAAAGCTAACACTGGCCTACAGCAAAGGGGAGAGGAGGACAAATGTCTGGACACTCTAAATGGTCCACAATCAAACGAAAGAAGGGGGTCACCGATGCCCGACGGGGCCAACTGTTCACCAAGTTGGCTCGGGAGATTGAAATGGCCGCACGTCAAGGAGGGGGCGATCCGTCTGCCAATTTCTCGCTGCGCCTGGCGATAGAAAAGGCCAGAAAATCCAACATGCCGAAAGATAACATCCAGCGAGCTGTCAAGCGGGGCACGGGCGAGCTGAAGGGAGATGCGCTGGAGGAAGCATATTACGAAGCGCATGGCCCACACGGAACCGGCATCATGATCCAAGTAGTCACCGACAATCGCAACCGCACCGTAGCCGACCTCCGACGCGTTGTGCGACGTCACAACAGCCACCTCGGAGAATCGGGAACGGTGGGCTGGCAATTCACCCAGAAAGGGGTCATCACCATCGAGTCCGATAGCGGCGATACCGAAGACCTGGCCCTCATTGCTATTGACAGCGGCGCCGATGACGTACGCATCGAAGACGGTGTGGTTGAAGTATATACAGAACTCCAGGATTTTCAACACGTTCAGGAACAGTTGGTGAAAAATGACGTACCAATTGCAGAAGCAGAAATCGAGTTGGTGCCTCAAAACCTCCTTACGCTCGAAGAATCCGATACGCTGACATTGATGCGATTGGTCGAAGAGCTCGAAGATTTGGACGATGTTCAGCAGGTCTTCACCAACATAGACATTCCCGATGAACTGATGAGCAAGTTGGAATGATGGCTTCTGCGACCGAAGCGCGACCGCTCGTCCTGGGCATTGACCCGGGTACGGCCATCACCGGCTATGCCGTGGTCCGCGACGACCACGAAGGGCCACAGTTGCAAGCCAGCGGCGCGATTTTCACCCCGGCGCATACGCCCCTGCCCCAAAGACTGTTTTCTATTCACCGGGAGCTGTCCGCTATCATTGAAGCGCACCGCCCGTCTGCGATGGCCGTTGAGAAGGTTTTCTTCAGCAAGAACGTACGCACGGCCCTCGCGGTTGGACATGCCAGAGGCGTCGTCCTGCTGGCAGCAGCGATATACGGCATGTCCGTATTTGAGTATAGCCCGAACGAAGTCAAACAAGCCATATCGGGATACGGCGGAGCAGACAAAAAGCAAATGCAAAACATGGTGGCGCTGTTGCTCCATCTCGATGAAGTTCCCACCCCCGACGATGTGGCGGACGCCATC
Organism: uncultured Ardenticatenales bacterium; assembly: GCA_964455755.1. Taxonomy (GTDB): domain Bacteria; phylum Chloroflexota; class Anaerolineae; order Ardenticatenales; family JAADHH01; genus JAADHH01. Next base: position 16,594 of record CAYWAK010000001.1, on the reverse strand, counting down.
GCGATTGCAATTTGTCACATCCACACCAATCGCTGGCAAGACGTGGTAGCGCAAGGCAATTCACCATCCCGAAAATGATTCCCACCGATTACGGAGATAAGCACGGTCTGCCGCGCGAGCTGTTGAGCCAAGCCGAAGCGCAACAATTGTTGCAGCCTGTCGGGTTCGCCGACTGGCATGCAGCCAATCTTCGCCTGCAAAGGATTGCCCGCAAATCAAATGCGCGACCGGAATTTCTTGCCTGCTTACCCCATCTGTTGACTGCGTTTTCCCACGCCGCGAATCCGGACCGCGTGCTCGTCAATCTGGAGCGTTTTACGCATAGCGTGGACGACTCCCGCACCCTGTTCCGCTACCTGGCCGAAAACCCCCGCGCGGTTGAAATCCTCGTTACCCTGTTTGCGGCCAGCCAGTTTCTCACCCGAATCTTGCTACGTACCCCGGAGTACTTCATACGGCTTTCGGAGCGCAAGAATCTGGCCCAGCCAAAGAGTGTTGAAGCGTTCTACGCCGATGCGCAAGCAGCGATGGCACCTTTCGCCTCGGCCAAAAAGCAGCTCGACGCTCTGCGCCGTTTCCAACGCTGGGAACGGTTGCGCATCGGCACCGCCGACCTGCTGGAACTGTTAGACCTGACGACGGCGACCGCACAACTGGCCTACCTGGCCGATAGCCTGGTGCGTGCTTGCCTCTTCATCGCCGCCAGGCAGACGAATCGGCCGACGGATGGTTTCGCGGTGATTGCGTTCGGCAAGCTGGGCGGCCATGAACTCAACTACAGCTCGGACATTGACCTGGTCTTTCTCGCCGAATCAAACGCTTTGGCGTACCAGCGTCTCGGCGAGAAGTTGATCGAGGGATTGGGGCACATGACGGCCGAGGGTTTCCTCTATCGCGTAGATATGCGCTTGCGCCCCTGGGGGAAGGCCGGCCCGCTGGTGCCCACGCTGGATGGCTATATGGCCTACCTGCGCAAAGACGCCCGTTTGTGGGAGAAACAGGCCCTGCTCAAGGCGCGGGTAATCGCCGGGGACAAGGCACTCGGACAGACGCTTCTACGGCGAGCGGAGCCGCTCCTGTTCGCCCTGGAGAATGAAACGGTGCGGGCAGACATCCGCACAATGAAACGGCGCATCGAAGCCCCCCTGCGCCGGCAGGGCACAGAGTGGAGCGAGGTAAAATTGGGTGCCGGTTCTATCCGTGACGTCGAATTCGTTACCCAGTACTTGCAACTTGTGCATGGCGGCAAACATCCCGAAGTCCGTACCCACAACACGCTAAGCGCCCTGGCCAAACTCCTCGAAGCCGGATTTTTAACGGCAGTCCAACACCGTGTGCTCATGAATGGCTACGTCTTCCTGCGCACCGTTGAACATTACTTGCAAATCATGGATGACAAGCAGACACACGCGCTGCCCGACCGGCCGGAAGAGCTCTCGTACCTGGCCCGGCGGTTGGGCTTTCAAGGCCCCGCGACAGGCGACCAGTTTATCGTCCGCTACCAGCAACATCGCGCAGCCATTCGCGCTGTGTACCGTTTCTTCCTGGAGGATTATGAGATGACATCACCGGCTACCCCAAAACCTGTGATATCCGACACGTCCTATTCATCGCCGTATGTCAGTAGCCACCTGGCGCGGATGGCCCAGTCCTATGCCAAGGCCTTCAGCTATGACGACATCGCGCGTCACGCCGAACTTGCGAAACGGCTCGATCAGGACAATCTCGTCGAAGTTCGTGCCGTCCCCGTTGAGGATGGGTGTTGGCGCGTTACGATTGTCGGTTACGATTATCTCGGCGAGCTCTCGTTGATCTGCGGCTTGTTGTTCACGTACGGTTTCACGATCCTGGATGGGCATGTCTTCACCTACGACCCGGTTGACCGACAGCTCGAGCCGGCCCTGGCAGCAGTTCCCCGCCGGCCACGGCTCCGATCGCGGCACCGGTCCCGGCGGAAGTTCGCAAAAGCGGACAAGGAAACGCGGAAGAAGATCGTGGATGTCTTCATCGTACGCCCTGTGCATGGGGATGTTTCTGAGGGCATCTGGTCTCAATACGCCAACGACCTGGCATCTCTGGTAAAACGGCTCCGCGCCCAACAACAGCATGAAGCCCAGGGCGAATTGGCCAAACGTGTGGCCCTCACGTTGCGCGACACGCCCGGCACGGCGACCCGCCTCTATCCGATTGATATTGAGATTGACAACGAGTCTTCCGACCGGTACACCGTCTTGCACATTGATGCGCCCGATACCACCGGCTTCCTGTACGAATTGACCAACGCGCTCGCCCTGAACGGCACGTACATCGCGCACGTAACGGTCAGCACCCTCGGCGACCGTGTGTTCGACACGCTGCACATCACCGATGCCCACGGGCGAAAGATTGCCACGCCGGAAAAGCAACGTGAATTGCGCGCGGCCACCGTCCTGGTGAAGCATTTTACCCATCTGCTCCCCCAATCGCCGAATCCGGAATCTGCTCTGTTGCACTTTCGCTCCTTTTTGGGGCAACTGTTTATGCGTTCCGACTGGCCTGATGAAGTCGCCTCCCTTGAGCGCCCCGAAGTGCTGAACGCCATGGCGCGACTGTTGGGTGTCAGCGATTTTCTCTGGGAAGATTTCCTGCGCATGCAGTACGCTAACTTATTCCCGGTGGTCCGCAATCTTTCGGCCATCGAGACCCCCAAGCCTGCGGAGCAATTGCAGAGCGAACTGGCCGCGGCCCTGCAAGCTGCCGCCGACAGGCCCGCTCAGATTGACGCGCTGAATGCCTTCAAAGATCGCGAGATGTTTCGCATTGACATGCGGCATATCCTGGGGCACATCACCGAGTTTGGGCAATTCTCCGTAGAACTCACCAACCTCGCCGCCGTCATCGTAAACGCGGCCTACAAACTCTGTGATGACGAACTCCGCGCTCAGTTCGGCCAACCGGTCTTGGACAGCAACACCCCCTGCCCCCTGAGCGTTTGTGCGCTCGGCAAATTCGGTGGGCTTGAGCTTGGTTTCGCCTCGGACATCGAGTTGATGTTCATCTACGCCGGCAACGGAAAGACGACGGGAGACCAGCAGATTACCAACGGGGAGTATTACGAGCGGCTGGTGCAAGCATTCCTGCGCACGATTCGGGCCAAACAGGAAGGCATTTTCGAGGTTGACCTGCGCTTGCGTCCTTACAGCAGCGCCGGCAGTCTGGCCGTCTCGTTGGATTCTTTCCGCAGCTACTTTGGCCCGGGTGGCGCTGCCTGGCCCTATGAGCGGCAAGCCCTGGTCAAGTTGCGCGCGGTCGCCGGCGACGCCGAATTTGGCGCGGAGGTGGCCGCGCTACGCGACGATGTGATCTACGGCGGCGAACCGTTTGATGTTACCGCTATGCGGGCCATGCGTGAGCGACAGCTCAGACACCTCGTCGCCGGCGGCACGATCAACGCAAAGTACAGCCCCGGCGGCCTGGTAGACGTTGAGTACCTCGCCCAGGGCCTGCAAATCATGCACGGCGGCCAGAACCCGCAACTGCGTCAGACGAACACACAGAAAACCATCGCCGCGTTGGCCGCGGCGGGCATATTTTCACAGGACGATTATGACCGCCTGCGTCAGGCGTACATCTTCCTGCGGCAGTTGATTGACGCCTTGCGCATGGTTCGGGGTGACGCCAAGGATATGACGATCCCCTCCACGGACAGTGAAGAGTTCGCCTTCCTGGCCCGCCGTCTGCGGTATGGGAGCGAACTTGCCCGCTTGCGCGACGACCTGACGCGCCACACCACGAACGTACGTGAACTCAACGCGCAACTGTTGTGAAAACAGGAGTCGGAGAGCAGTAATCAGTGGGCAGATGACCAATGGAAGAGAATGTAGGGACAGGTTTCAAACCTGTCCCTACGTGCTGACTCACCAGATCAAAGTTCTCGTTTGTCAATAACCCGCTTGGCTTTGCCTTGGCTCCGGGTGATGCTCTTGGGGCCCATGAGCCGGATGTTCGTGGAGATGCCCAAGGCCTGCTGCATTTCGTTGGCAATGTAGGCTTGCAGTTCATCCAGGCGACGGGTGTCTACCGGCTGGAATAGCTTTTCGGAAGCCTCGACCCAAATCTCCAAGCTGTCAAGATCATGGCGCGCGCGATCCAGCACAAGCTGGTAGTGCGGCTCGACTTCATCAACGGCCAGCAACACGCTCTCGATTTGCGAGGGGAAAACATTCACGCCGCGCACAATGAGCATATCGTCGGTGCGGCCAAACACCTTTTCCATACGCACCATCGTGCGACCACAAGCGCACGGCTCGGCGTGCAAGATCGTCCGATCCCGCGTGCGGTAACGGATGACGGGCATGGCCTCTTTCGTCAGTGTGGTGATCACCAACTCCCCCTCCTGGCCATAATCGAGCCGCTCGCCGGTGTCCGGATCAATGATTTCGGCGAGGAAATGGTCTTCAAAGATGTGCAGGCCGTCATGTTCGGTGCATTCAACGGACACACCCGGCCCGATGATTTCGGTCAGGCCATAGATGTCGTAGGCTTCCAGGCCCAAGTAACGCTCGATTTCTTTGCGCATGCTTGCCGACCAGGGTTCTGCGCCAAAAACGCCGACGCGCAGCTTCATTTGCTTGCGCAAGTCAATCCCCATTTCCGCGGCCTGTTCGGCCAGGACGAGTGAGTAGGACGGCGTGCAAGTCAGCACCGTGGCCCCGAAGTCTTCCATCAGCATGATTTGTCGCTTGGTCAACCCGCCGGAGACGGGGATGACCGTGCAGCCGATCTCTTCGGCGCCCATGTGGAACCCCAGCCCGCCGGTGAACAGGCCGTAGCCATACGAATTATGCACAACATCTTCCGGCACAACCTCGCAACTCGAAAGTGTGCGAGCCATCACCTCCGACCAAAGTTCGAGGTCGTTCTTGGTATAGCCGCCAACCGTCGGCTTGCCGGTTGTGCCGCTGGATGCATGCACGCGGCAAACGTCGTTCAAGGGCACGCAGAACATGCCGAAGGGATAATGATTGCGCAGGTCTTGCTTCGTAGTGAAGGGCAGCTTTTCCAGGTCGGCCAGGTTGTGGATGTCGCCGGCGGCAACCGCGGCGTTTTCCAGTTTATCGTGGTAAAACTGGTTGTGGCCGGCGGCATACGTGACCAGATCGCGCAGCCGCTCCACCTGCAAGTTCTCCAGCTCTGCGCGGGACATTGTTTCATACTTCTTATTCCAAATGGGCATATCCTCCTCCTGTTAAAATAAGTCTTCCGATAATGATCTTGACATGAGCCTGTGCCGTTGGGCGCGTTCGTTGATATCCTGTCTGCTCACGACGCAACGGCCCGACCGTTTGAACCATTCCTGTAGCCGTTTCGGCGGCCCAGGTAGGCATATTGCACACGTTCATCGGAGACCAGCTCGTCGGCAGTGCCCTCGATGACGATCTTCCCACGTTCGAGTACATATCCGCGATCGGCGATGTTCAGTGCCGCGCGGGCATTCTGCTCCACGATGAGGACGGTGGTGCCCTGTTCGCGCTGGGCCGTGAAGACACGGAAGATTTCCCTCACCAACATCGGGGCCAACCCCAGGGAGGGTTCATCGAGCATGAGCAAACGGGGGCGCGCCATGATGCCTCTGCCCACAGCCAGCATTTGCTGCTCGCCGCCGGAGAGCGTACCGGCCGCCTGACCACTGCGTTGCTGCAACACAGGGAATGTTTCATAGACCCGCTCCACATCTGCCATCACGCGGTTCCGGCCGGCCTGGCGATAGCGGTGATAGGCGCCAAGCAGCAAGTTGTCCTGGACGCTCAAGGCGCCGAAGACTTGCCGGCGTTCCGGCACATGGCTGATACCGTGACGGACAACGCGACTGGGTGAGTTGCGCGTAATGGAAACGCCGTCCAGGAGAATCTGGCCACTTTGCGGTGGCACAAGGCCGGAGATTGTGTTCAGCAGCGTCGTCTTGCCGGCCCCATTGGCCCCAATGAGCGCCACAATTTCGCCAGGATTGATATTCAGCGAAATACCTCGCAACACCTGAATACTTCCGTAGGACGTGCTGACTTCCTTCAACTCAAGCATATTCTTGTACTCCGTATGTAGTTCGTACAGCCCGGCGCAAATACGGACGCCGAGTTCACAGGGAGAACCACGCACAGCTCGGCGTTCTCCGTGTCTCTGCGGTAGATTTCGGTGAGCGCTACCGCCGAAGGATTTCCGCCGTCATGTACTAATCCCACACTTCCCCGAGATAGGCACGGATCACCTGCTGATCTTGTTGCACAGCGTCCGGGGTGCCCATGGCGATCTTTTCTCCATGGTTCAAGACAATCACGCGGTCGGCAATGCCCATCACCAGATCCATGTCATGCTCGACCAACAAGATGGTGGACCCACCGTCGCGAATCTCGCGGATCAGGCCATCCAGCTCTTCCACTTCCTCCCGTGTCAGACCTGCCCCTGGCTCGTCCAGCAACAGAAGAGCCGGCTCGGACGCCAGCGCACGCGCAATTTCCAGGCGGCGTTGCTGGCCAAAGGAGAGGTTGCAGGCCTGCATACCGGCGTACTCCTGCAGATGCACCAGCGACAAATAATGCCAGGCTTGTTTGTGAATGTCGCTTTCCTCCCGTCTGGCGTGTGGCAGTCGCAATGCCGCAGAAAGCAGTCCATAGGCACTGCGTACGTGCCGCCCGACCATGACGTTTTCAAGGGCTGTCATGTTATCGAAAACTTGCAGGTTCTGAAACGTTCGCGCCAGTCCCAGTTGCGCGATTTGATACGGCTTTCGTCCGTTCAGGACTTTGCCATGAAAGACGACCTCTCCTTTGTCTGGCACATAAATGCCGGACAACAGGTTGAACATTGTGGTCTTGCCCGCCCCGTTCGGACCGATGATGGCCACGATCTCGCCCGGCATTACCTGAAAGTTGACTTCGTTCACCGCTACCAGGCCTCCAAAGAATTTCTGGAGCGCGCGAACTTCCAGCAAAGGCTCCATTCCGTTCGGCTGCGTCACGTGTGCCCTCCCACACGACGCGCAGGCAAAATCCACCGCTCACGAACTACGGTCACGATACGGCTTGTCAACCCCTCTGGGGCAAAAATCATGATGGCGACCAGGATGACGCCGTAGGCAATGAGCTCATGTTCGCCGGAAGCGTAGTGCAAGACTTTGGACAACTCGGTGCGCAGGCCCTCACGCAAGAGGAGGACGAAGCCGGCCCCAAATGGTGCTCCCCAAACGCTGCCCAGCCCGCCCACCGCAGCCATCGTAAGCAATTGCACGGAGGCGAGGAATCCAAAGGGGGCCGGGCTGACGAAAATCATGTAGTGCGTATAGAGGCTGCCGGCGATGCTGGCGTAAACGGCACTCACCACCAGCACTTGGAGTTTGAAGCGGCTCGTGTCCACGCCCAGGGTCTCCGCAGCAACTTCGCTGCCGTGGAGCGAACGCAAGGCACGCCCTACGCGCGAGTTCACGATGTTCAGTGAGAGAATGAGGACGGCAATGACAACGGCCCACACCAGGTAATAATACGAAAGGTCGCTGCTGAAAACGAACCCTCCAACGGCCAGACGGGGCACGCCGGGCAGGCCAGAGGATCCGCCTGTCAAGTCCCGAAACTGTGAAAACATGAGTTGAACGATGATACCAAACCCAAGCGTGGCCATCGCCAGATAGTGCCCCCGCAAGCGAAAGATCGGAATGCCGATGACGTAGGCAATCGCTCCGGTGATGATGACGCCGGCGAGCATGGCCGGCCAAGGCGACCAGCCGAATTTGACGGTGAGGATGCCGGAGCTGTAGGCGCCCAGGCCGTAGAAGGCGGCCTGCCCCAGCGATATTTGCCCTGCGTAGCCCATCAGCAGGCACAAGCCAATGACTACGATGGTCTGAATGCCCACGAAAATCAGGATGCTTAGCCAATAGGAAGTAGGTATGAGAACGGGTACAACAAGGAGGAACAAAGCCAAAGCGATAATGGCCAGTTCTTGCCCATGCCGCGCGACAAAGCGTCCTGCTTGGTTCTCTTCTCTCATAAGCTGGTTGAGGATTCTCCTTGACTACCAAAGAGTCCGGCAGGCTTCAGGAAAAGAATGATGAAAAGCAGGATAAATGCAATCGCGTCCTTGAATCCAGAGGACAACAGGCCTGCGCCCCACGATTCGAGAAGTCCAAGCAGCAAGCCGCCGGCGACGGCCGCAGGCGCATTCACCAGCCCGCCCATTACGGCGACCACGAATCCTTTGAGTCCGAGCGTCAGCCCAATGTTATAACTGACCAGCGTCAGCGGGGCGATGACGATGCCGGCTACAGCCCCCAAGCCGGCACTCAGTCCAAAGGAGAGGAAAGACATGCGTTCCGGGCTGATGCCCATCAGGTCGGCAGCTTTGGGGTTGATGGCACATGCTCGCACGGCCTTGCCCAGCATGGTATGCTCCAGGAAGAACCACAGGCCAACCAAGATAACCAATGTCACGCCAACCACCCAGATTCGTTGGCGACTCAAGACTGCGCCCCACAAAAGAACTGGGGGGCCAGGTGAAAAACTAGGCAGGGCATAGGGTGTCGTGCCCCAGATCAGGAGGGCCAAACCACGCAGGGCAATGTCCACACCAATCGTGATGATGATCAGCGTAACCGCGGTGGATTTGCGTGCAGAGTGAATGACGACTCGTTCCAGGGCCAGACCGAGCAGGGTCACCGTCAAAACGGCCGCGACCGCCGCGATGGGCAGGGGCATCGTTTTTTGATAGCTGACGGCGAGCATCGCCCCCAGCATGGCGAATTCACCCTGGGCAAAGTTGATGATCCCGGTGACGGTATAGATCGTTACGAATCCCAAAGCAATGAGCGCGTAAATGCCGCCGGTACTGATTCCGGACAGGGTCAATTGAACGTAATCTGAAGCGCTAAATCCAGGCATTTTCTGCGTTACCGTCGACTAGATGTCGCAGCGCCCCGGCGCGAACACCAAGGCACTGCGACACAACCAAGAGAGTATGATTTGCTTACTTAGCCCACTCCTCCGGCGGGAAGTAGATCCACTCACCGTTGTGAACTTTCACCATCACCACGTCATTGGGGCCTAGCCCGACGTGGTCTTCGGGCGACATATTGAAGATACCATCTGTGCCGATGAAGCCTGTGGTGTTCTCCAGGTTATCACGCACCATGGCCCGCGCTTCTTCCAGCGGGGTGCCATTGGGGACAGCCTCCAGCGCATTCAAGGTCAACATAAGCCCATCCCACGAATGGCCGGCGAACGTGCTGACGGGGTTGCCGGTGTAGGCTTCGTAATCTGCCTTGAACTTGGTCACGACGGGCTTCAACGGATCGCTGTCAGCCAAGTTGTCGGCGATGGCGAGTTTGCCGATTGGGAAGACGACGCCCTCTGCGTTTTCGACGCCGGCCAGGTCAATAAAGGGCTTCATGCCTACGCCATGGTTGTGTACCAGCGGCAGGTCAATGCCCATCTCCCTGTATTGCTTGGTAAGAATGGAAGCTGCCGGCGGAAGGGCCGTCACCACAAAAGCCTCTGCGCCACTGGCCTGCACCTTCGTGAGCTGGGCGGTCATGTCGGTATCGGAAGCGGCGAAGGTCTCTTCGGCGACAATCTCCAGCCCTTCGGCTTTTGCTGCCACACGGAAAGCATCCCGCCCGTCTTCACCGTAGGCGTTATCCACATAAAGGACTCCGACCTTCGTAACGCCAACCGTTTTGAGGTATTTGGCTTGCAGCGGGGCCGTGTGCCGATTCATCGGCGGTGTCTTGAATACCCAATGCCGCTCCGATACCGGCTCCACAATACTGCTGCTCGAGGCCATAGAGACGTACGGTATCTTTGCCTCTTCCATCACCGGCACCAGCGCCAGGCTGACGGGACTTCTCGTGCCGCCAACGATGGCTACAGCGTTGTCGTCTCCGATGAGCTTTTTCGCCAGCGGAATGGCGGCATCGCCGCTGCCTTCTGTGTCATAGATTATGATCTTGACGGGGTGAATCACGCCGTCGGAACCGGTGATACCGCCGGCTTTGTCAATCTGCTCCTGAAGCATCAAGGCAGCATCACGCTCCGGGACGCCCAGGAAAGCCGCTCCACCCGTAATCGCGGCCAGGAAACCAACGTTGTAGGTCTCGCCCGTCGTTGCGGCGGG
>CAYWAK010000001.1:0-6357 GCA_964455755.1 uncultured Ardenticatenales bacterium | reverse complement strand
GGAGCTTCGGTCGCTTCGGCAGGAGCTTCGGTCGGGGTTGCTTGCGGGCTACAAGCAGCTACAGCAATCGTCAGCAACATGGCCACGATAGCCCAGGACAGAATCTTGTTCAAACGCATTTTCTCATTCTCCTCACTTTTTGCCATAGGCATTTTTATGGATACTCAGAGTCTTTTCTGAATCTCTAAAGGACAGCAACGTCTCCCCATCACGCGGGGCAACAAAACGATACCATCTTTTGTTCTTGTCTTCCACGATCACCCCCCTTCTGTACCAAGTTGTAGGATCACGTTATGTCCATCCGGATTCTTCAGAGATGAAGAGTGAACGGCAAAAAGCGACCACGTTCGACAACAGAAGCCGTGAGGCAAACCAAAGACTACAAGCGGGGAGAATACGATTCGGGAGGAGGAAGTTTTGGCCTTTGGGCCAACCAGAAAATCATCGCAATACGCAGGTAAAGATTTCGGGAGGGCGGCACTGCCCTACAATAAAGCCTCGCCCTTCACTCGTTTTTGCCTGGGAGGTACGTCGCAGGCAGCTCCCAGAGAATACGATGAAGGTATTAAGATGAATGCAGACTGATGCTTTCTGGCCACTCCTACCGACCCAATACCCGCTACCGGGGGCTATTATAACATGATGGCGCACTACCGTCAACTTCACGGTGTGGGTAGAGTAGGAGCAAGGCATCCACCAGCGCATGACCCGACGGCCAGGTACTGCGGGGAGGTGGAGTGCGTCTGGCAGGGTAGGCTCGCGCCAGGAATGTCTTGCCCCTACTAGCTGCTGGCGCTGCTGTAGTGGCGCACGGCAAAGCGCCAAAAGAAATAGCTGACCACAAACATGACGGCGGCCATGACAAACGACATCACCGCATATCCCAAAGACAGCCGTCCCAAAGCCGCGGCGGCCGGCACCGTGGTAATGAAGCCCACCGGAACGACAAACAGTAGCACACCCTGCACCCAGCCCGGATAGATCGTAACCGGAAAGCGGCCGGCATCGAAGACGGCGGAAAACAGGTGCGTGATATTGTCTATGCGAACAAACCAAAAAGCTGTCGTAACCATGAGCAGCCACAAGCTGTAGAGCAGAACGGTGGCCGAGCAGAGCAATAGCAGGAACAAGAGTGCCTGCCACACAGAAACCTGCACCTGCAAGCGGAAAAGTGCATAACCGCAAATGCCCACACCCACCAGCACGTCCATCAGATGCCATATGCGCACATAGCGCATACTGGCCAGAAACTGGCTGCTGACCGGTTTCGTGAGCAGGAAATCCATCGTCCCCAGGCGAATCTGTTCCACAATTTGGGTCACGTTCGGGCGCAGGACGCCTTCCATCACGCCGGTGAACAACTGGAACAAGCCAATGACCAGGAGCACTTCGTAATAGCTCCAATCGCCAATGTGGTCGCGATGGAGAAACAGGATCTTGATCCCCAAAATGGCGAACGACGCCCAAAAAACGCTCATCACGCTGTTGATCAAGAAGTTCGCGCGGTATTCCAAATCCACCAGCAGGCAATTCTTGTAGAATATCTGAATCATTCTGAGATAACGCACGGTCTAGGCTCCCACCGCACTGTAGTTGCGCACGCCCCAATGCCACAGCAGGCGAAACAGAAGAAATCCGCCCACCAACCACCCAACCTGCATCAACACGCCTTGCCAAAGAGTCACCCCGGTCACCTTTCCAAGCACGATCTCTATCGGCAGGGAAAGCATATACCGGAAGGGGAGGTAAAACCCGATGTGCACGACAGACACCGGGAGCAAGTCCAGGGGAGCGATGATGCCTCCCAGCATCACCCACGCCGCGTAATACAAATCCGCGAGTGCCTCGCTCTGGGTTGTCCAAAAACTGAGCAGGCCGATGCAAGAAAACGTGAGAAAGCGGATGCCGAAAGCAGCAAAGGCCGTGACCACGGCCAGCGCAGCGGAAAACCCGTCTGTCGAGAAGCGCGCCTCCGGGTAGAGCCAAAACACCAGCAAGATGAGCGGAAGCAACAGGCCAATGCGAAACACCCGATCAGCCAAATGGATCGCCACATGCTCATGAATTGGGTGGAGGGGGCGCAACAGCTTGGGAGAGAGTTCTCCCAGCCGAATCTGGCGCTCCAGCTCGTACGATACCCAGGCCGTGGTCAACTGCCGCACGACCAGCACGATCACGTAGTAGCGCACAAAATCGGCCGGCGCGTAGCTTCCGACCGGGCCTTCCTCGGCCAGCGAAAGCCAAACGGCCAACATGATCAGCGGGAGCGTGTTGCTCAGTATCCAGACGAGAGTGCCAACGCGATACTCCATGGTTAGGCCCCAACTGGCTTTGAGCAAAGCGATGTATTTGCGAATCACGACGCGACGCCCCCGGCGGAGAATATCCCGCTGATGATGTCTTCGATGGGCGGCTCTTCCACCGTCACGTCATCCACCGCGATTTCTTGCAGCAGCCGTGCGATGACCTCCGAGGAGTGTCCGCGGGGCACACGTATTTGTGTCCGGAAGGTGTTGACCTCCTGCACGTCGCCATACCGCAGGAGCTGGTCGCGCGTGAGGGGGGAGCGCGCGACAATGGTCACGACTTTATAGGGGGCCAGTCGCTGTGCGAGCCGTTCCAGGTTGCCGTCATAAAGCAGGTGCCCGTGGTCAATGATGATCACACGTTTGCACAGCGCCGTGACATCTGCCATGTAATGGCTGGTGAGTACAATCGTGGCCCCATGCAGGCGATTGTATTTGGCAATGAATTGGCGCATTTTCGTCTGCATGGTGACATCCAGGCCAATCGTCGGTTCATCCAGAAACAGCACCTGGGGCCGGTGCAGCAATGCCGCGGCCAATTCACACTTCATGCGCTCGCCCAAACTCAGCTTGCGCACCTGTTTCCTGAGCAACGGTTCCAGGTCCAGCAAGTCGTTCAGTTCCGCCAATGTCTGCCGGTAGTCTGCCGTGGAAATCTCGTAGATCGCCTGGTTCACCAGGAAGGTCTCGATGGCCGGCAGATCCCACAGCAATTGCTGTTTCTGTCCCATCACCAAGGTGATCTGCCGCAGGAAGTCTGTCCTACGTTTGTGCGGCAAGTAGTCCAAGACCCGTGCCTCCCCTGCTGTCGGAAAAAGGAGTCCCGAAAGCACCTTCAACGTTGTCGTCTTTCCCGCGCCATTGGGGCCCAGGAAGCCCACGACCTCGCCCCGCTCTATCGTGAAGGAGACGTCCTCCACAGCCTTGACGTCCTTGTAACGACGGGAGACGAAGCTGCGAATGGATCCGGCCAGGCCAGGATCCTTTTGATGTACCCGGTAATATTTGGATAGATGTCGTATGTCAATATCTGCCATCGGTAAAATCCTTTGGTGGGCAACGTGCTGCTTCTGCGTTGCTCTACGTCCTGCCATTCTCCTGCCCTACAAAGCGGCCACCGGCTGCTGGCCATCGAGCACCGACACCGCGCCGGCCCGGCGCAAGGCCTCGGCAACAGCCGCAGCCCGCTCGGGCGCGACCAAAGCAATGACGTTGCCGCCGCGCCCCCCGCCCGAAAGCTTTGCCCCCCAGGCCCCCGCACGGCCGGCCGCCTCCACCAGGCGGTTGAGCAAGGCCGAGGAAACATCCAGTGTCCGCAAGAGTTGATGATTGCGCACCATCAATTGCCCCACATCGGCCAGGCGGCGTTCCTCGATGGCGGTTCGCGCGAGGCGGGCCACCGCCGCGATTTCGTCAAACAAGGCTTCGTACTGTGCGCGGTCGTTTTGCCAGGCCTTGCGCACGTCGCCGACGGTATCCTTGGTCGGGCTGGGGACGCCAGAATCGGCGATGACCAGCGGCAGGTGGCCGCCGGCGGCAAAACGCTCCGGCGCGCGGCCGCGCACGAAATAGATCGGCTGCTCGTAGGCGATCACGGTATTGTCAATGCCGCTCGGCGTGCCGTGGTGCAGCTTTTCGGTTTCGTAGACCAGAGCGGAGACCTCGGCGGGTGACAGGGATCGGCCCAGGTGTGTGGCCATCGCGCGCACCAATGCCGTGGCCACAGCTGCACCACTGCCCAGGCCGCTGGCCACCGGAATCGTCGAAGTGAGCGTGACGGTGATGTCCGGTGCCGTGCGGCGACCCAGGTAGGTCAGGACGTTGCGGATGGTCGCGGCGTGCGGGTCGTCCGCCGGCGCTTCGCGCACAGCGTAACGCCGTCCCAGGTCGGAAGCGTCCACGACCACGCCCTGTCCTGGCGGCGCATCCGTGACCCGCGCCGTTGCCTGCACATGAAACAAGGGCACAGCGATGGCCGGCCGGCCATAGACCACGGCGTGTTCACCAAACAGGATTATTTTTCCCGGAGCGTATGATTTCGTCATGGGGCAAGTATACCACAGGCGCTTAGCTGCGGCAAGCGATTCGTGTCTGGAATGTTCAAACGTCCCTTTCGCCGTTCCGGCCGTGTTTCCGCCGGCCAACGTGTTCAGCCTCGGCGATATTGTGCCGGCCCTCGGCGCGGCGCATGTGATCTACGCAACCATGACGGATGAGGCACGCGGTGCGGAGGTGCATTCAATTTGCCAGAAGACCCGTCTGGTGATATGATATGCGCTATGTTCTTGCCGGGAGACTTCGGCATCGTCCAACTCTGTTCACCGGTTTGATAGGGGGCGTTGCGAGACGCAGCCACGCGTTCCGTGGGCAAGGCAATCTGCATTGGAGGAAGCGTCATGAACGAATTGGTCGGGATGAAGTGTGTGGCGTGCCGGCGTGGTGCGCCGACGGTTACGGACGCGGAGATCGTGGCCCTCCTACCCCAGGTGCCGGCGTGGAATCTGGTGGAACGAGACGGCATCAAGCAGTTGGAGCGTGTCTTTGCCTTCAAGAACTTTGCCGAGGCCCTTGACTTTACGAACCGGGTCGGCAACATTGCGGAAGAAGAAGGGCATCACCCCGCATTGCTAACTGAGTGGGGCCGGGTGACGGTGACTTGGTGGACCCACAAAATCAAAGGGCTGCACCGCAACGACTTCATCATGGCCGCAAAGACGGACGCGTTGGGGGCCTGAGCGGCATTTGCGATACAGGTCATCCGATGAGGCGAAGACAAGGTCGGCGTTTTAAAACCACATGGCGCTCAAGCACATCCACGAACCGCCGCATTCATCCTTGGTCGTGATCAATCGGTAGGCTTGCCCAACAACTCGCGGAAGATTCGGGCCTGCTTCCGGGCGATCATCTTCCAATCGTATTGTGATTCTACGGTTCGCCGCGCATTCCGGCCAATCTGCTTTCGTTCGTGCGGATGGTCGAGAGCCCAAATCGTCTTCTGCGCGAAATCGGCGGGGTCGTCCGCGACAAGGATGTCGTGACCATCCGTCACCTTCAGCCCTTCGCATCCGACGGACGTTGTTACCACTGCTTTCCCCATAGCCATCGCTTCCAGGATTTTGATGCGTGTTCCGCTGCCGATGCGCAACGGTACGATGCAGACGGCCGCCGGCGCGACGTAGGGCCGCGTATCTTCCACGTATCCGGTCACTGTGATGCGCGAGTCCGTAGCCAGGGCAAGAATGGCCGGGGAAGGCGACTTGCCGACGATGGCCAGTGTCGTTTCCGGATGTGCCTGCCAGATTAAGGGCAGAATCTCCCTGGCAGAGTAGAGCATGGCGTCTTCGTTCGGTTCGTAGAGCATGAAGCCGGTGAACACAAGCGCGTGGCTGCTTTCCGCTTGACCGGCAGGTTGGAAATGGTTCGTGTCCACCCCATTTGGGACCACGAAAAGGGGCCTGTTCAGGTTGAGAGATTGTAACACCTGTTTGTCATGTTCGGAAACGGCAATGCAGGCATCGAAGCGGGAAATGAGGTCACTCTGCAACTTCCGCAGCCGGCGCTGCTGCACGGCAGCACGCAGCCGGGCCAGAGGATTCATTTGCATGTGGGCCAGGTAACGTTCGAACTTCACCGTTTCGATATCGTCCACTGTAATGATCGCCCGCACAGGTTGCGCCAGGCACGAATGATACTGCGCCATGTACAACTGGGTGACGTGGATGATTGCCGGGGTTTCGTCGCCGGACACTGTTTGAACCACCCCGGCCATATTGCGGTCCACGTGATAACTGGCCCGGTGGGGCATACCGCGCCAAGGGTCAAGCGCCTTGCGCCACAGGGGCATCCGCCGGCGACGTACCGTCTTGAACGCAATTCCCTCTTCCGTGTACCACCTGTCCGGCTCATAATGCTGCTCGCTCTCCGCTGTTGAGAAAGCCAGCAGGGTCAATCGGAAATCCGAGGCGAGGTTCCGGAAGAGGTTTGCATAGCGAATCTTGCCGCCGTCGTTCGGTGGGAAAGGAAGGACGGGTTGGAGAGCGAGGACGTGTGG